>NZ_ML214297.1:1648890-1949557 GCF_004698125.1 Halosimplex halophilum
TCCTCGTCCTCGTCGTCCTCACCCTCTTCCTCGTCCTCGTCGTCCTCACCCTCTTCCTCGTCCTCGTCGTCCTCACCCTCTTCCTCGTCCTCGTCGTCCTCACCCTCTTCCTCGTCCTCGTCGTCCTGGTCGTTCCCCGCGAGCACGGACGGCGGGTCGTCGGCAGCCGCCGGGGCCGACGCGGCCGGGTGCCCGTCGACGGCGGAGGGCGGGACAATCCCGGTCGGGAGAGCGACTCCCGCGAGGACGGCACCTCCGACGACCACGGCGACGACTGCGACCGCGGGCATCGGCGTCGCCAGGCGCTCCATGGCGGCCACCCGGCCGATGCACGGATTGTTAATCGCCCGTGAGTCCGAGTAACGTCGCCCTGTGTCGACCGGCTGTCGACCGGGGCGCGGCGCTCAGGACCGCTCGCGGACGAACGCGCGGAACGCCTCGGCAGTGACGTCACAGCGGACGGCCGGTTTGAACCCGCCGAGGTGGGTCCCGCGCTCGGTCGCCGACGCCGGCGACAGCGCGCCCGCCACGTCGTCGCTCATATAGTAGTTCGGCCCCCGTCGCCGGTCGCTCAGCCGTATCGCCCGGTCGAGCAGCCCGCCGGGCGCCTCGCCGGGGACGATCACCACCGGCCGCGGCCGGTCGGTAAATTCCGGGTCGTGGTAGTACAGGTCCCCGTGACCGGCGAAGCGCTTGGCGTGGGCGTTGTCGGGGTGTTCGGCGAGGACCGCCTCCACGTCGGCCCGATCCATCGCCGGGTCGAGCACGACCGGCGGCTCGGCGACCGTGAAGTAGCCGAACAGGTACCGGTGCTTGTAGTCGCTGTCAGGTCCCGGGAAGCCGCCGTAGAACGCGACGATGTCGCCGGGCTCCAGCTCGCGCAGCTTCGCCACGTACCCCGGCCGGTGCTCGCCGTAGGTGAGCGCCGCCAGGTCGGGGTCGCGGTGGACCGGTTGCTCGCGGACCGCCCCCGGGTCGGTGATCCACTCGCCGTCGCTGCCCGGGCGGATCCCGTCGAGCAGGTCGGCGAACGTTCCCTCCCCGTGGCGCCGGTCGAGCGAGCCGTACGTGGCCGTCTCGGCGGTCGCGCCCTTCTCCGGGATGGGGACGTACTCGAAGCGGCCCTCGGCGTCGACGCCCGGGACCGGGCGGACGTTGCCGGTGTCGGCGCCGACGCCGCAGCAGACGACTGTCAACCGTCCCTTACTCCCGCAGCGCGTCCTCGCGCTCCGTGGCTTCGAGCGTCTCCTCTTCGACGCTCGTGGCGACGACCGCCGGCTTGTACGCGCCGCCGTCGATGAGGTCGTGGTCCGAGACCGACGACTCGACGAAGCGGGTAAAGGCGCGGCGCTCCGGCGGGAGTTCGCCGTACAGCACTTCCTCCTCGACGAGGTCGTAGACGGGGATCCGCGGGGTGAGCAGGGTGTTCTCGCCGACGACGGAGTTCTCGCCGACGACGAACCCGGAGGTGACGCGACAGCCCGCGCCCAGCGAGACGCCGTCCTCGACGATGACCGGCGCGTCCTCGACCGGTTCGAGGACGCCGCCGATGAGCGTGTTCGCGCCGAGTTTCACGTCCGACCCGATCTGCGCACAGGAACCCACGGTGTCGCAGGAGTCGACCAGCGTCCCGTCGCCGACGTGGGCGCCGATGTTGACGAACGCCGGGGACATCAGGATGGCGTCGCTGCCCACGTAGGCGCCGCGGCGGATGACCGTCCCGTCGGGCGTGTTGCGCGTGCCGCGCTCGGCCAGGTCCGCGGTCTCGCGCAGCGGGAGCACGTCGTGGTAGGCCACGTCGCCGTACTCGCGGGCCTCGGTCTCGCGCAGGCCGAAGTTCAGGAGGATGCCCTGCTTGACCCACTCGTTGGCCTCCCACTCGCCGCCGGACTTCTCGGCGGCCCGCACGTCGCCGGCCTCCAGCGCGGCGAGGAAGTCGTCGAGCACCGCGAGGTGGTCGTCGGTCGCGTCCGCGGCGGTCAGTCCGTCCTGCTTCTTCGCCCAGAGGTCCTCGATATCGGCTTGGAGACTCATTGGCTCCGGATTCCCGCTCCGGGATAATAGCACCCGCGGTCTCGGCCGGGCCGGCACGACCGCCGGTCCACCGCTCAGTCGTCGATCACGTCGTCGAACTCGTGCCAGCCGTCGCCCCGGTCGGCCAGCCAGACCGCCGCGTCGAGCGCGCCCGCGGCGAAGACCCCGCGGTCCTCGGCGCGGTGGGACAGCGAGACCACCTCGTCGTTGCCGGCGAGGACCAGTTCGTGTTCGCCGCGGATGTCGCCCGCTCGCCGGGCGAACACGCCGATCTCGTCCTCGTCACGCGGGGCGTGGCCCTCCCGGCCGTAGACCGGTTCCACGTCGCGCTGCTCCTGGACCGTTTCGAGGATGGTATTCGCCGTCCCGGAGGGCGCGTCGACCTTGTCGTTGTGGTGGGTCTCCGTCAGTTCCAGATCGTAGCCGTCGAGCGCGCCGACGGCTTCCCGGACGGTCCGGAGGAGCACCTGGATGCCCCGCGAGAAGTTCGTCGCCTTGAGGACGGGGACTTCGTCACTTGCCGCCTCCAGCGCGTCGAACCCCGCGTCGTCGAAGCCGGTCGTGCCGACGACGAGGCCCACGTCCGCCTCGACGCAGGCGTCGACGATCCCGAGCGTCGCGTCCGGCAGCGAGAAGTCGACGACGACGTCGGGGTCGTGCTCGGCGAGCGCGTCGGCCGCTCCGCCCGAGTCGACGACCGGGACGCCGTCGATTTCGCCGGCGTCGGTCCTGTGGAAGCCGACGACGACCTCCACGTCGTCGCGCTCGCCCGCCGTCTCGATGACCGTCCGACCCATGCGTCCGGCTGCGCCGTTGACCGCGACCCGCGTGCTCATCGTTCGATCTCGGCGTAGTCGTCCTCGTAATCGAAGGTTTCGGATTCCAGGTCGTCCAGCACCGCCTGCAGGTCGTCCCGGTACTCCTCGGAGAGCCGCGTCAGCGGCGAGCGCATCCGCGCCGGCCCGTACCCGCGGATCTGCATGGCTTCCTTGACCGGGATGGGATTGGTCTCGACGAACAGCTCGCGGAAGAGGGGCCCGAGCCGGTGGTGGATCTCCCGGGCGCGCTCGTAATCGCCGGCCAGCGCCGCGCCGACCATCGCGCAGGTCCGCTCGGGTTCGACGTTGGCGGCGACGCTGATCGCGCCCGTGCCGCCGACCGAGAGCATCGGCAGCGTCATCCCGTCGTCGCCCGAGAGCACGTCGAGGTCGGTGTCGCGGGTCCGCTCGACGATCTCGCTGATCTGCCCCATGTCGCCGCTGGCGGCCTTGTAGCCCTGGATGTTCGGGTGCTCTGCGAGCTCGGCGACCGTCTCGGGCTCGATGTTACGCCCCGTGCGGGAGGGGACGTTGTAGACGATCTGCGGCAGGTCGATCTCGTCGGCGATGCGCTCGTAGTGCTCGACGAGGCCGCGCTGTTCCGGCTTGTTGTAGTACGGCGAGATGAGCAGGAGCGCGTCGGCGCCGGCGTCGGCGGACCGCCGGGAGAGCGACAGCGCCTCGCGGGTGTTGTTCGAGCCGGAGCCGGCGATGACGGGCACGTCGTCGACGGCGTCGACGACCGCCTCGACGACCTCGATGTGTTCGTCGTGGGTCATCGTCGCGGACTCGCCCGTCGAGCCGCAGGGGACGAGGCCGTCGACGCCCGCGGCCTCCAGGCGCCGGGCGTCCGATCGGAGTGTCTCGAAGTCGATACTGCCGTCGTCGTCGAACGGCGTGCACATGGCGGGGTACACGCCGCGGAACTGGAGTGTCATTGGTCGGTGTTCGCGTCGGTGGATGATATGCTGTCCGGGATCAGTTCGGTGCGGACGGTCGGGGGCCGGCCCGCGACGAGTGCGCCACGCTCGCCGGGAGCCGCTCACGACCGTTTGCGTTTCGGAGAAGCGACCGACACGCCCGGCTCGGCAGTCCGCGATACCGCGAGCGCGAGCGTGGTCATGTGTGAGAGAGCGCCGGCGAGGGACTTATTCGTTGCGGAGGGCGACCGACGCGGCTCACTCCATGAACGCCCGCAGAATCTCCAGCTCCTCGTCCTCGGTCACGCGGTCGGACTCCATGCAGGCGTGGACGACCTTGTGGGCGAGCTCCGGCGGGAGCGCGGCCGCGGCGCCCTCGCCGTCGGCGTCCCCGGTCGCGCTCACCCGCGACTCGACCGCCTCGACGCGCGCTTCGAGGTCGGCGAGTTCGCCTTCGAGCGCGTCGTCCGCCCCCGGGTCGCCCGCTCCCGGGTCGCCCGGCCCCGGCCCCGTTCCCGATTCCCGCTCGCCGGCGTCGGTCCCGCTCGTCGCCGACCCCTCGTCGGTGTTCACCGCGTCGCCCGGCGTCGTCTCGCGGGTCGTCGCGTCGGCGGCCCCGTCGTCGGACTCGCCGCCGGCCCCGTCACCGAAGACCGCCTCGGCGAACGCGCGGCGCTCGCCCCACTCGAAGCCCGGGATCGCGTTGAGGCGGCGGCTCACCGTCGCCCGGGTCACGTCCAGCTCCTCCGCCAGGTCCCCCTGCGAAGCCCCGGGGCGCTCGTACAGCGCTCGGAGGGTCCGGCGCTGTCTCTCCGAGAGGTCGGCCGCCGCCGGTGGATCGTCGCCCGCGTCGTGCGAAGCGTCGGCCGTCGATCCCGCCAGTTCGGGAGGCGACTCCTCCGGCTCGGTCGGGGAGTCGTCCGCGTCGACGGTCGATCCCTCGGAGTCGGTCGGGGAGTTGTCCGCGTCGGCGGGCGACTCGCCGGTGTCGTCGTTCGAACTGTCCGCGTCGGTCCCGGGCTCCGTCTCGGGTGGTGAGGGGTTCGCGGCGTTCATGGATTTCTCGGTCTCCGGTTCGGAATCGCGACCGGGGTCGCCGTACTCGTCGAGGACGCGCTCGACGAGGCCCGGCGACGCGCCGCTGACCTCCTCGGCGATCGCCGCCATCGACGCGTCCGGGTCCGATTCGGCCACGTCGAGGATCCGCCGGTGGATCATCGCACGCGGCTGCCCCGGTCCGCGGTCCGATCGGCTCATTGACGTATCCACAGTCTATCGACGCTAATAGGCCTTCCGCTCGCAGCGAGGTTCGCGTGACGACTCGGGTATCGTTCCGCCGCTTCGACGCCACTACCGGGTCAGTCGGTGGCGGCCGTACGCAGGTATTCCGCAGCCGCCGGCGGTCGAACGGGCCGTATCGGGCGGCAGGACGCGACCGCGAGCGGGGCGAACGCGCTCAGTCGTCGGCCTGTCCGTGGCTGGCGGCGCCCGACTCCGAGGCGGGGGCGGCCGGCTCGGGCAGTTCCGTGCGCACGTCGTCGCCCTCGCGCTCCTCGATGATCTCGGCGTAGGCGTCGGGCATTACCTTCGTGAAGTTGTCAAGCTCGTCGTCCCAGTCGGCCAGCAGCTCGGCGGCGCGGTCCGAATCGGTGTACTCGGCGTGGTTCTCGACCAGCCGGGTGACCATCCCGCGGTCGAGTTCGTCCAGCGCCGGCTCGACCGAGACCATCCCGGTGTTGGCCTTCCGGGCGAACTCGCCGTCGGGGTCGTAGACGTAGGCGACGCCGCCCGACATGCCGGCCGCGAAGTTCTTGCCCGTCTCGCCCAGCACGACGATGGCGCCGCCGGTCATGTACTCGCAGCCGTGGTCGCCGACGCCCTCGACGACCCCTTTGACGCCGGAGTTGCGGACCGCGAAGCGCTCGCCGGCGACGCCGTTGACGTAGGCCTCCCCCTGGGTCGCGCCGTACAGCGCGACGTTGCCGATGACGACGTTCTCCTCGGCCGCGTAGTTGGCGTTCTCGGGGGTGCGGACGACCAGCTTCCCGCCCGAGAGCCCCTTGCCGACGTAGTCGTTGGCGGTGCCGACGAGATCCATCGTGATCCCCTGCTGGAGGAACGCGCCGAAGCTCTGGCCGGCGGTCCCCTCCAGGCGGACGTCGACGGTGTCGTCGGGCAGCCCCTCGCCGCCGTACTCGCTGGAGATCTCGTTCGAGAGCGTCGCGCCGACGGCGCGGTTGGTGTTGTCCACCTCCGTCGAGATGGCGACCGGCTCGCCGGCGTCGATGGCGGGCTCGGCTTCCTCGATGAGCTCCCAGTCGAGCGACTCGCTCACCTCGTGGGTCTGCTCGCGGGTCTTGTAGCGGTCGTCGTCGCCCGCGGGCTCGGCGATGACCCCCGACAGGTCGACCTTCTTCGCCTTGGGCTGGCTCACGTCCGTCCGCTGGGCGAGCACCTCGGGGCGGCCGACCATCTCGTCGACGCTGGTGAAGCCGAGTTCGGCCATGATCTCCCGCAGCTCCTGGGCGACGAAGGTCATGTAGTTGATGACGTGCTGGGGCTCGCCCGGGAACCGCTCGCGGAGCTTCTCGTTTTGCGTGGCGACGCCGACCGGACAGGTGTTCTCGTGGCACTGCCGGGCCATCACGCAGCCGGAGGTGACCATCGACGCGGTGCCGAAGGCGTACCCCTCGGCGCCGAGGAGCGTGGCGACGGCCACGTCGCGGCCCGTCTTCATGCCGCCGTCGGTGGTGACCTCGATGCGCGAGCGCAGGCCCGTCGCGCGGAGCATCTGGTTTGCCTCCGCGAGACCCAGTTCCCACGGGAGGCCCGCGGACTTGATGGAGGTCTTCGGGGAGGCGCCGGTGCCGCCGTCGTGGCCGGAGATGTGGACCTTGTCGGCGTTGGCCTTGGCGACGCCGGCGGCGATGGTGCCGATGCCGTCCTCGGCGACGAGCTTGACGTTCACGTCGGCGTCGGGGTTGCTCGCCTTCAGGTCGTGGATGAGCTGCTTGAGGTCCTCGATGGAGTAGATGTCGTGCAGCGGCGGCGGCGAGATGAGCCCGACGCCCGGCGTCGCGTAGCGGACGTGGGCGATCATCTCGTTGACCTTCTTGCCGGGGAGGTGGCCGCCCTCGCCGGGCTTGGAGCCCTGGGCCATCTTGATCTGCAGCTCGTCGGCCGAGGCGAGGTAGTGGCTGGTGACCCCGAAGCGACCGGAGGCGACCTGCTTGGTCGAGCAGTTCTTCTCGGTGTCGAACCGCTCGGGGGGCTCGCCGCCCTCGCCGGTGTTGGCGGTCGCGCCCAGCCGGTTCATCGCGATGGCGTTGTTCTCGTGCATCTCCGGCGACAGCGACCCGAGGCTCATCGCCGCCGTCTCGAAGCGCTCGACGATCTCCTCGACGGGCTCGACCTCCTCGATCGGGACCGGGTCGCGGTCCGAGTCGAACTCCAGCAGCCCCCGCAGCGTCTGCAGTTGCTCGTTCTGGTCGTTGATCTCGCTCGCGAACTCCTTGTAGCGCTCGTAGTCCCCCGTTCGAACGGCCTGCTGGACCTTGCCCACGGTGGAGGGGTTCCACTGGTGGTGGATGCCGCCCGAGCGGTTCTCGAACTCGCCCTGGCGTTCCAGGTCCGGGTCCTCGCCCCAGGCGACCTCGTGGCGGTCGAGGAGGTCCTCCTCGATCTCCTCGATGCCGATGCCCTCGGTCCTGTTGGCGGTCCCCTCGAAGTACTCGGCGACGAAGTCGGAGGAGAGGCCGACGGCCTCGAAGATCTGGGCGCCCTGGTAGCTCTCGACCGTCGAGATACCCATCTTTGCCATCGTCTTCAGGAGGCCGTCCTCCAGGGCGTTGACGTAGGCGTCGATCGCGGTGGAGAGTTCGGCGCCGTCCGGTCCCGCGACCAGGTCCTCGATGGTCTGGTAGGCGAGATAGGGGTTGACCGCGCCCGCGCCGTAGCCGACGAGCGTGGCGATGTGGTGGACGGTCCGGGGGTCGCCCGATTCGAGGACGAGCCCGACGTGGTTGCGCAGGCCGTTGCGGACGAGGTGGTGGTGGACCCCGCCCACGGCCAGCAGGCTCGGGACGGCGACGCGGTCCTCGCCGGCCGCGCGGTCCGAGAGGACCAGCACGTCGTGGTCGCGGGCGGCCTCGGTGGCCGCCTCGCGGGCGTCCTCGACGGCCTCGCGCAGGTCCGTCGCGTCGGGGTCGTAGGTGATGTCGACCACCGTCGAGGACATGCCGTTCGCGTCGAGGTCGCGGATCGCCCCGGTCTGCTGGTCGGTGAGGATCGGCGAGTCGAGCACGAGCTGGCGGGCGTGCTCGGACGACTCGTCGAGCAGGTTGCGCTGGTAGCCCAGCCGCGACTCCAGCGAGGTGACCAGCTCCTCGCGGATGTAGTCCAGCGGCGGGTTGGTGACCTGCGCGAACAGCTGCTTGAAGTAGGTAAAGAGGGGGCGGTTGAACTGCGAGAGCACCGAGAGGGGGGTGTCGTCGCCCATCGACCCGACGGGGTCCTTGCCCTTCTCGGCCATCGGCTCGATGAGGTGGTCGACCTCGTCGTAGGTGTAGCCGTACTGGGCCTGGTAGGCCCGCAGCTCGTCGAAGTCGTGCTGGGGGAGGTTGTCCGGCTGGTCGACCACGTCGGCGAGGTCGACCTGTTCCTCGGCGACCCACTCGCCGTACTGCTCGTCGGTGAGGTCGTCGAAGACCTCCTCGTCGGGGATGACCCGGCCCTCCTCGGGGTCGGCGAGGAACAGCTGCCCGGGCTGGAGGCGCCCGCGCTCCTCGATGTCGGCGGGGTCGGTGTCCAGCGCGCCCGCCTCGCTGGCCATGACGAGCGTGTTGTCGGTGGTCACGTCGTAGCGGCAGGGCCGCAGGCCGTTGCGGTCGAGGACGGCGCCGACGCGGTCGCCGTCGGTCGCCGCCACGAGGGCGGGGCCGTCCCACGGTTCGACCAGCGAGGCGTGGTAGTCGTACCAGTCGCGGCGGGCGCCGCTCACGTCGTTGGCCTCGCCGCGCCAGGCCTCGGGGATGAGCATCCGCAGGGCGTGGGGGAGGTCGCGGCCTTCGAGCATCAGGAGTTCCAGCGCGTTGTCGACGCTGGCGGTGTCGGACTGCTCGGGGTCGTCGATGATCGGCTTGAGCTTGTCCACGTCGTCGAAGGCGTCGGAGTCGAGGTCCGTCTCCCGCGCGCGCATCCAGTTGATGTTGCCCTGGATGGTGTTGAACTCGCCGTTGTGGATGATGCCGCGGTAGGGGTGGGCGAGGTGCCACGCGCCCAGCGTGTTCGTCGAGAAGCGGGCGTGGACCATCGCGAACGTCGTGTCGACGCGCTCGTCGGTCAGGTCCGGGTAGTAGTCGGCGACCTGCTCGCCCTTCAGCAGGCCCTTGTAGACGACGGTGTCGGTGTCCAGCGAGACGACGTAGAAGCGCTCGTGGCCCGCGGGCTCGGTCTCCTCGACGTGGGTTTCGAGCACTCGCCGCGCCGTGTAGAGCTGCCGGTCGAAGTCGTCGCCGGTCAGTCCCTCGGCGGACTCGACGAAGGCCTGGACGACCTCGGGCTCGGAGTCCAGCGCCGTCTGTCCGAGGTCGGCGTTGTCCGTCGGGACGGTCCGCCAGGCGGCCACGTCGAGCCCCTCCGCGGCGAACTGGTCCTCGACGACCCCCTTCAGTTCCGCGCGAGCCTCGTCGTCGTCCTTCGGGAGGAACAGCGACCCGACGGCGTACTCGCCGGGTGTCAGGTCCGCGTCCACCTCGTCGGCGAAGAAGTCGTGGGGCGTCTGGATCATGACGCCGGCGCCGTCGCCGGTCGCCTCCTCGGCGCCCGTGGTGCCGCGGTGTTCGAGGTTCTCGAGCAGCTCCAGTCCGTCCGCGAGCACCCAGTGCCCGCCGTCGCCGTCGAGGTCCATCACGACCCCGACGCCGCAGTTAGACCGTACGTCGGTCGGGTCCGCCAGTCGGCGGTCCCCGTCGTCGCGAGAGAACGAGCTCATGTGTCCCGTCCCTTCCCGGTACCCCGATAAAACGGTTTGCCTGATAGACTATATGACCGTTATATCCACACTAAGGGGTATTAGGGCCTTTGAAGGTGTATTACCTCACGAACGAACAGGATAGTATCGATACCTGATCGTAGCTATTCCGATCGACGGCACAAGGCGGTATAAAGGTAGTTAGAGAGCGATAAAACGATACGGACGATCAAAAAGTGGGATTAAAACGTGACGGGAGCGACCGAAGTTGACGGCCGTGAGGTGGCGACTTACGGCCAGGTGCCGGCCTGTTCGGCTGCGTCGAGGACGCGCCGGATCGCGACGACGTAGGCGGCGACGCGGAGGCTCGGCAGGTCGTGTTCCTCGTAGGCGTCGACGAGGTTCCAGAACTGTTCGACGGTGATGTCCTCCAGTTCCTCGTTGACGCGCTCCTCGTCCCAGTAGAAGCGCTGGCGATTCTGGACCCACTCGAAGTACGACACCGTCACGCCGCCGGCGTTGGCGAGGATGTCCGGCACGATGATGACGTCCTTGTCCTCGAGCACGTCGTCGCCCTTGGGCGTGATCGGGCCGTTGGCGGCCTCGGAGATCACGTCGGCCTGGACGCCCTCGGCGATCTCCTCGTCGATGGCGTTCTCCAGCGCCGCGGGGATCAGCAGGTCGACGTCGAGCTGGAGCAGCTCGTCGTTGGAGACCTCCTCGTCGGCCTCGTGGTAGCCGACGACGCTACCGGTCTCGCGCTTGTGGTCCTTGGCGGCGACCGGATCGAGGCCGTCCTCGCTGTAGACCCCGCCGCTGGAGTCGGAGACGGCGACGACGTTCGCGCCCATCTCGTCGATGAGCTTCGCGGAGAGCCAGCCCGCGTTGCCGTAGCCCTGGACGGCGACGGTCGCGCCCTCGACTTCCTTGTCGAGGTAGTCGAACGCCTCGCGGGCGGCGATGACCGTCGAGCGGCCCGTCGCCTCGACGCGGCCCGCAGACCCGCCGCTGGAGATGTCCTTGCCGGTGATGACGCCCGGCTCCGTCGTGTTCTCCAGGGTCTCGTAGGTGTCCTTGATCCAGTTCATCTCGCGCTGGCCCGTGTTCACGTCGGGCGCGGGCACGTCGCGGTCCTCGCCGATGATCGGCGTCAGTTCCTTCGCGAAGGCGCGCGTGATGCGTTCGAGTTCGTCCTCGGAGTAGTCGTCGGGGTCGATGACGATGCCGCCCTTCCCGCCGCCCAGCGGGATGCCGACCGTCGCGGTCTTGTAGACCATCCAGCCGGACAGCGCCTTGACCTCGTCGCGGGAGACCTGCGGGTGGTAGCGGATGCCGCCCTTGTAGGGCCCGCGGTCGCCGTTGAACTGCGAGCGGTAGGCGCGGAAGACCTCGATCGACCCGTCGTCCATCTCGACCGAGAGGTTCGTCTCGAGGATGCGCTCGGGGTTCTTCAGGCGCTCGAGCATGCCCTCGTCCACGTCGAGGTACTCCGCGGCCTCGTCGATCTGTTCCTGCAGGCTCTCGAAGGGGTTGACGTCGGATCCCATGTGTGAACGGTCGTCGACTTCTGATAAAAATAAAACGGAATCGTTCAGGAAACCAGGGGTATTGAGTTAGATTATTATCCAGGAAGGGTATACAGAGAGTAATAGGTATATAACCACATAAAGTGACGGGGCTCGCGGAAGCGAACCGCCGGTCGCGGCCGCCTGTGAAGGGGCGATCCGGGCGTCGAATCGGTGCCGGTCGACGCTGCTTCGGGGCGGATCGATCCCCTCGCCTGACGGCGGTTTCACACGAAACCGGGCGGCGTCTGCCGGTCGTCAGCCCGGAGTCTGACGGCCCTTTATGCCCCGCGACGAGTCACTCGATGATGCCGGGGGCGCGGCACGGTCACACGCTCCCGTTCCCCGCCTACGGCGAAACCCATCCTATCCCATCCTTCCGCGGTCCATCGATCCCTCAGCCTCGCGAGACCGCCGTCGGGTCCATCGCCAGCGTCACCGCCGCGCCGTCGACCGTCCACTCGCGGGTGTGGGCGTAGCCGTCGACAGCGCCGTCGGCGGAGACCGTCAGGTCCTCAACCCGGACAGCGCGACGCAGGTCGTCGGCGTGGTCCGCCAGCGCCGCGGCCACCGCTTCGTCGTCGGTGCGGACCGCCAGCCGGACCCGCTCGTCGACGGCCAGCTCGAGGTCGGCGCGCATCTCCTGGGCGCGCCGAGTCACGTCACGCGCCAGCCCCTCCCTGCGGAGGCGCTCCGGGAGCGACTCGTCCACGTAGACAGCCCCACCGTCGAACGGGACCCGCCGTACGCCGTCGGGGACACGCTCGACGACCGACACCAGTTCGGCGGTCACTTCGTGGTCGGTCCCGTCGACGGTGACGGTCAGCGGCAGCTCGTCGGCCGGCCGCCCCTCGACGGCGTCGGCGACCGCCGCCGCGTCGTCCCGGAAGGCCGGTCCGAGCGCGTCCATCTCCGGGGCGACCACGCGCTCGCGGGCGGGGTAGCGGTCGGTCACCTCGACGGACTCGGCGTTCGCCCGCTCGGCCAGCAACTCGCGGTGAGCGTCGACCGCCGCGGCGACCGTCTCGTCGTCGGTCTCGATGACGACCCCGGCGACCGGCCAGCGGTGCTTGCGGCCCATCTCCTGGCGGGCGGTCGCCACGGCCCCCTCGACCGCCCGGAGCGCCTCGACTCGCTCGACCAGTTCCGGACGGTCGGGCAGGTCGAGCGCGTCGGCGTCCGGCCAGGCCGTCGCGTGGACGGTCGGCTCGCCCGCGTCGGCGGGCCCGTCGAGCGCCCGGTAGAGCCGCTCGGCGAGGTGCGGCGCGAACGGCGCCAGCAGCCGGACGCAAACGCCCAGCACGGTCCCGAGCGTGTCGTAGGCGGCTCGCCTGTCCGCGGTCGAGTCGGGCGTCCACACCCGGTCGCGGACCGTCTGGACGTAGTAGCGGGACACGTCCTCGACCAGAAAGTCCAGGACCGCATCGAGCGCGGCGTTCGGCTCGCGCTCCTCGAAGCCCGCGGTCGCCCGCTCGGTCACCTCGCGCAGGCGCGCGAGGACCCACCGATCGAGCACCCGGCGGTCCTCGGGGGCGGCGGCGAGTTCGACCGCGGGCCGGTAGTCGTCCTCGGCCATGAACATCGCGGCGAAGCGGGCGACGTTCCACACCACGTCGAACCGCTCGCGGGTCGTCTCGACGCCCGTCATCTCGGAGGTCATCGTCACGTCCTGGCCCTGCTGTTCGTGGCCGAGCAGGTGCGCCCGAAGGGCGTCGCGGCCGTGGGCCTCGGCGACCTCGGGCGGCCGGAGAACGTGCCCGCGGGACTTCGACATCCCCTCGCCGTCCAGCAGCGCCCAGCCGTGCATCAGCACCTCCTCGTAGGGCGCCCGGTCGGCGAACGCGACGCCGAGGTACAGCTGCATCAGGAACCAGCCGCGGGTCTGGTCGTTGCCCTCGACCACGAGGTCGGCGGGCCAGTCGTCGGGACGGGGGTTCTCGCTCGGGCGCTCGCGCAGGCTCGCCCACGAGGCCACGGCGGAGTCGAACCACACGTCGAGCACGTCCGCGACGCGCTCGGCCTCGCCGCCGCAGTCGGGGCAGGGGACGGTCACCTCGTCGACGACCGGACGGTGTGGATCGTCCGGTACCTCGTCCAGCCCGGCGCGGTCGGCCAGGTCGGCCCGCGAGGAGACGACGGTGTCGCGGCCGCAGTCCTCGCAGTGCCAGACCGGCAGGGGACTCCCCCAGTAGCGCTGGCGGGAGACGTTCCAGTCGGGCGCCGCCGCGACGGTGTTGCGGAAGCGGCCGTCGCGCGCCTCTGCGGGGTACCACTCGGTGTCGTCCACGGCGTCGAGCAGGTCGTCCTTCAGGTCGGTGACGCGGACGAGCCACTGCTCGGCGGCGCGCATCACCACGTCGGTGTCACACCGCGGGCACTGCGGGTACTCGTGGGTGAACCGCTCGGTGGCGAGGAGTGCGCCGGCCTCACGGAGCGCGTCGGCGACCGCCGCGCGGCCCTCGCCGTGGACGGCCAGGCCCGCGAACGGCCCCGCCTCGTCGGTGAACCGGCCGTCGAGGTCCACGGGGGAGTAGACGGGCAGGTCCAGATCCGACTCGCGGGCCCGTTCGAAGTCCTCGTGGCCGAACCCGGGCGCGGAGTGGACGAGCCCGGTGCCGTCACCGCCCGTCTCGACGTAGTCGGCGTGGGCGACCGTTCCTTCCGGCGTCGGGTGGTCTGGGAGTCGGTCCGCGAGGGGGTGGCGATACGTCGCCCCGACGAGGTCGCTTCCCCGGAGGGTCTCGGCTACCTCGTAGTCCCCGTCGGCGACGCCCAGCGCGTCCATCACCGCGGGAACGCGTTCGGCGGCGACGTAGAGGGGGCCGTCTGCGGCCCGGTCGGCGAGCGCGCCGTCGGCGACTTCCACGGCGGCGTACTCCCCGTCGGCGTCGACGGCGACGAACTGGTTGCCGACCAGCGTCCACGGGGTCGTCGTCCAGGCGACGAGGGTGCCGTCCCGGCCGGTGTCGGCCAGGGGGAAGCCGACGGACACCGCGTCGACGGTCCGGTCGGCGTACTCCAGCCGAGAGTCCGAGACCGCCGTCTCGCAGCGCGGACAGGTGTTGACCACCTGGTCGCCCCGTTCGACGAGTCCCCGGTCGTACAGTGCTGCGAAGGCGTCCCACACCGTGTCGACGTACTCCGCGTCCATCGTCTGGTAGGCGTCGTCCCAGTCCATCCACACCGCCAGGTCGCGGAACTCCTCGTCCATGACGGCGCGCTGGTCCTCGACGAACGCCCGACACTCGTCGACGAACCGGTCGACGCCGTACGCTTCGACCGCGTCCTTCGTCTCGAACTCGTGCTCTTGCTCGACGTTCACCTCGACCGGGAGGCCATGGGTGTCGTAGCCCGGTCGGGCGAGGACGGGGCGGCCCTGCATGCGGTGATAGCGCAGCAGCGCGTCCTTGAGGATCTTCCCCCAGGCGTTGCCGACGTGCATCCGCCCGCTGGTAAAGGGCGGCCCGTCGAGGAAGTAGAACGGCTCTTCGTGGTTCTCGGCGCCCCGCTCCGCGGCGCGGCGCTTCGCGTACTCGTAGGCGTGACTGGTCTCCGCCGGCGCGTCGACGCCCGGGAAGGCGTCGGCGTCCGTCCAGTGGTCTTTGACGTGCTGTTCGACCGCGTTCGGGTCGTAGTGGTCCGGTAGTCGTTCCGGCATGGATGTCTCTCGTCGTGTCGGTCGGCGTGCGGTGCTGGCGGCCGGAGACTCACATCGAGGGCTCGGCCGCCGCGTTCGGAACGTGACTCACGGCACGAGCGGGCTCGCGGGAGCGACACGCTGGCGCGACTGCGCGCCGACGAGACTGGTGTCGCCCAGGTGCCGAACCGTCGTGCCCCGAGAAAGTAGGTACTACGCCCCTGACGGGGCGATAATCGAAACCGCCGCGGCGGGCACGCGGTGCCGCGTCATTATCTGTTGTACTCGTTTCGGCAGATAAATCGTTTTCGGGGGTGTGGGGATCGGTGGCAGTGGACAGGTAGGCGGAGACGACAGCACCCCGACCGAAGGGACGGCGACGGCCACAAACAGCGTGAAAGCCCCCGTCCGCTTCGGTCGAGGCGCTCGCTGCGCGCTTCACTCGCTGCGCTCGTTGCAGTGCTTGCGTCGCCCGTCTTCCCGAAGCGGACGGCCCCTTTCAGTCCCACCCGCGTCGGCTGGCCGGGCAGTCTGTGCGGGTGGGACTGAAAGGGGCGACCCGTTCGGCGAACCCGGGCGAAGTAAGTGACGCGGGACCTCCGGTCCCGCTAATCTGAGGGCGTAGCCCTCAGACACCGCAGGCCGAAGGCCGAGGAGCGTGGTTCGAGAGAGCTTCGCTCTCTCGTCATCCCGGAAATCTCCGATTTCCGGAGACAGCGAGCCCCGGGAGCCGAACGGGTCGGGGCTTTCACGCTGTTTGCGGTCGCTGTGGGATTGGCGGTCGCCGTGGGATTGGCGGTCGCTGTGGGGTCGGCGATCGCCGTGGCGTTCGCGGTTGCCGTGGCGTTCGAACTACGACGGAAGACGATGGACCGAGCAGTTCCGGAATCAGATAACGCCGGTGACGCTCGCAGCCTCGCGCGCGGCGTCCTCGCTCATGCCGTCGCCGAGGATGGTGTACCGATCCCGAATCTCGTGCGCCGTGGTCAGCGCCTCGATGACGGTCTCGTCGTCGATCCCCAGTCCCTCGGCGGTCGTCGGCGCGTCGATGCTGGCGAGGGCGTCGCGGATGTCCGTCCACTGGCCCTTCGCGCCCGAGTGGAGGTACTCGGTCATGATCGAGGCGACGCCGACCTGGTGGCCGTGGAGCGCGGGCTCGGGCGCGATGCGGTCGAGCTGGTGGGAGATCAGGTGTTCGGCGCCCGACGCGGGGCGCGAGGAGCCGGCGATGGACATGGCGACGCCGGAGGAAACCAGCGCCTTCGTGACGATCCAGGCCGACTCCTCCAGTTCCGGCCGGATGGAGTCGGCGTTTTCGACGAGCATCTCGGCGGTCATCCGCGAGAGCGCGCCGGCGTACTCGTGGTAGCGGACGTTCTTCAGCCGGTGGGCGAGCTCCCAGTCCCGAACAGCGGTAAAGTTGGAGATGATGTCGGCACAGCCCGCGGTGGTGAGTTCCCACGGCGCGTCGGCCAGGATCTCGGTGTCGGCGACGACGGCCAGCGGCGGCTCGGCGGCGACGCTGTGGCGGGTGTCGCCCTCCGGGATCGAGGCTCGTCCCGAGACGATGCCGTCGTGGCTGGCGGCGGTGGGGACCGAGACGAAGCCCTTGCCGACCTCCTCGCCGGCCATCTTGGTCACGTCGATGACCTTGCCGCCGCCGACGCCGACGAGGTAACCCACGTCGTCGCTGGCGGCGACCTCGATGACCTCCTCGACGGCGCCGAAGGTGGCCTCCTCGATGCGGACCACCCGCGGGTCGAACCCCGCGTCGGCGAAGCCCGCGACGACCCGGTCGCCGGCCACCTCGGCGGGCGTCGGGCTGGTGACCACCAGCGGGTCGCCGTGGAGGCGCAACTCCTCGACGGCCGCCGCGGCGTCGTCGAGCACGCCGTGGCCCACCACGACGTTGCGCGGCAGCCGTATCCACGTCGACTTGTCGAACATACCGGGATTTGCGCGGTGGGCCGCTAAAACGCTTGCCGTCGCTCGCCGCCGTGTCGTGTCCCGGAGCCGGCGACACGGCGCGACCACGGCCGCTCGCTGGTCGCTCACTGACGGGGTGACTCCCGGCTTCGGCCGGCGATCGAACGGTCGAGTGACCGGGGTATTTATTCCAGTTGACGATCACGTACGCTGATATGGTCCCCACACAGCTGCCGGCTCCGATCGAGCGCCGCCCGCTCGCACGGGAGGCCGCGATCGCAGTCGCCGCCTTCGGGGCGTTCGTCCTCTGGATCCACGCGCTGTGGCCCGTCGCGGGCGCCCTCAGGTCGGTCGTCCGTCCCGGCGCGCTCGCGGAGACCGGGCTCGGCAGCCTGGCCGCCACCGCGCTGACGAACTCGCTGGTCGTCGTCGCGGGCACGGTCGTATTCACCGTCGGCTACGCCCGCGTCAGGGGCCGTCCGGTCCCGCTGGGACTGCCCGGCCGGGCAGATCTTCCGGTGGTCGCCGCCGCCGTACTGGCGCCCGTCGCGGCCGTCGCGGCCGTCCAGCTGCTCGCCGGGGCGACCGGGACGGACCTGGCGACGCTGACGGGCAGGTCCTTCGCCTCCGGTGCTGACCCGTTCACGACCGGGGTCGTCACGGCGCTGGGCCTGTTCGTCGGGCTCCCCGCATACGTGCTCGTCACGCACGCGCTCGTCCAGCGAACCCTCCGGTCGGCCGCGAGTCCGGCTGTGACCATCGGGCTGACGACGCTGCTGGTCGGGACAGTCGGGCCGACGGGGCTGGTCTCCGGGGGGCTCCCGCTGCGAGTCGCGGCCGTGACGCTACTGCTGGTCGCCAGCATCGCGCTGCCGGTGTACGCCGCCGACGCGTTCGACCGCACGTGGCTGTCGGCGCTTTCGGCGCTCCCGCTCGCGATGTTCGCCGCCGGTGCGCTCTTCCAGTGGGTTACCGGACTCGACGGTGTCGCCGGCGCGGCGCTCGGCCTCGCGGAGGTCGGCCTCGTGGGGGTCAGTGCCTACGCCTACGAGCGGACGGAGTCGCTGTTCCCGCCGGCGCTGGCCTACGCGGCGTTCGTCGTCGCCAGGGACGCGGTCGCGTTCCTGGCCGGGACCGGCGGGGTCTGACCCCCTCCTTCACAGCGTGTCCAGCACGCCCAGCACCCGTTCCTCCGTCTCACGGTCGGGCCCCTCCTGGGCTTCGTCGGCCTCCCGCTCCGGCGTCGCCTCGACGGTCTCGGCGACCGCTTCCCTCGGCGACTGGGGTTCCCACCCGAGCGAGCGCAGTTTGTTCGTGTCCAGCACGTGCGGCGGGTCGCGATACAGCGGGAAGTCGCCCGGTTCCAGCCCGCCCGCGGCGAGTTCGCGCTCGCCCGCGGTGACGACTTCGACCTCCGTATCGAGCGCGTCGGCGACGGTCTCGACGGTCTCCCGGAGGGTCTGGAGCCGCCAGTCGCCGACGTTGTACGCCTCGCCGGGCGTCCCCTCCTCGGCGACCACCCGGAGCGCGCGGGCGACGTTCTCGACGCCCACGCGGTGCCAGAGGTTGGTGCCGTCGCCGGGGACGAGCACGCGGTCGTAGTTCGCCACGCGCTGGACCCAGTAGTCGAACCGCCGGGTGTAGTCGTGGGGACCGTAGACGACGCAGGGGCGGACGCTCATCGCGTTCACACCGTCTTCGGCGGCGGCGAAGACGGCGCGGTCGCCCTCGGCCTTGCGCGCGCCGTAGCTCTCCTGGGAGTCGTCGGTCGCCTGCTGCTCGGTACAGGGTTCGAGCGGCGTCTCGTCCTCCCGCTTGGGCACGTCCTCGGCGCCGTAGGCGGCACCGCTGGAGACGTAGACGTAGGCGTCGACGTCGTCGAAGGCGCGGGCGGCGGCTCGTACGTCTCGGGGCTGGTACGCGACGAGGTCGACGACCACGTCGGGGTCGCGGGCCGCCGCGTCGGCGAGGTCGCCGTCGTCGGTGCGGTCGCCCCGCAGGTGGTCGACCGCCCCGTCGTCGGCGAACGGGCTCTCGTGTTCGCCGCGGTGGAAGACGGTCACGTCGTAGCCGGCGTCGCGGAACTCGCGGACGGCGCGGCGGCCGATGAAGCGGGTGCCGCCGACGAACAGCGCGTGTCGCGTCATGCGAGAGCGTGGGCGCTCCCGGCGGTAAAGTCCGGCGACCCCGGTCGGCGGGAGCCGGGCCCGGACGGAGCGTCGAGAGGGGAATCGGGCCCGAGTCGGTCCGGTCCCGCTCGACGGCGACTTCGCAGCTGAGCGCCCCGTTATACGGTGAATAACAACGGGGATTCGAGTGTGAGTGGTTCACATGAAGTGTGCGAACTGTCGGGCGGACGGGGAACCAGCGTACACGCTCCGGGCACACGTCGACGGCGACGACGGCGACGACGAGGAGGCCAGGACCGACGGGGGAGCGAACGCGACGGTGGACCTGCCCTTCTGCTCGCTGGAGTGTCTGACGGCCTGGACCTGAACGGGGCGGCACCGGGGCTCGAACGGAGCCAAAGAGCTATCCGGGCGGGCGCGCCAGCAACCGGCATGGAAAACGTCCACCCGGGACAGCGCGTCGCGGTGCTCGCCGACGCGCAGAACCTCTATCACACCGCTCGCAGCCTCTACACGCGCAACATCGACTACGCCGAGCTGCTCGACGCCGCCGTCGCCGACCGCCAGCTGACCCGCGCCGTCGCCTACGTCATCCGCGCCGACGCCCCCGAAGAGGAGTCCTTCTTCGACGCCCTGGTCGACATCGGCTTCGAGACCCGCATCAAGGACATCAAGACCTTCGGCGACGGCTCGAAGAAGGCCGACTGGGACGTGGGGATGAGCCTCGACGCCGTGACGCTCGCCAACCACGTCGACACCGTCGTCCTCGCGACCGGGGACGGCGACTTCTCGCGGCTGTGTTCGCACCTCCGCCACGAGGGCGTCCGGACCGAAGTGATGGCCTTCCAGGAGTCGACCGCCGAGGAACTGGTCGCCGCCGCCGACGAGTTCACCGACATGAGCGAGGACACCGACCGGTTCCTGCTCTGAACGGACCTGCCGGCGCTCCGTGTACGGTGGCGCTCGAAAAAACGGGTAGTGCGGTCTACTCCTCGTCGTCGTCCGCGTCGTCGCTCGCGTCCGCATCCGACTCGTCGCTCGCCTGCAGGTCCGTCAGGTCGGCGTTGGGCGCGTTGCGCTTGACGCTCCGCAGGCCCTCGATGGCGCCCGTCCGCGAGGCGTAGCCCTGGCCGCTGTCGCCGAGGATCTGTCCGTTCTCGTGGCGCAGCCGCCAGCGGAACTCCCCGGCCGAGTCCTCGAACACCTCGAAGGCGGCGTCGCTGTAGTCCAGCGCGGTCGCCTCGTCGACGTACTCGCGGACCCGCTCGATCGAGTCGCGGGCGCCGCGCTCGGAGGCGAAGCCCTGGCCGCCGTCGGCGATGATCTCGTCGTTGCTCGCGACGAGCCGCCAGCGGTACTCCCCGGCCGCGTCCTCGAAGACCTCGAAGGCGTCGCGGTCGGCGGCGGTCTCGCGGACCCGCTCGACGCCGTCCTGGGCGTTGGTGCGCGAGGCGTAGCCCTCGCCGCCGTCGGCGAGGATCTCGCCGTTGCGGTGGATGAGCCGCCAGCGCCACTCGTCGGCGGCGTCGCGGTACACCTCGAAGGCCGTCGGGTCGACCCGCAGGTAGTCGGCCTCGCCGACGTACTCGCGGACCCGCTCGACGGCGTCCTCGACCGCGTCGCGGTCGGCGTAGCCCTCGCCGCCGTCGGCGACGATGTTGCCGTTGCGGTGGACGAGCCGCCAGCGGTACTCCCCGGCGGCGTCCTCGTACACCTCGAATGTGCCCTGGCTCTCGCCCGGCGGGTACGGCGCGTCGGCCGGCTCCTCCTCGGGTTCGACCTCGACCTCCTCGCGGACGGCGGCCGCGCCGGCCGCGTTCGTGCGGACGCTCTCCAGGCCCTGCTCGGCCTTCTGGCGGGAGCTGTAGCCCTGGGCGCTGTCGGCGATGATGTTGCCGTTGCGGTGGCGCAGCCGCCACCGCCACTTGCCGCCGCGGTCCTCGAACACCTCGAACCGGGCCTTGCTCTCGGCCGTCTCCGCGACCGGCTCCGGCTCCGGTTCCTCGGTCGCCGCGGCGGCGGTCGTCTCCCCGGGGTCGTCGGGGTCGGTCGCGGGGTCCGACTCGGCGGCCGTCGACGCCGCCGGCTCAGCAGCGGTCGCGTCGCCCTCGGCGGCCGGGACCCGTCGCGTCCCGCCGATGACCGGGACCAGCGCCGCGCCGACGGCGATCAGTACGAGCCCGAACGCGAACAGCGAGATGACCGGCACGGCGAGCCCGGAGTCCCGCCAGCCGGGGTAGGCGACCATGAACCCGGCGACGCCGAGCAGGGCGACGAACCCGCCGGCGTAGGAGACCAGGTTGGCCGCCCGCTGGAGCGGCAGCCGGATCACCGGCCCGATCATCAGCAGGACGAGCGAGACGGCCGCCAGCGCGATCCCGGCCTTCCCGGTCGTCGTCGCCGTCGTCACGTCGCTCGTCAGGAACAGCAGGATGCCGAGGATCCCCAGCAGGATCCCGAACACGAACACCCAGTAGCCGTACACCTCGTCGTTCGTCGTCGGTTCCGCGATCCGGTCTCGATACCACTGGACCATCGCGTCCGGACTGGACGGTTCACTCGACATGTATTCGTTCTTATAATCGGATCGTAGATAGTTAAAGATGCACTACGGTTCACCGACGGGCGCGACGCTACGCGGTGACGAGCAGAGGGAGAGAAGGCCACAGCTGGGGTCGTTACGGCGGCGTTCGGCGGGGCTCGTTCAGACCGGGCGGCCCGGGTCCGCGGTCCCGACCAGCAGCGCGCCGGCGGCGAGACCGAGCGTCCCGACGGCGATGGCGGCGACGGGCAGGCTGACGCTGAGCGCCCCCGGCCCGAAGATGAGGACCGTGCTGATCGCCAGCAGCACGACCCCGAACGCGATCTTCCGCGAATCTGTCTCTGTCATAACGAGCGCAGGTTGGTAATCGATCCGTATAAATTCTCCTGAAACCCCGTCACACAAGGACGATCGATCGTGATAGATTCGGGATGTTTCGATGTATGGTACCACGGGACACGGCCGGTCAGAGGGACACCGTCGGGGGAGTGAGACAGATACAAGACGCGCAGGGGCGAACTGCCGGGCGATGGACGACGAGGACCGGGCGATGCTGACGCGGGTGGCCGACTACCAGTGGGGTCGCGGCGCCGGGCGGGCGCTGTTCGGCGGCGGGGACCCGGAGGTGACCCACACCAGTTCCGGACGGCCCCGGCAGGTGATCGCCGACGAGGGGCGGCTGGTCACCTACGCGACCGACGGCCGGTTCACGCTGGGCGTCGCCGGCGGGCGGCGGCTGAACGACGGGCTCGCCGACGGCGCCTATCGCGTCGTCGTCGGCGACGAGAGCGAGCCGTTCGTCCGCGAGGGGCGCAACGCCTTCGCCAAGTTCGTACGCGCGGCCGACCCGGCGATCCGGCCGGGCGACGAGGTGCTCGTCACCCACGAGCGCGGCGACGTGCTCGCCGTCGGCCGCGCCGAACTGAGCGGCGAGGGCATGGACGACTTCGAGACCGGGATGGCCGTGTTCGTGCGGGACGGTGCGGAGGCGAGCGATTCGGGCGGGGAGTGACTCGCTCGGGACGGCCCGGGGTCTGTCACACGTCAGCCGGGCACAGTTCGGTTCCGGTAACATGATCCGAGAGGCTAGACTTTGTGACTCGTCGTTCTCATCGGGGCACGTATGGTTCTGATCGACCGTGACGGCGACGAGATCGTCATCAAAGCCGCAGATATCGAGGGGAGATACTCGCCCGACGAGGCGGCGGCCCTGGCCTCGGACCTGGAGGCGAAGGCCGAGGAGATCGTCGGGCCGGTCGATCCGGGCCCCACCGAGATCGGGTGGGGGATCGACAAGACGGTGGACGGCGAGGGCGGCGCGGACGCCTGTCCGTCGTGTGGTACGGAGCTGAACGGGTCCGAGCAGTTCTGTCCGCAGTGCGGGGAGGACCTGGCGACGGCGGCCGCGGGCGTCGGGATCGAAGAGACCCGCGTCGTGACGCTCACCGTCGGCGACAAGCGGGAGCAGCTGCTGCCCGAGCAGGCGCTCGACCTCTCGGTGGACCTCGAGGCCCAGGTCGAGCAGATGCGCTGACCCCGGTCCGCCCTCGGGGACCCGGGACTTCGCCCCGGCGGGCCGCGTCGCCGGGGTAGGTCCCCGAGCGGAGCCGACCGCTCGCCCGCGTCGTTCGCTCGGGGACCGCGCCGTCCGCCTCGCAGGCGGTGCCGCCGGTTGGTCAGGTTTTTTGCGCCGGGCGACGGACGTGGGGGTATGTTCCCAGGAGGCGGCGGCATGAACGACCGCAAGATGCAGCAGATGATGAAGCAGATGGGCATCGACATGACCGACCTCGACGCCGAGGAGGTCGTCATCCGGACGCCCGACGAGGAACTGGTCTTCACCGACGCGGAGGTCCAGCGGATGGACGCCCAGGGCCAGCAGACCTACACCATCGTCGGCGAGCCGGAGTCCCGCGAGCGCGGCGAGGGCGACAGCGGGAGCGACGACGAACCGGCCATCGAGGAGAGCGAGGACGGCGGAGCAGCGGAGATCCCCGACGAGGACGTTGAACTGGTCGCAACGCGAGCGGGCGCGAGCGAGGACTCGGCCCGCGAAGCGCTGGAGGAGACGAACGGCGACCTGGCGGCGGCCATCGAGCGGTTAGAGTGAGCCTGCTGTTCGTCCACGAGGCGGAGGGCCGCGAGTACCTGCTCGCGCCGGGCGAGACGCTGGAGTGCGACCTCGGCGTGCTGGAGGTGCCCGAGGACGTGGAACCGGGCGAGGTCGTCGAGACCCACATCGGCGAGCCGTTCACCGCGCGGAAGCTGCGCGGACCGGATCTCTTCAACCACTTCGAGCGGACCGGCGCGCCGATGATGCCCCGCGACATCGGGCTCATCGTGGGCCACACCGGGATCTCCGGCGCGGACGACGTGCTCGACGCCGGCACCGGAACGGGCGTGCTGGCGGCGTACCTCGGCCGCTGCGGCGCGTCGGTGACGACCTACGAACGGGACCCGGAGTTCGCCGAAGTGGCCCGCGAGAACATGGAACTGGCGGGCGTGGCCGACCGCGTGGACGTGCGGACCGGCGACGTGACCGACCAGCTGGGCGATCTGGGCCGGTACGACGCAGTGACGCTGGACACCGAGGACGCGCCGACGATGGTCGAGCGGACGCCCAACCTGCTCCGGGACGGCGGTTACGTCGCGGTGTACTCGCCGTTCGTCGAGGCGACCCGCGAGGCCGTCTCGGCCGCCGAGGCGGTCGGGCTCGGCGAGGTCGAGACGCTGGAGACGATCCAGCGTGAGATGGACTTCGACGACCGCGGCTCGCGGCCGTCGACCGCGGGCGTCGGCCACACCGGCTACCTCACCTTCGCGCGGCGGGTGTAGCGCCCCCTCTTCGGCGGTTCTCCGTTTCGACCCGCCGGTCAGCCGACGGCTCGCACGAGGTCGAACAGGGCCCCCCGGTAGTCGTCGACCGACCCGTCGAGCGCCGGGTCCGCGGCGTCCGGAAACCGGCCGGCGAGCGACGAGCGGGGGTAGGCCCCGCCGGCGAGGCGGATGTCGCCGTCGGCCCAGGCGCCGACCCAGCCCTCGACCGGGACGGGATCGCCGTCGGGCAGCGGCACCTCGCCGGTCACCTGCCGGAGCGCGACCCGCGAGCGGTCCCCGGTTCGGATCCGCTCGCGGCGGCCCCGCTCGACGCCGACGACGCCGCGGTCGGCCAGGTCGTCGGCGAACCGCCGGACGGCCTCGGTCTTCACCGACGGGAGCACCATCGCGGGACCGATGCCCGGCGCCAGCGGCGGGCGGAAGGCGAGCCGCGTGGCGAAGAAAAAGCGCCAGGACTGGTCGACGGCGCCGCCGGTCGCCGCGCGGACGGCCGCGCGGAGGGCGGTGTCCTCGTAGACGACCGTGCGGCCGCGCACGTCGGCGCCCTCGACGCCGAACAGCGTCTCGGTGGTATCCTCGACGCGCTCCCAGGCCCCGTCGAGGCGGTCGACGGGGACGGCCGGAGCGGGTACCTCGTCGGCGTCGTCGGGAGCGCGCGGCACGTCGGCCTCTCAGAACCGGGCGTACTTCAGTGGTCGTCCTCGCGCCACTTGTGCTCGCACTCGGTGCAGGTGAAAAAGCGCGTCTCGCTCTCGTCGGCCGCGCGGATCTGTTTCATCTCCCAGAACGCGCGGTCGTTCCCGCACTCGGGACACCGGATCTCCGTGGTCGCGCCCATGTCCTCGGCGTCCACCTCGGAGGTGTCGATGACCTCGGTCTCCTCCTGGCCCTGCGTCGTGACGGCGGTCTCGGCCTCCTCGGCCTCGTCGCGCCGCTCCTCGTAGCCGCAGCTGCCACAGACCCAGGTGTCCCCCTCGGTTTTCATCATCGAGCCGCATTCGTCGCAGAACTTCATACCCGCCGTAGCGGGCCACCGACTGAAAAATCCCCCGTTTCGCGGTATCGGATGCCCGGCGCGACGGCGGGGCGACCGGCCGACAGATACATCCGCCCGATCGCCGTACTGTCGGTTCAGTGTGACGACGGGCGTCCGCACCGTCTACGCGGTCGGCTTCGGGCTGGGACTGGCCGGGAGCGTCGCGGCCGCCGCCGGCCTGGCGCTCGCCGGTTCGCCGGCGACGGGCGGGATCGCGCTCGGGGCGACGTTCGTCTTCGTCCTCGGCCTCGCCGACGTCTTCGACCGGGAGGACTTCGATCGGGACCACTCGCTGGCGTACCGCCTCGGCAACTGGGGCGGCGCGGTCCTCGCGGTCGCGCTCGGACTCGTGATGCTCGCGGTCGGCGTCGCCTCGGTCGTCGCGTTCGGGTGACGCCCGACCCGGCGCCGTCGGACGGGAGCGATACGGAAAATCGACGAGACACCGCGGATTCGCGTGCCGGCCGGATACGTCTAGTTCGCCTCGGACCACTCGTCGCAGGCGTCCATGTCCTCCATGAGCTCGTCGTCGAGGCCGCAGTAGGGAGTGATCTTCCCGTCGACCTTGACGTACTCGAAGTGGGCGCAGTTGCCGCAGTAGGCGTCGGGACGGCCGCGCTCGCTCGCGGCCTCGACGAACTCGGCGTCGGTGAACTCGCCGTCCTGAGGACCGGCCTCCGCGCCGTTCTCGACGGTCGCGGAGCCGCCGTCGGCGGCGGCGCCGGACTGGCCGGCGGAACCCGACCGGCCGTCCCCGGCGTCGGCGAGGATCTCGGCGTCCCGGCCGTGGCCGGTCGGCTCGGAACTCGGCGGCTGGTCGCGGTTGGTCTGGGTGCGGACCTCGCCCTGGGGCTCCGCGCCGAACAGGCCGACGGAGCCGAAGCCGCCGGCGGGCTCGGCGTCGTCGACGAGGCGGATGTTGCCCTCCTCGGTGATCTCCATGCGGGCGGTGCCGCCGGGGTCGTTG
Source organism: Halosimplex halophilum (assembly GCF_004698125.1). Taxonomy (NCBI): domain Archaea; kingdom Methanobacteriati; phylum Methanobacteriota; class Halobacteria; order Halobacteriales; family Haloarculaceae; genus Halosimplex; species Halosimplex halophilum. The sequence continues at coordinate 1,675,274 of NZ_ML214297.1, forward strand.
CGGGTCTTGAACGTGGCGAGGCCGGCGAACAGGCAGGTGAGCGACACCAGCGCGCCGGCGAAGTAGACGACGACGGCCGCGAGCCCGAGCGGGTCGCCGGCGCCGAACCACTGGTCTGGGTAGGCGACCCGGAACAGGGCGACGCCGAGGACGGCGACGCTGGCGCCGATGACCGAGGCCGCGCGGGTCGCCCGCCCGGCCGGGAGGACGGCGAACACGCCGAGGAACGTGGCCGGGAGGCCGAGGCCGGCGAGCGTGCCGGCGAGCGTGCGCGCCGCGATGCGGTCGAGCCCCAGCGTCGCCCCGACGTCCGTCGTCGCGACGACGATGCTCGCGACGACCATCGCCGCGCCCGCCCCGAAGAGCGTCGCCCCGGCGTAGAACCGACGAGAGGTCGTCACCGTTCGCAGGTGCCCCTCGTACACTTCGGTCAGGCTTGCCATACGCGACCTTCTCCGTGAGAGACCATAACGACCCGTCAGACGCGCGTCCGACGGTCCGGCGCGGCCGCCGGTCGGCGCCGAGAGGTCACGCGGAAACGTGAACGGGAAGCGCGGAGGGGTCGCACAGAAACCGAGCGGGGGACGGGGGAGCTAGTCCGCGGTCATCTCGACCTGCCGGGTGTCGGGCTCGCCGCCGGGCACGGCGGCCATGCGGTAGACCTGCCAGAGCAGCAGGACGGCCAGGCCGGCGACGACCAGGAGGACCCTGAGGTTGGCGTCGACCATCGGCGTCGCGATCACTTCGCCGGCGTCGTTGGTCACGGGCGCCGCGCCGTAGGGCGGCCCCGCGAGTATCTCGACGATGCCGAGGCCGACGACCCCCAGCAGGATCAGCCCGGCACCGAGTGCCATCGCCGCTCTGTCGACCGTGGTGATGATAGTGTCCTTCATTGGTCTCACCTCGTCAGCCGAGGATGTACTTGAGCTTCGGGTGCCGTTCGACGAACCCGGTCTGCTCGATGAGCGCGTCGCCGCCGTAGTAGCGGCCGGCGGCCAGCGCGGCCAGGGTCACGAACAGCAGCAGGCCCATGAAGTCGCCCGTCACGAGCCCGTTGCCGTAGCCGGCGTTGCCGACCCAGAACAGGGTCATGAAGACGGCCCCGCCGAAGGCGGCCAGCCGGGTGAGGACGCCGAACATGATCCCGAGGCCGATGAGCGTCTCGAACAGCGGGACGCCCGGCCTGATGAGCCACGCGAGGTTCTCGCCCATCCACACCGGGATGGGACCCAGCGCCGTGCCGGTCATGCCCCGCATGTACGCCGGCCCGTAGCCGTAGGCCAGCCCGTCCTCGATGAGTTTCGTCACGCCGGCGTGGAGGAACCACCAGCCGACGATGACTCTGAGCACCGCGACCCAGTACTTCGCGACCGGGCCGCCGATGTCGAACGCGAACTCCTCGCCCAGCGGGTTCGCCGTGTTGGTTGCCATGGTCGTCACCTCACATGTGCAGCTTGCGGGCGAGAGTGCATATAAACGGGAGCGCGTTCCCGGGGTCTGAAAATTCCCGGACGGCGCGGCTACGGCGGGGGACGATACATAAACACCCAGTCGAACGGGGGCAAAAGCAGTCAGCCAGTCCCGGGAGCGCCGCGACTCGGCTCAGACGAGCGAGGAGCCGTCGAACTCGCCGCGCTCGTAGTCGATGTCCATCAGGTCGAGGATGGTCGGCGCGATGTCGAAGAGATCCACGTCGGAGATGCGGGCCTCCTCGTCGTCGATCAGCAGCGTGGCGTTGTCGAAGCTGTGCATGCCGTTGCGGGCCGCGAACTCGACGAAGGGGTCCTTGCGGCCCTTGAAGCCGGCCTTCAGGTCGAAGCCGTGGTTCGGGACGATGGTCAGGTCCGGCGCGATGTCGTCGTGGTCGCCGCGGAAGGCGTCCTCCTTGGTGACGACGCGGTCGGCGACGGGCTCGCCGTTCGGCCCCTCCAGCGCTTCGAGCTCCTCCTTGAGTTCGGCGCGGACTTCCTCGTACTCGTCTTCCGGGACGCTCCCGCGGGGTTCGCGGCCCTCGAGGTTGAGGTAGAAGCGACCGGGGATCAGCGAGTAGGCCTCCGCGTCGTCGGCGATGTCCGGGAGTTCGGTGTGGGTGTACTCCAGCACTTCGCGGTCGGGGTCCAGGTCCGTCCCGAGGTCGACGCCCTCCGCGGCGGTGACGGAGATCCGGAACCCGCCGTCGGAGTCGTCGACGGACACGTTTTCGAGGAGCTGGGTGGAGTCGGCCTTGTCGGCCCCCAGGGACTTGGGGGTCACGTCGGAGAGCGTCTCGAGGACGTACTCGCGGGCGTCCTCGGTGAGCGCGACGACGGACCCGTCCTGCGGGTAGGCGTCGCCCTCGGCGCGGACCAGGTCCGCCTCGACGTGGAACTGTTCGTCCTCGCCGTCGTCGGTCTCGACGACGTGGGTGTCCACGTCCACGTCGTCGGCGTCGACGAGGACGGCGCGCTCGTCGCCCTCGTCGACCACGGCCGGCGTGGCATCGTGGATGGCGGCGACGGCCTCGTCGCGGGCCTCCTCGTCGTCGGCGACCAGGCGGCCGTCCTCGAACTCGGCGGCCAGCGTCGCGGGGTCGACCAGCTCGTCGAGGTCGCCGGCGTAGTCGGCGTCGAACTCCAGGCGGTCGCCCTCGCGGAGCCAGGCGCCCAGCTGGAACGTGTAGTCGCTGTCCTGTTCGTAGGAGAGCCAGCCGTTCTCGCGGAGCCAGGCGTTGCAGTTGACCTCGTAGTCGAGGGAGGTGAACCCGTGGTCGGAGGCGACCATCATCGTCACGTCGTCGGGCAGCAGGTCGCGCAGTTCGCCGAGGTACTCGTCGACCTTCTCGTAGAACTCGACGAACTCCTCCTTGTATTCGCCGTCCTCCTCGTAGTCCCGGAACAGGAAGTGGTTGACCCGGTCGGTCGCCATGAAGACGCCGAAAAAGAGGTCCCAGTCGTCCTCCTCGACGTAGTGTCTGAACGCCTCCTGGCGGGCGTCGAGCGTCGCGTGGGCGTCCTCCATGAACTCGCCCTTGTCGGTGTGGCCGAGGCTGGCGTTGGTGTCGATGCGGTAGTCGATCGACTGGAGGTAGTCGCGGAACTCGTCGGGGTAGGCGGACTTCTCGACGCCCGGCGAGAGGAAGCCCGAGACCATCCGCTGGACGTCGCGCTGGGGCGGGAACGTGGTGACGACGTTCATCACGGTGGCGTCGCGGCCGGCCTCCTGGACGCGGTCCCAGACGCGCCTGGTCTGGACGTCCCGGCGCATCGGGACGTACGTCTCGTAGGAGCCGTTCTCGCGGTCCTGGAAGCCGTAGACGCCGGTCTCGCCGGGGTTCTTCCCGGAGGTCAGCGCGGGCCAGCACGCCGAGGACTCGGGCGGCACGATGCTGTCGATGGCGCCGGCCGACCCCTCGTCGATGAGCCGCGAGAGGTTCGGGAACTTCTCCCGGTTGTCGGCGATGAGGCTATACGGCACGCCGTCGATGCCGAAGAAAGCGACCCGCGGCTCGTCGTCGCCGCCGCGGATGCGGTCGAACAGTCCCATGCCTCCGGATACCGCGGTGGGGCACAAGAAGCTTCTTTTCGCGGACAGGCTCGGGGGGCGTCGGTGACGCGCTCAGCCGCCGCTCGCCGCCGTTACTCCGCACCGTCGCCGACCGGCCGGTCGACCGCCGCCTCGTCGCGCTCGCCGCGATCCTCGGGATCGTCGCCGGCCGCGAAGTTCTCGGGCACGACCGTCATGTGCGCCATCCCGGTCGTCGGTGTTCTGGTCGCCATACACGTCGACGTACGGGCGCCGCCCCCAAGTAATTACCCATGCTCATAATTCATGGGTCGAGCGGGGTCGGATGCGCGGGAGGCATATCGGCGGGGGGCGGACCTCGTCCGGTGGGCCGCCCGGGCGAACGGAGCGACGGTCTCGACGGCTCAGCGCATCGCCTCGCGGTCGACGGCGCCGTCGGAGACGATCCAGCCGTCGGGTTCGCTGGTGTCGAAGACGACCGTCTCGCCGTCGCACTCGACGGCGACGTACCGTTCGGAGACGGCCGAGACCTGTTCGCGCAACGCTTCCGCGGAGGGAGGGTCTGAGTTCTGCATCGGGGTCACCTCGGACGGGTACGACTTGGACCCGACGGGCCATATAGGGGGCCGACCTCGTACGTGAGTTCACCCCGCTTCAGGTCGTTTCACGACCGTTCATATCGGCCCGCAGTCCCGCGATTAAACGCTTTACGCGCCCCGGCCGGCGGGCCGCCCCACGACACGGCGTGTCGTCCCGACGGCGCGTGACACTATTACCCACCGCACGGATCGATCGGACGACAGGCGACCGGGGCCGCCGGACCGGACGACCGGCGACCGCGGTGCTCGCGACCGACGGGGCCGCACGACCGACAGCCTCTGACAGCCGGCTCGGGTGGGTGGACGCTGGGCCGAACGGGTCCGGGTTGGCGCGGACGGGCGCGGTCGGCGGTCCGGCGGCCGCGGCCCTGTCAGTCCGGACGGGCGCGCGCCCCGAAGCGTCCCTCTCCCCCCTCGCGGCGTCGACAGCCGCGCGTCCCCGCGGGTCGGGGCGTTTTTGCCGCTGGCGTCGAGTGTAGGAGACGATGCACCCGGATTCCGACGAGTCTGGGGACGGTCCGCGCGACGCCCTGGCGTTTCTCTCCCAGTCCGAGAACCGCGTGGGGGTGCTGGCGGCGCTGTCCGACGGCGCCGCCCGCGACCGCTACGACCTGGAGTCGGCCGTCGACGCGTCGCGGCGGACGGTGTTGCGCGTCGTGAACGAACTCTCCGACCGCGGCTACCTCCGCGAGACCGACGACGGCTACCGCCTCACCGCGCTCGGCGCGCACGTCCACGACCAGTACGCCGCGGCCGTCGACGGGCTGGACGCCGTGGCGCCGGTCGCCTCGTTCCTCGCGGCGGTCCCGGCGGGCGTCGTCGACTTCGACCTCGCGCGGCTCGCCGACGCCGAGGTGACGGCGGCGACGCCCGGCGGCTCCTACGCCCCGCTCGACCGGACGCTGGAACTCCGGCGCGGGGCCTCGCGGATCCGCGAACTCGCCCCCGGCGTCGAGCGCCGCAGCGTCGAACAGATCGCCGACCGCGTCGAAGCCGGCGAGGAGGTCGAGATCGAGATCGTCCTCACCCCGGCGTCGCTGGAGACCGCCGAGTCCGAGGACCAGTACGCGGCCGCCCACGAGGCGGTCGCCGCCGCCGACAGGGTCGCCCTGTACCTGACGCCCGAGCCGTTCGAACTGCCCGTGAGCGTGATGGACGAGACGGTGACGCTCTTCTCGGGAGGTACGGACGGGCGCCCGGAAGCGGTCCTCGAGACGGACGACCCGGTCGTCCGCGAGTGGGCCGAGTCCTACATCGACCGCTACGTGGGGCTGGCCGAGCGGATCGACGGCTGACCGCGAAAACCGGCTGGCGCGTCAGGCGAACTCTTCGTCGTAGAGGTCCTGGGCGTGCTCGATGGCGTCGTAGGCGGACTGGCGGTCCTCCCAGCCCAGCGTCTCGACCTCCTTGCCCTCCTCGAGGTTCTTGTAGGTCGCGAAGAACTCGTCGATCTCGTCGAGGGTCTGCTGGGGGATGTCTTCGAGGTCCTCGATGTGGTCCCAGCGGGGGTCCTCGCTGGGGACGGCGATGACCTTGTCGTCCTGCTCGCCGTCGTCGTCCATCTTCATCAGGGCGACGGGGCGGGCCTCGATGACGCAGCCGGGGAACGTCTGGTCCTCGACGAGGACGAGCACGTCGAAGGGGTCCTCGTCGTCGTAATAGGACTGCGGGATGAACCCGTAGTCGGAGGGGTAGTGGACGTTGCTGTGGAGCACGCGGTCGAGGACGACGCCGGGGATGTCCTTGTCGTACTCGTACTTGTTGCGCTCGCCTTTGAGGCACTCGACGACTGCGTAGATCTCCTCGGGCGGGTTCGGCCCCGTCTCGAGGTCTTCCCAGAGGTTCGACATCACCCGCGAGTCCGCCTGGCGCCGGCAAAGGCCTTTCCGTTTCGTCCGCCCGCCGCCAGGATCCGGACGAACTCTCGGGTAGCGGTAGGATTATCATTCGGTGATATCATCCAGATAAGCGGCTGACGCGGGGGGTATCCTCACGGATAACGGAAGAAAGTTAACAAGTGTTAAATAGCCAGATGACATTCCACTAACCATGTCAGAGGCACAATCGGTGACTGACAGCCCCGGAATCGCACGCGAACTGACCGCGTTCCAGCAGAACATCCTCGTCATCCTCGGGGAGGAGCCCCGGTACGGACTGGCTATCAAACGTGAACTCGAGGACTACTACGACGACGAGGTCAACCACGGCCGGCTCTACCCCAACCTCGACGACCTCGTCGAGATGGGCCTGGTCGAGAAGAGCGAGCTCGACAAGCGCACCAACCAGTACGCCCTGACCGACGAGGGCTACGAGACGGTGCTCGACCAGCTCTCCTGGGAGTTCTCGAAGCTCGTCACGAGCGAGGACCGCGCCGACGACCTCCGCGAGCTCGTCGACGCCGTCCAGGAGTAAGCTACTCCAGCGGACAGCGCTCGTCCGCGACCGCGAACGCGACGCGTACCGATTTTTCGACGACCGCGCGCTGGGCAGCCGTCGGCCACGCGTTGCGCCTGTAGTAGTCCTCGAGGAACTCCCGTAGCTCGTCGGCCGTCGCGTCGTGGATCGGCTTGGCGTAGTGGTTGCCCATGAAGTCGGCGAGCGCCGCGACGTTGGCCGCGTGGTCCTCGCCGTGGTCCGCGCGCACGTCGGCGACGACATCGCGGTTGTACTCGTCGATCTCCGCCCAGTCGTCGCCCTCGCCGGGGCCCGACAGGGGGACCTCGATCCCGCGGTCGATGTCCTCGATCCGCTCGGTCCGGATCTCGCCGTCCTCGACCCACTCCTCGGGGTGGAGCACGAGCACATCGCGGGTCTCGTCCTCGCGGACGCGGGCGGTGTAGTCGTGGTCGGCGAGCCGCTCGTCGCGGTCGCGCCGGTAGGCCGCCGCCTCCGCGTCGACGGCGGCCTCCCTGGCGAGTCTCGTGAGCCGCTCGGCCTCGTCGACGACCGGTTCGGGCGGGAGGTCGTCGGGGTCGCTCTCCTCGTCGGCCAGTACGTCCGGCGCTTCGCTGGGGTCGGGTGTCTCGTCGGGCATTGTGGGTATCCGGCTCGTGGGGCCCGGTCAGGCCTCGTCGAGCGCCTCGTTGGCGAGTTCGTCGGCGCGGTCGTTTATCTCCCGCGGAACGTGTTCGAGCGACCACTCCTCGAAGCCGGTCAACAGCTCCCGGACGGTGACCCGGTACTCCCGGAGGTCGGGGTCGTTGGTGTCCCACTCCCCGCGGACCTGCTTGACGATCAGCTCGGAGTCGCCCCGCACGTCGACCTCGTCGAACCCGTAGTCGCTCGCCACGCGCAGCCCCTCGATGAGCGCCTCGTACTCGGCCTGGTTGTTCGTGGCGCGGCCGATGGTGTGGCCGCCCTCGGCGACGATCCCGTCGCCGCTGACGACGACCCAGCCCACCGCCGAGGGGCCGGGGTTGCCGCGGCAGGCGCCGTCGAAGTAGACGTGCGCGCGGCCGCCCCCTTCGCGGATCAACCCCTCCAGGTCCGCGGGGTTGGCCCCCTGGATCACGACCTTGTCGTCGTAGGCGACCGCCGTCGCGTCGCCGCGCTCGGCGCGCCAGCGCTCGTGGTCGGTGTTGCCCGGCTCGACCTCCACGCCCGCCTCTTCCAGCCGCTCGCGGGCCACCGCCGCGTCGCACTCGACTGTCGGCATCGTCCCCACCTCGCCGGCCGGCGGCCATATGGGTTCGGATCCGCTCGCCGCAGGGCTGACATCACCCCCGCACCGACTCCTTTTGCCCCGGCGGGCCGAACGACCGGTATCGTGTCGCCGACGCGCAGACTCGCCCGCGAAGTGGGGTTGCCCGCGGCCCACCGGCTGGTCGACGCGCTCCTGCTCGCCGTCCTGGCCGCGGCGCTGGTCGCCTGCCACGCGGCCGGGATGGCGCCGGCGGCGGTCGCGGCGCTCGCGCTCGCGAGCTTCGGGCTGGAGTTCGCCGTCGGCCGGGTCGTCACCGACGGCCTCTTTCGCGGGCTCGAACTGGCCGACGAGGCGCCGCCCCGCCTGCGCCGGACCGTCGCCGGGGTGGCCGCCGACCTGGGCGTGGCGACGCCGTCGGTGGTCGTCGACCGCGAGAGCGCCGGCGGCGTGTCGGTCCTCGGCGACGGCGACCGCGCGGCCGTCGTCGTCTCGGCGCCGCTGGCCGAGCGCCTCGACGACGCGGCGCTCCGGGCGGTCGTCGCCCACGAACTCGCCCACCTCTCGCTGGGCCACGTCCGCCGGGTTCCGGTCCGCGAGGGCGCCACCCACGCCGTCGGCCTGGCGGCCTGCTGGCTCGTGGCCCTGCGGCACCTCCCGCCGACGGTCGCCGCGCTCTGCGGCGGCGCCTTCCTCGCCGCCGGCGTCGCCCGCTCGAACGAGTTCAACCGCCTGCTGTACGTCCTCGCCAGCGCCGGGACCGTCCTCGTCGTCGGGGCGCTCGCGGCCCGCGCGAACCGGCTGGAGGAGTACCACGCCGACGACGTGGCCGTCCGGGCGACGAGCGCGGCCGACTTCTGCACCGGGCTCTACGCCGTCGGACTGCTCGGCCACGCCGACGACGCCGTCGCCGGCCGCTCCCCGTTCGGCGCGGGCCGGACCCGGCTGGAACGCGTGACGGCCGACCACCCGACCGTCGAGTCGCGGCTGGCCAGGTTCGGGCTCGCGCCCGACGACGTGGCCGAGCGCGCACCGACCGGGAAGGCGGCCGACGGCTGACGGACGGGGGCGCGCTCGACCAGCGACCGGTAGACGACCGGCCGACAGCCTGCGACCCACCGGCGGTCGACCGGCCGCCGCGGTCGGTCGGTCCCGCCCCGGTCGCGGGCGCCGGCACCGACCCATTCAAGCCCGTGGGGACGGTAGGGTCGGGCGAATGGCGGGCATGCGCCTCGACGACTTCATCGAGGACTTCCAGCGCGACGAGGCGGCCGAGAAGCGCCGGCTGGCCGAGGAGAAGTCCTACGAGATCACCGAGTACCTCGACGGCGTCGAGCGGGAGTTCCAGCAGGCGGTGCAGGGCGACTCGATGTTCGGGTCCACGGCTCCAGAGGTGTTCGTCGGACGGTCGGGCTACCCGAACGTCTCGACGGGCGTGCTCTCGCCGATGGGCGGCGACGCCGACGCCGCCGACTTCGCGACCAGCGGCGAGTGGTACCAGCAGGGCTACGGGATCGACGACGTGCTCCAGCGGCGGACGGGGATGCTCAACTCCACGCGGTCGGCCAAAGTGGACGTGTCGGACGTGTGGGACGGGTTCGTCGGCACCCAGAGGGAGGTGGCCATCGCCGACCACCCCGTCGACGTGGAGGTCGGCCTCGACGGGACGCCGGACATCGACCTCTCGCTGGACGACATCTCGACGCCGACGGGCCCGCGCGCCCGCGCAACGAACGCCGACCTGGCGGAGAACCCCCACGTGCCGCGGCCGGTCGAGAAGACCCTGGAGGACGACGACTGGGCCGCCGAGGGGGCGATGACCTACCTCTACCGCCGCGGGTTCGACGTGTACGACATCAACACGATCCTCTCGGCCGGCGCGCTGGGCCAGGGGCACGAGCGCAGGCTCGTCCCGACGCGGTGGTCGATCACCGCCGTCGACGACACCGTCGGGAAGTACCTGCGCGGCGGACTCCAGCACAGCGACACCGTCGACGAGGTCTCGGTCTGGACGAACGAGTACATGGGCAACCGCTACTGGGTGATCCTCGCCCCGGGCCAGTGGGAGTTCGAACTCGTCGAGATGAAGGCGCCCGAGAGCGTCTGGAACCCCGCGGCCGACGACTACTACCTCGCCAGCGCCCACGAGGGCTGGGAGGGCCGAACGGGCTACGTCGAGGAGACCGCCGGCGCCTACTACGCCTCGCGGCTGGCGGTGCTGGAGCACCTCCACGAGCGCGACCGGCAGGCCAAGGCCCTCGTGCTGCGGGAGGTCACCGACGAGTACTGGGCGCCGGTCGGCGTCTGGCAGGTCCGCGAGGGGGTCCGCCACGCCTTCGACGGGGAACACGGCGTGGCCGAGAGCTTCCGCGACGCGCTCGACGCCGTGCTCCCGGCGGTCCCGGTCCCCCTCGGGCGGCTCCGCCGGAAGTCCAACCTCGTCGCCGGCCTGCAGACGTCGATCTCCGACTTCTGAGCGGCGACCGTCCGGACGGACCTCGGTGGGATGCCCGACGGGCGGCCGCGCGACCGCGGGAGTGTCACGTCGGAAGGGTTTTCGCGCGTACGGACGTACCCGCGGGTATGCTCGCCCAGATGGGGATGCCCGGCGGCATCGAACTGTTCGTCATCCTCGTGGTGGCGGTGGTCGTGTTCGGTCTCCCGCTGGTGCTCATCGCGGTCGTCGGCGCGCTGTGGCTGCGCTCGGACGACGACTACGACGAGCGCATCCGGGAACTGGAGACGGAGATCGCCCGCCTCCAGGCGCAGGTCGGCGACGACGGCGGCGCCACCGCCGACGAGTTCGCCGACCCCGACGCGACCGGCGACCGCCCGACCGACGGCGGCCGCGCGGCCGACCGCGACGACGGCGACCGTTCGACCGGGTACGACGATGACTCCGCCGGTCGCGATGACGACGGCGCCCCCGGCCGCGACGGCGGGTAGGGGTCGCCCCGGGGCACCGCCGGTGGCGCGGCTGCCCGGCGGATGCGGAAAAAGATCGACGCGGGGACGGTGCGAGGACGGTCCGCCGCCTCGGCGGGGCAGCGGGGCCGCTCCGAGCGGTTCAGGCTATCTCGTCGCCGGTTACTGTCTCGTCCGACTGGATCCACGCCCGGTGGTTGTCGACGTCGTAGATCACGATGTCGCCGTTCGCGATCTCGAGTTCGTCGTAGCGGCTCGTCTCGGAGCGAGTTTCGTTGGTTGCCATTGTTGTGGTCTACGTTCCGTCGCTGTCTGTCGGTTCGACGCTATCGGTAGCTACGCCCTATACCTTGTTAAATGTTACCAATGGATCTGATACTGACCGCCGGTCGGGCGGCTGTGGTCGGTTCGGGCGGGGGAAACTCACGGAAAGTTCCTTCCTGTTTACAATGATTGACGGGGTTCGGGCGGCAACCACGCGACGACACCTGCGTCGCCGTCGTTGGTCCCCGCGGCACGGTGGGTGGAAAACGAGAACCCATGCAACGGACACAGGTCCTGATAGTCGCCGCAGTCGCACTGTTGTTCGCCGCGTCGCCGGTCGCCGGCGCGGTCACTGACCACGATGTCGGCGCCGATGGAGTGGACGCGCCGTCGGCGGAGCCGCCCGGTTCGGCCGACGCGCCCGGTCCGACGGGGGCGGCCGGACCGGCGGACGGAACGACGACGCCGGCCCAGCAGCGACAGCAGCAGGACAACGTCACCGGCAACCCCGGGATCGACGTGTCGGTGCCGGACACCGACTTCGCCCCCGGGACACAGACCGCGCTGCGGGTCGTCCTGCTGAACGACGGCAACGTCACGAACGGGTCGCTGTCGAACCCGGGGCTCGAACAGGAGGTGACCACCGCCCGCGCCGTCCGGGCGAGCGTCGGCGAGCACGACGCGCCGCTGACGGTCAACACCAACGAGCGCGCGGTCGCGCGCCTGGCCGACGGCTCCTCCGCGCCGGTCGAGTTCCGGATCGACGTCGACCGGTCGGCACAGCCCGGCACCTACGAGCTGCCGATCAACGTCTCGTACAACTACACGCAGTCGGTCGACCCCCAGACGAGCGAGTACAACCGCACGAGCACGACGAAGAACTTCACGGTGGACGTGACGATCGAGGAGGCCGCGCAGTTCCGCGTGACCGACGTGGAGTCGACGGCCCGCATCGGCGCCACCGGCACCGTCGACGTGACGGTGCGCAACACCGGGACGGCGGTCGCCCGCAACGCCTCGGTCGCGCTCACCTCGCAGAACGCCGACCTGACGTTCGGCGCCTCGTCGTCGTCGACCCGCTACGTCGGCGGCGCCTGGGCGCCCGGCGAGACGCGGACCGTCTCCTACCGCGTCAGCGCCGCGGGGACGGCGAGCCAGCAGCAGTACGCCTTCGGCGCCACGGTCAACTACGAGGACGAGGACAGCACGCCGCTGCAGTCCAACAGCCTCTCGCTGGGCGTCACGCCGGCGCCCGAGCAGACGTTCACGATCGTCGACAGCGAGAGCGACCTCGCCGTCGACGACGACGGGCCCGTGACCCTCACCGTCCGCAACGACGGGCCGGTCGACGTGCGCGACGCCTCGGTGTCGTTCACCTCGACCAGCCCCGCGCTCACCTTCGGCGGGTCGACCTCCGCCAGCGAGTACGTCGGCGCCTGGGCGGCGAACGAGACCCGCGAGATCACCGTCGAGGCGACCGCGACGCCGGAGGCCGAGTCACGCAGCTACTCCCTGCAGGCCTCGGTCGGCTACGAGGACGGGGAGGGCGACCCCGGCGAGTCCGGGACGCTGCAGTTCGGCGTCCGCCCCGACCCCGAGGTCGAGTACGAGTTCGCGGCGAGCAACCTGAGCTCGTCGCTGCGGGTCGGCGAGGAGGGGACGCTGTCGGGGACGATCACCAACGTCGGCGACGCGCGGGCCGACAGCGTCGTGGTCGTCTTCGAGTCCGAGGGTCAGAACGTCTCGCCGCTCGAACGCGAGTACTCCGTCGGCAACCTGCGGGTCAACCAGTCGAAGGCGTTCACCTTCGACGTGGAGATCAGCGAGGCTGCCGAGGCCGGGCCGAGGCAGTTCACGCTGCGGCCGACCTACCGGAACGCCGACGACGAGCGCCGCGAGGCCGAGAGCTTCGACACCCGCCAGCGCGTCCGCGAGCAACGGGACACCTTCGACGTGTCGGTCGCCAACGGGACCGTCGAGCGCGGCGCCGGGCGCGTCCTCGAAGTGAGCGTCACCAACGTCGGCGACGACCCCGTCAGCGACGTGTCGGCGGCCATCTACGCCGACGACCCGATCACCGTCGACGACAGCGAGGCCTACGCCGGCGAGATCCCGGCCGGCGAGTCCGAGACGTTCACCTTCGAGGTCAGCGCCGGCTCGGACGCGCTGGCGAAGTCCTACCCCGTCGAGCTGGACTTCCAGTACGACGACGCCGACGGCGACACGACCCTCGACAGCGGCTACACCGTCGCGGTCGACGTGACCGAGCCCGAGGACAGCGGCGGCGGGCTGCCGGTGCCCGTCCTCGCCGCGGTCGTCGTCGCCCTCGCCCTGGTCGGCGGCTACCTGTGGTACAGGTAGATGGTCTTCGAGTGGTTCACCGACGAGGTCGGCGACGCCATCGCCTCCTACCCGGGGCGGATCAGCCTCGCCTTCCTCCTCGTGACCGCGGTCTTCCTCGGCGGTCTCGGCAACGTCGAGACCGAGAGCGGGAGCAACCAGTTCGTCGAGGACCTCGATTCCTTCGAGGCGTTCCAGGACATCCAGCGTGACTTCGGTACCCCGTTCGGGGAGAGCTCGACGACCACGCAGCTGCTCCAGCGCGAGCAGAACGTCCTCTCGCGGACGAGCATGCTGCGGATGTTGCGGGCCCAGGAGCGGCTGCAGGACCACGACGGCCTGCGCGTGACGGGCGTCTCCAGCCCCGCCCGGACCGTCGCACAGCAGCTCGACCCGGCGGCGACGACGGTCGAGGCGCAGATCGACGCCGTCGAGGCGGCCACGGCCACCGAGATCGACCGGGCGGTCCGGCGGGCGGCGGAGACGCCCGGGTTCCGGTCGCAGGTCAGCGAGGACTTCGACACGCAGAGCGCGGCCGCGCGGTCGGCCCAGGCGTCCGTGACCCACGACCGCGACGTCGACGCCCGCGAGGAGCGCGTCGAGCGGGTGGTCGGCAGCGTGGCCGGCGACATCGACACCGTCGGGAGCGCGCCCAACACGATCGGGTCGTCGCTGGCGCTCGTGCTCCCGGCGGCGTTCGTCCTCATCGTCGGCTTCCTGGTCGTCGCCTACCGCGACCTGGTCGACCTGATCCTTGGCGTCGTGGCCATCCTGCTGACGCTGCTGTGGACGTTCGGCTTCCTCGGGCTGGCCGGCATCGCGTTCAACCCGCTGCTCGTGGCGGTGCCGCCGCTGCTCATCGCGGTCGGCATCGACTTCGGGATCCACGCCGTCAACCGCTACCGCGAGGAGCGCGAGCGCGACCAGCCCGTCGGCACGGCGATGGAGGTCACCACCGACCAGCTGCTGGTCGCCTTCTTCATCGTGATGGGGACGACCGTCATCGGCTTCCTGTCGAACCTGCCGAGCGCGCTCGCGCCGATCCGCGACTTCGGCTTCGTCGCCGCCGTCGGCATCTGTTTCACCTTCCTGATCTTCGGGATCTTCCTCCCGGCCGCGAAGGTCAAGATCGACCGGCTGCGCGCGCGGTACCCGATCCCGACGATGAGCGAGCGCCCGCTTGGCTCGGAGGGGTCGCTGCTCGGTCGCGCGCTCGGCGGCGGCGTCGCCATCGCCCAGCGGGCGCCGGCGCTGTTCATGCTCGTCGTCCTCGTCGCCGGCACGGGCGCGGGCGTCTACGCCACCGGCGTCGGCACCGGCTTCAGCGAGGACGACTTCCTGCCGCCGGAGTACGAGGAGATCCCCGAGTGGCAGCGGGACCTGCCCGGACCGTTCAGCCCGCCGGAGTACAGCTACGTCTCGAAGACCAACTACGTCGAGGACAACTTCCCACAGAGCAGTTCGGTCCTGCTGTACGTCGAGACGCGGATGAGCCGCGACGCGGCGCTCGACCAGGTCTACCGGATGGGCGACGACCCGCCGCCCACGATCCTCCGGGACGGCCGCCACGCCGAGAGCCAGTCGGTCGTCACGGTCGTCCGCTCGTACGCCGACCGGGACCCGGCGTTCGCCGATCTGGTGGCCCGCAACGACCCCGACGCCGACGGCATCCCCGAGCAGAACCTCGGCGCGGTCTACGACTCCCTGGAGTCGGCGCCGGGGAGCGGCGTGGGCGGCGTCCTCGCCGACGACCGCCGGAGCACGCTCGTCACCTACTCCGTCGACGCCGACGCGACCAACGGCGAGGTGGCGGCCGACGCCGAGGCGATCGCCGCCGAGACCTCTCTGGACGCCACGCCGACCGGTAACGCCGTCATCTTCGAGGAGGCCTCCGAGCTGATCCTCAGCACGGTGGTCACGAGCCTGCTGATCACGCTCGTCGGCGCCTCCGTGTTCCTGATCGTCGTCTACGGCGTCCTGGAGGGGCGGCCGTCGCTCGGCGTCGCCAACGTCGTCCCGATCGCGGTGACGGTGACGTTCGTCGTCGCGTCGATGCGCTACCTCGGCATCGACTTCAACGCGATCAACGGCGTGATCCTCTCGCTGACGATCGGGCTCGGCATCGACTACTCCGTCCACGTCGTCCACCGCTTCGCCGACGAGTTCGAGGACCACGACATCGAGACGGCCCTCGACAGGGCGATCCGGGGCACCGGCGGGGCGCTCACCGGGAGCATGCTCACCACCGTCTCCGGCATGGGGATGCTCGTGTTCGCGCTCAACCCCGCGATCGGCGTCTTCGGCCTGCTGACCGCGCTGTCGGTCGTCTACGCCTACCTCGCCTCGATCGTCGTCCTCCCGTCGACGCTGGTGCTGTGGGACCGCGTCGTCAACCGCTCGCGCGCGGCCAAGTTGCTGTACGGCCGCGGCAGCAACCCCACGCCGGAGTCGCCGGTCGAGGACTGACCGCGGCGGCGGTCGCCCCGGCGCCGGCGCTCCCGTCTGTCACGCACGGCCCCCCGAACGCTTTACCGCTGGTCGGTCAATGGGCTGGTATGGTTCACGTGGTCATCGTCGGCGCCTACGGCAGCGCCGGCGCGGCGGTCGCGAACTCGCTCGCCGACGAACCCGACGTGGAACTCACGCTGATCGACGACGGCGAACCCGGCGGCGGCCTCTGCATCCTGCGGGGCTGTATGCCCTCCAAGGAGGTGCTGTCGGCCGGCGCCCACCGCTTCCGGGCCCGCCACGACGAGCGGCTGCTCGGCGACCCACACGAGGTCGACCTCGACCGCACCATCGAGCGCAAGGACGACCACACGCTCGGGTGGGCCGAGCACCGCCGCGAGTCGATCCACGAGATCGCCGAGCGCGACGACGCGACCTTCGTCCACGACACCGCGCGGTTCGTCGACGACCACACGGTCGTCGCCGGCGGCCGCGAGATCACCGGCGACTACGTGGTGATCGCGACGGGCTCGGCGGTCAACATCCCCGACCTGCCCGGCATCGACGACGTGCCCCACCAGACGAGCGCGGATCTCCTCGACGCCACCGAGCTCCCCGACTCGGCGGTCGTGATGGGGCTGGGCTACATCGGGCTGGAGATGGTCCCGTACCTCAGCGAGGTCGGCGGGACCGACGTGACCGTCGTCGAGCACGACGAGCGGCCCATCGACGAGGCGGACCCCGACTTCGGCGACGCGGTCCTCGACCTCTACCGCGAGGCCTTCGACGTGCGGATCCCCACCGAGTGTTACGAGAAGCGCGTCGAACCCACCGAGGACGGCGGCGTCCGGCTGTACCTCGAAGGCGCCGACGGCGACGACGAGGTCGTCGAGGCCGACGAGCTCTACCTGTTCACCGGCCGGCGGCCGTGTCTCGGCCGGCTGGGACTGAAGAACTCGGCGCTGGAGCGGGGGCCGGACTGGGTCCTCGACACCATGCAGGCCCGCGACGACGACCGCGTGTTCGTCGTCGGCGACGCCAACGGCAAGGAGCCGATCCTCCACGTCGCCAAGGAGCAGGGGTTCACCGCCGCCGAGAACATCCTCCGGCGCGAACGCGGCGAACCCCTGGAGGCCTACGAGAACGTCACCCATCACGTCATCTTCTCCGGGCTGGGCGTCTACCCCTACGCCCGCGTCGGCATGACCGAACGCGAGGCACGCGAGGCGGGCTACGACGTGGCCGTCGCGAAGCGGCGGGCCAGCGACGACGGCGTGTTCGAGGCCAAGGACGCTCCGGAGGGCGTCGCCAAGCTCGTCGTCGACCGCGAGTCGGCGACGGTGCTGGGCTGGCAGGGCCTGCACTACCACGCCGACGTGATGGCCAAGACGATGCAGGTCGTCGTCGAGATGGAACTCGACGTGCGCGAGGTGCCCGACCGCGCCTACCACCCGACGACGCCCGAGATCATCGACGGCCTCCTGCGGGAGTGCGCCGACGCCGTCGCCGAGTAGCGGGAGCGACTGTACCAGTGCAGGGCGTCGATCCGCTCTCCACCGTTCGGTTCGCTCGTCGACCTGTCCACGTCGGCGCGCGCTGTCGCGGCCTCCGTGCCGCGACATAATCGCGCGAGGGATTCGCGACTCGCGTGTCGCGAATCGGCTGGGGAGGCTCGTGGCCGTCTGCGGTGCTGTGCGGTGGCGGTGCTGTTGCGGTGCTGTGCTGTCCTGGCGGACTGAACGGGCGAGGCGCGCTCGCGCCGGGCGTCGCCTGAGCGGGCACTATCCGCGCGGTGCGAGGCGCGCAGCGCCTCGAAGCGAACGGCTCTGCCGTGAGCGGGCGGTGCGGAGAGGGCGGATATCCCGTTCAGCGACCGCGAGCGCGCCGAGGGCTTTCATCACTCGCTGTCGAGTACGCCCGCTGTCGAGTACGTCCGCTGTCGAGAACAGTCGGGGGCATCCGCGTGTCTCCAACGTCGGATCGACCGGAAACAGCGACGCAGTTCACGACGCGAACCGAAGGCCGCCGGACAGGGACGGAGACTCAGACGGCCTTCTCGGCCTCGGACTGGACGAGGTAGGCGCGGTCGTCGGTGTAGTCGGCGAGCACGTCGAGCGCCCGTTCGGTGCCGATCTGGTTGAGCGCCCACGCGGCGCTGGCCCGGACCTCGTTGGCCTCGTCGTTCTCCAGCACGTCGGCGAGCGGTTCGATGGCGCGGGTGTCGCCGAGCAGGCCGAGCGAGCGGGCCGCGGCCGAGCGGATCTCGTAGTTGTCGGCGTCGAGGCGCTGGGCGACCGGTTCGACCGAGTCCTCGCTGCCGATCTCGCCGAGCGCGCGCAGCGTGACCTTCTGGAGGGCGGCGTCGCCGTCGCCGTCGATGAAGTCGTGGAGCGTCTCCGCGGCGTCATCGTCGCCGATCTTCCCGAGGATCTCGACGGGCCGCTTGTTGCGCTTCTGGGCGCGCTGGTGGACGGCGTCGTACGCTTCTTCGGGCCCCATCCGCCAGAGCGTGTCGAGGACGTTCTCCTCCATGAAGTCGGAGTCGAACGTCTCCAGGGCCTTGACGATGGGCTCGACCTCGCCGAGCTCCTCGTAGACCTTCACCGCGTTCCACTCGGCGGGGAAGTCCTTGCGGTTGCCCGACTCGAGCACGTCGTAGAACCCCTCGGCGTCCAGCTGCTCGCGGACCGTCAGATCGTCCCACTCCTCGGCGGCCTTCAGGTCGTCCTGCAGGGTCTCGGCCCCGTCCAGCAGGGCGGCGATGGTCTCGGCGTCCTCGTCGGGGTCGAGCGCGCTGCCCTCGACGACCTGGGCGGCCTGGTCGACGGCGTCGGCCAGGTCCTCGGGGTCGTCGCTCTCGGCCGAGAGTTCGGTGTCGAGCTGCTCGGCCGTGGTGCCGAGATACGACTGGACCGCGGTGACCACGTCGGGGCGACCGTCCTCGGTCCAGCGGGTGTCGGTGATCGTCGACTGGGCCTCTTCGAGGGCGGCGACCACGTCGTCGGCGTAGGGACCGCGCTGGTCCTCGAGCTGGTCGCGCAGGTCCGCGATGCGGTCTTCGAGTTCGGCCGCCGGGTCCTCCGCGTCCTCGTCGTCCTCGTCGGGCTCGGGCAGGTCGGCCGCCTCTAGGTCGGCCTCGATCTCGTTCAGCTGTTCCTCGACCTCGTCGAGGTCGGCCTCGGTCTCGGCGGCCTCCAGCGACTCCTCGGCGTCGTCGAGGCGCTGGGCGAGCGTGTCGGCCGACAGCGCCGTCTCCTCGGCCTCGCCCGCGTCGGCTTGCTCGTCGGCGGCCTCCTCGGCGTCGTCGGCCGCTTCGTCGTCCCCGTTGCTCATACCCCGAAATGCGACTGTCCGGGCCAAAGGCGTTTCCATTCGGCGACTCGGAGCGGTCGACCGCTCGCTCCGGGGACCGCCGCCTCAGCGCCCCTCGAACTCGCCGGCCAGTTCCGAGAGCCGCTCGACGCGCTTCTCGGGGTCGGGATGGGTCTCCATGGCCTTCACGAGCCGCGATTTCGCCTCCGCCGGGACGATGAACAGCGCGTTCAGCTCGGCGTGGTCGCGCAGGTCCCGCTCGGGCGTCGCGGCCATCTCCGCGGAGATGGTCTCGATGGCCCCGGCCATCGCCGCGGGCTTGCCGGTGATGACGGCGGCGCCGCGGTCGGCGGCGTACTCGCGGTGCCGGGAGATGGCTCGCGAGACGAGGTAGCCGCCGAGCCACGCGACCGCGGAGACGGCGACGAACGCCCAGAGCCAGGGCATCCCGCCGTCGCCGCCGCCGGCGTCGCCCCCGCCGTCGCCGAACCACCAGAAGTTCCGCACGACCATCGCGGCGACGGTCACGAGGAACGTGACGACCGACATCACGAGCGCGTCGCGGTGTTTCACGTGGGCGATCTCGTGGGCGAGCACGGCGTCGAGCTCCTCGCCCTGGAGCGTGTCGAGCAGCCCCTCGGTGACCGCGACCACGGCGTCGTCGCGGCCCTTCGCGGTCGCGAACGCGTTGGGCTGGGACTGCGGCGAGACGGCCACGTCGGGCTCGGGGACGCCCGCCTGGCTGGCGAGGCGACTCACGCGTGCGTGGAGGTCGGGGTACTCGGCTTCGCTCACGCGGTCGGCGTCGAGCGCCCTGAGCGCGGCGTCGGGGGCGTACCTGTACTGGAGGGCGACGAGCACGCCCGCGACGCCGACGACGAGGAAGAGCCCGGCGCTCCCGAGGGCGTCGGTCGCCCACCACGCGGCGACGCCGACGAACGCGGCGTAGAGGGCGGCCATCCCGGCCATCGCCGCGAGCATCCGAACCCGGAGGGACCAGTCGGGTCTGGGCTGCATGTCCGGTCCTAGCCGTCGCGGACTCATAGATGTTACTCCGACGCCACTTCCGCGGGGGCCCTCACGGGGGATCGGCGCTCCCCGAATCGTCACTACCCGAACCGTCGCTCCACGGGCCGGCTGGCGAACGTTTACGATCCCGCCGGCCGACGCTCGATCCGTGGGCTACCACGTCGTCGACCCGGCGGACCTGGAACCGGAACCGGACCGACCGTCCGAGATGCGCTACGTCAGCGAGGCCGCGGGGATGGAGCGGCTCGGGCTGCGGACCTACGCCGTCGAACCGGGGGAGGAGATCCCCCTCTCGGGGATGCACTACCACGACGAACAGGAGGAGGCGTTCTACGTGATATCGGGGACGCTCAGCGTCGAGACGCCCGACGAGACCTACCGCGTCGCGGCCGACCAGTTCTTCGTCGCCGAGCCGGGGAGCCCCCACCGGGCCCACGTCGCCGACGACGCCGGCGGGCCGGCCCGCGTGATCGGCGTCGGCGCCCCGCCGGTCGACGACGGCCACACCTTCGAGGGGGAGTGACGGCGACGCGGTGGCGACTGTACTTCCGCGGTGGCCGCCGGCCGCCGGCCCGAACCGTTTTGCTCGCTCGGCCCCGAGCGCGGCCATGCCGAGCGTCCGACAGATCTGGACCGCACCCGAGGGCGGCGCACCGATGGAGGCCCGGGAGACCGTCCGGGCTCTCGCCGACGGCGGCCTGCGCGGGGACCGCTACTGCCGCGGCCGGGGCTACTACTCGCCGTACGACGTGTGCCAGGTCACGCTCGTCGACAGCGCGGCGCTGGAGACGGTCCGCGAGCGGTACGACATCGACCTCTCCGACGGGCGCCACCGCCGGAACCTGGTGGTCGACCGCGACGTGGTCGAGCTGCTCGACACCCGGTTCTCCGTCGGCGGGGCCGTCTTCGAGGGGACCCGTCGACGGCCGCCCTGCGCCCACGTCGAGGAAGTGGCCGGGGAGGAGGACCTCGCGGAGGCGCTCTCCGAGGAGCGCGGCGGTATCTGCGCCGACGTCGTGGAGGGCGGCGAGGTCGCGGTCGGCGACGAGTTGCGGGTGGTCGAGCGGCTG
Source organism: Halosimplex halophilum (assembly GCF_004698125.1). Taxonomy (NCBI): domain Archaea; kingdom Methanobacteriati; phylum Methanobacteriota; class Halobacteria; order Halobacteriales; family Haloarculaceae; genus Halosimplex; species Halosimplex halophilum. The sequence goes on from NZ_ML214297.1 coordinate 1,696,402, forward strand.
GACGACCCCGACTCGCTCGCCGACGCCATCCGCGAGCGACGGAGCGAGTGAGCTGTTGGCTGGTTCGCGCTCGCTCACGGAGTGGCGGGACTCGCGACAGCGCGCGCCGACCGCACCGCGACAGCCGCCACCGGCACCGAACGGATATCGAACCCGGCCGACACAGCCTTTATTCTCGCCGCCGGCAATATTTGCGTATGGACTTCACCCTCCCGGACGAGCACCGGATGATCCGCGAGACGGTGCGGGACTTCTGCGACGAGGAGATCGAGCCCATCGCCCAGGAGATCGAGGACGACCACCGGTTCCCGGCGGAGGTGTTCGACGAGCTCGCGGACCTGGACGTGATGGGCGTCCCCGTCTCCGAGGAGTACGGCGGCCTCGGCGGCGACCAGCTGATGTACGCCCTCGTCACGGAGGAGCTGGGGCGGGTGTCGGGGTCGATCGGCCTCTCCTACGCCGCCCACGTCTCGCTGGGGAGCAAACCCATCGAGCTGTTCGGGACGGAGGCCCAGAAGGAGCGGTGGCTCGAACCGCTCGCGACCGGCGAGCGCCTGGGCGCGTGGGCGCTGACCGAGCCCGGATCGGGGTCGGACGCCTCGGACATGGACACCACCGCGGAGAGGGACGGCGACGAGTGGGTGCTGAACGGGACGAAGCAGTTCATCACGAACGCCAACGTCGCGGGCTCGGTGCTCGTCAAGGCCGTGACTGAGCCGGGCGCGGGCTACGACGGCATCTCGACGTTCGTCGTGGACCCCGAGGACGACGGCTTCGAGGTGACGACGGTGTGGGACAAGATGGGCCTGAACGCCTCGCCGACCTGCGAACTCCGGCTGTCGGACCTCCGAGTCCCCGAGGACCGGTTGCTCGGCGAACCGGGCGACGGCTGGGACCAGACGAAGAAGACGCTCGACGGCGGCCGCATCTCCATCGCCGCCCTCTCAGTGGGGCTCGCGCAGGGGGCCTTCGAGGCCGCCCTGGAGTACGCGAAGGAGCGCGAGCAGTTCGGCCAGCCCATCGGCGAGTTCGACGCCGTCCGGGACATGCTCGTCGCGATGGACCGCAAGATCGAGCGGGCGCGGCTGCTGACCCACAAGGCGGCCGTCGCGTACGACGAGGGCGAGGACGTGACGCGTCTCTCCTCGATGGCGAAGCTCGACGCCTCCGAGATCGCCCGCGAGGTCGCCGAGGACGCCGTGCAGGTGCTCGGCGGCTACGGCTACACCACGGACTTCGCGCCACAGCGCTTCTTCCGCGACGCGAAGCTCATGGAGATCGGCGAGGGGACCAGCGAGATCCAGCGACTCGTCCTCGGGCGGGAACTCGGGCTGTAGCGATTCGACGGTCGACGACTTCGGAGCGAGCCCGGTTGCACCCCGGAGAGATTCCGGAGCAAGTCCGGAAAAGCATCAACTGTCCGATCCGAGTAGGACGGCTATGCGACCCACGAGACGGGAGATGCTGGCCGCAGCGGTATCGACCGCCGCCATCGCCGGCTGTACCGGCGAGAGCGACGGAACGGACACTCCTGGGGAAGCGGACGACACCGACGGGGAAGCGGACGACGCCGACGAGGCGTCGACAGCGACGACGGACGCGTCGACCGGGACGCCCGGACAGGGGACGGAACCGGGCGGCGACTCGCCGGCGCTCGTTCGGGTCCGCTCCCACGAGGACCTCGGGGAGATACTGGTCGGGCCCGAGGGGATGACGCTGTACAACTTCGACTCGGACACGCAGGGCGAGGGGGCGAGCACGTGCTACGACGGGTGCGCCGGGGCGTGGCCGCCGCTGACCGTCGACGACGAGTCGGCGGTGACGGCGGGGCCGGACGTGTCGGCGGAGCTGACGACCTTCGAGCGGGAGGACGGCTCCCTGCAGGTCGCGGCGGACGGGTGGCCGCTGTACTACTTCGCCAGCGACGAGGACCCCGGCGACGCGAACGGCCAGGGCGCGAACGACGTGTGGTGGGTGCTCCGGCCCGACGGGTCGGTCGTCCGGTCGACCGACGAGGGGACCGAAAGCGCGACCGCGACCGAGGCGGAGTCGGGGGCCGGGACCGAGACGGGGACGGACTCGGACGGCTACGAGTACCCGGACATCGGGCGGCGCTGACGCGGCGGCGACTCACCGCTCCGGTTCGAGCAGGCCGTAGCGGAGTTCGTCGACGTACTCGCCGTGCATGTACGCGGCCTCCCGGAGGACGCCCTCGCGCTCGAAGCCGACCTTCTCCAGCACCCGGGCCGACCCCTCGTTGAACGCGAAGACGCGGGCGTGGACGCGGTGGAGGCGCAACTCCTCGAAGGCGTAGTCGACGACGCGCTCGACGGCCGCCGTCGCGTACCCGTTGCCCCACGCATCGGGCGCGAAGAAGTAGCCGACCTCGGCCGTCCCGAACTGCTCGTCGATGTCCACGAGGTCGACGGCGCCGACCCGATCGTCCTCGTCGCTCTCGACCCGGAACTCGCGCTCCTCGTCGGCCCGTTCGGCCGCGCGACCGAGAGCCCGTGACGGACGCGCGGGTCGTTGACCAGATCCGCGCAGAACTCGGCGTCCTCGTCCTCGGGGGAGTGGAGGGTCACGCCGTCGCCGCGGAGGAATACCGGTCCGGCCACCGGTCACCCCTCCCACTCGTCGGCGAGCGCGCCGTACCGTTCCACGTCGACGCGTTCACCGCGAGCGAACGCCTGTCCCCGGAGTGTGGCCTCGTGCTCGAAACCGGCCTTCTCCAGCACGCGCGCCGAGGCGTCGTTGAACGCCAGGACTCGCGCCCAGACCTTGCCGAGGCGGCGCTGTTCGAAGCCGTAGGTCGTCATCCGTCGAACGGCCTCGGTCGCGTAGCCGTTCCCCCAGTGGTCCGGGTGGAAGAAGTAGGCGAGTTCGGTCGTCCCCCACTCCTCGCTGAACTGCCGGAAGCTGACCGTGCCGACGCGCTCGCCGTCGACCCGCAGGCAGAACTGGACGCCGTCCTCGCCGAGCGACTCGAACCACTCGCGCTCGTCGGCCATGTTGCGCGGCCGCGTCGCCGCCAGCCCCTCGCGCACCTCGGGGTGGTTGATCAGGTCGCGGAAGAACTCCAGGTCCGCCTCCTCGACCGGGTGAAACGTCACCCGCTCGGCCGCCATGAAGACCGGTCCGCTCATGCCTGCGAGGACTCCGGCGAGCCCCTTCAGCGTTCCTCCGTCGTGTGGTTGGCTGTCACACCAGTCCGTCCGAACGCCCGCGCTACGGCAGCTCGCGCACGCGAGCGAGCATCTCGTCGAGATCGGTCGGACAGGCGGCCAGCGAGTAGCCGTCCATGCGGGCGAGGTCGCCGGCGTGCTCCCAGACGCTCTCGTCGTCCAGGCCCTGCAGGACGACGGCGTTGGGCGTCGGGTTCAGCACGCGGAGCGCGACCATGGCGCCCTCGCCGCTGGTGACGTTGGTGAAGACCAGCGCGCGGTTGGTCGACTGGCCGTAGAGGCGGTAGAACTCCTCGGAGGACAGCCGCGAGATGGCCTGGATGCTGTCGATGACGGTGTGGCCGGCGACGCTCTCCTGGGCGCCGGAGACGATCTCGGTGGCGCCGATGGCCTCGTAGAAGTCGTCGATCGGGACGGCGGCCGAGTACTCCCGGAGGTCGTGGACGATATCGGCGTCGAACCCGGCCGAGAGGACGCGAGCGTGCTGGCGGATGTGGCTGCCGCCGCGACGTTCGTCGATGTCCAGCAGCGCCTCGACGGTGCGCTTGACGACGCCGATGCCCGGGCTCTCGCGGCGGCCGCTCTCGTAGTCCGACACCACCGAGGGCGAGACGCCAAGTTCGTCGGCCAGCTCCGTCTGGGCGACCTCGAAGTCGGTGCGCCACTTCCGGAGGGTGCCGCCGGGGTCGTCGCTCAGCGCGATCTCGCCCGCGATCTTCTCCGCCAGTTCGCGGCGCTCTCCCATTTGCCCGAGTATCGACGACTGACGACAAAAGCGTGTCGAACCGGTGAACGCGCCCCCTCCGTCGCCGACACCGTCGACGGCCGGCCATCGGCTCCGCGGTCGGTCACCGGCACTGCGGACGGCCCGCCCCTAGTCGGCCGAGAGGTGTCCGCCGGCGAGCCCGCCGACCGCACCGAACAGCAGCGGGTAGACCGCCCCGGCGAGCAGGACGGCGGTCACCAGCGTCGGTCCGGCGGTGGCGTCCTCGCTCCCGATCGTGAACAGGACGGCGCCGGCGACCGACAGCGGGAGGTATCCGAGCACGACCGCCGCGCCGTTCCGCGCCGCGGTCGTCGGCGCGTCCGCCGCGTTCCAGGCCGCCGCGAACCCGGCCAGGATCAGCAGGGCCGGCGGGAGGACGAACAAGGCGGTCAGCGCCGCCTCATCGGACTGTGCGACGAAGTTCCAGGCGCTCTCGCCGAGGAATCCCGGGACGGTAACGGTGACGTTGTGCGCGTTGAAGAACAGCCAGCCGACGAGCTTCCACGTCACGGCGTCGCCGGTCAGGAACTCCAGGATCTGCGACCCCAGCGAGTTCTCGATGTTGGTGCCGTGTAGCACGTACACGACGAGGTACCCGAGTATCCAGGCGGCGATTCCCCCTGCCAGCCCGCGACCGGCCGCTCGTTTCGCATCCGTGTCTACCATACACCCCCACCGTCAGGGGCCCGCGGAAAATGCTTTCTGGGGCGACCGGGCCCCGGACGACCGGTCGGCCCGGCGGCCCGCGGACCGCTCGTACGACCACCTGCGCCGCGGGAGTTTCGCGGTCGAACCGCGGTACGCGGCGGCTACCTTTGGGCGTGGCGCACGGGGGGCCCGCCATGGTCGCGCCCGCCGCGTCCGCACCTCGCCAGGCCGAGACGCCGACGCCCGGAACGCCGACACCGACGCCGGGGGTCGGCCCGGAGGAACTCGTCGAACTCGCGCCGGCGGTCGTCCGCGCCGCGTGGTTCCTCCTCGGGGCGGCCGTCGTCGTCATCGTCGGGTGGTTCCTCGTCGAACCGGCGGTCAGCCGCGCGGTCCGGCGCCGCAACCGCGGCAACCCCACGGTCCAGGACGCTATCACCCGCTACGTCCGCGTGGTCGTCATCGTCGTCGCGGCCGTCGTCGGCGCCGGGATGGCCGGGCTCACGACCGTCCTCACGAGTTCGGCGCTGGTCGTCGCGGCGGCGACGCTCGCGGTCGGCGTCGCCGCCCAGACGGTCGTCGGCTCGCTGGTCAGCGGCCTCGTGCTCGTGTTCGACCCCGAGTTCAGCGTCGGCAACTACATCGAGTGGGAGGGCGGCGAGGGCACCGTCGAGGCGGTCACGCTCCGGGTCACCCGCGTCGAGAGCCCGGACGGCGCGCTGGTGACCGTCCCCAACACCGTCCTGACGGGCGGGGCGATCACCCGCCCGTTCGGCCGCGACCGCTACCGCGTCGTCCAGCGGATCGGTATCGACTACGGCGACGACCCCGACCGGGCGACCGCGATCCTCGAATCCGCCGCCCGCGGCCTCGACGGCGTCGCCGACCGGCCGGAACCGACGGCGTTCGTCGACGAACTCGGCGACGGGGTGGTCCGCCTGCGCGCCCACTTCTGGCTCGAAGACGCCCGCCAGTCCGAAGTGTTCGAGGCCAGGTCCGCGTTCGCCCGGCGAGTCAGACGACGGTTCGACGAGGCCGGTATCACGGTCAGTCCCGCGTCGGAACACGAACTCCGCGGGCGGATCGCCGTCGACGACCGCTGAAGGCCGGCCGACGCCGCACCACCGAGCGCCGAACCGCTAGTCGACGCCGACCGGCGCTCAGTCGTCCGCCCGGTCCGGGCGACCGCCGGGGCCGTCGCCGCTGGGTCGACCGGCGGCGGACCGGTCGTCACCGAGGCGGTCGTCGCCGGACTCGCCGTTCGGCGCCGGCCAGCTCAGCTCGACCGTCCACCGGCGCTCGTCGCCGTCGCCCGCCGCGTACTCCAGGAGGTCGACCTCGCCGCTCGGTTTCGGTCGGCGCTCCCGGTCGGGGTCGGCCCGCGCGGCCTCGTAGCGGGCGGTGAGCTGCTCGTCCAGCCCGCGCAGGTAGGCGTCGAGTTCCCCCCGATCCAGCGATTCTCGGCGCTTCCGCTCGAAGCCGCCCGCGCTCCGGCCGACGCCGCCGGGCCGCCCCGAGGCGTGGCCGCCCCGGACGGCGTTTATCACCGCACCGAGCAGAAGCACCAGCGCCGTGAAGTAGAGGTACGTGACGACGACGATGACGCCGCCGAAGAAGCTGCTCGACCCGGGGTCGCTGAAGGCGAGGTACACCTGGAAGAGGCTCTGGAAGGCCGCCCAGCCGACGGCGGCGAACACAGTCCCCGGCAGCACGTCCTCCCAGCCGAGGTCCGTGTCCGGGAAGACGTAGTACATCGGGAAGAAGGCGAGGACCAGCCCGGCGACCAGCACCAGCGGCGTCGCCAGTCCGAGAAACGGGACGGTATCCGAGAAGACGGAGAACGCCGCGCTGACGCCGACCGTCGCGAGGACGGCGACGACCAGCGCCCCCATGACGACGACGCCGTCCCGCAGTTTGTCCGTGAAGCCGTTGTCCGACTCGGTCTCGTAGATCTCCGAGAACGCGGTGTCGAGCCCGCGGAAGATCTTCAGCGCCCCCCACATGAGGACGACGAGCCCGACGACCGACGCGCCGCCGGTCGCGGCGTCGCCCGCGAACAGCTGCGCGACGATGTCGGCGATGGGCCCGGGGAGCCAGGCCTCGGCGGCCTCGACGACCCGCTGTTCCAGCCCGCCGCCGACGACCGAGAGCACGACGAACAAAAGGAGCAACAGCGGCGCCAGCGAGACGAAGGCGTTGTACGCCAGCCCGGCGGCCATGAACGTCACGTTCTTCTCCGAGAAGTCCCGATACACGCGGGTCCCGAACTCGCGCGCGCCGCCGAACGTGACCATGTCGCCCGTTGGGCCCGCGGCCGGAAAACCGGCGCGCCGGCGGACGCGTGTCCTTCGTCGAGTCGCAGCCGGCGGTTTATATCCGAACGGGTAGTAGGCCGTGGTGATGGCCGATATCGTTCGAACCGAAGGCGTCCTCGGCGGTGACCCTCGAATCGAGGGCACTCGGGTCAGCGTCCTGCACGTCTACGAGCTGGTCGTGGAGGGGGACCATCCGCCCGTCGACGTGGCGGACCAGCTCGATATCTCGCTCGGCGAGGTGTATTCGGCGCTGGCGTACTACCACGAACACCCGGAGGAGATGCGCGAGGTGCGGGCTGCACAGGAATCGGCCGCCGCGACGCTCCGCGAGGAGTCGCTCTCCCCGCCGGAACCCGCGAAGTGACGATCGGCCCGTAGAACGCTCGAACGCGTCTTCGCTCACTATCCGCCCGAGGAACTGCACGGTGAACTCGTGTGGCTGGACCAGTGGCGGTAGCTCCGAAACCACTAACCCCCTCACACGCCTTCGCTCTCCCAATGGACTGGACGGAGAAGTACCGGCCCTCGTCGCTCGACGAGATCCGCGGCAACGACAAGGCCCGCGACGCCCTGCAGGAGTGGGCCGACACCTGGGAGGACCACCGGGAGGCGGTCGTGCTCCACGGGTCGCCGGGGATCGGCAAGACCTCCGCGGCCCACGCCCTGGCCAGCGACAAGGGGTGGGCGACCATCGAACTCAACGCCTCGGACTCGCGGACCAAGGACGTGATCGAGCGGGTCGCCGGCGAGGCCGCGAAGTCGGGGACGCTCACCGCCGGCGAGGCCGGCCGCCGGGTCGTCATTTTGGACGAGGCCGACAACCTCCACGGCAACGTCGACCGCGGCGGGTCGGCGGCGATCACCTCGCTGGTCAAGGAGGCCAGCCAGCCGATGATCCTCATCGCCAACGACTTCTACGAGATGTCGTCGGGCCTGCGCAACGCCTGCCGGGAGATCGAGTTCCGCGACGTGTCCAAGCGCTCTATCGTCCCCGTTCTCCGGGACCTCTGTCGCAAGGAGGACGTCGAGTACGACGACGAAGCGCTCGACCAGATCGCCGAGATGAACAGCGGCGACCTGCGGGGCGCGATCAAGGACCTCCAGGCGATGGCCGAGGGGCGGGACCGCATCGGCGCCGACGACGTGGTCACCGGCGAGCGCGACCGGACGGAGGGCGTCTTCGACTACCTCGATACCGTGATCAAGGAGGCCGGCGCGGAGGAGGCGCTGAAGGCTTCCTACGACGTCGACGAGACGCCGGACGACCTGATCAACTGGATCGAGGACAACATGCCCAAGGACTACGAGGGCGAGGAGCTGGCGGTCGCCTACGACTTCCTCTCGAACGCCGACCGCTGGCTCGGTCGCGTGCGCGCCACGCAGAACTACACGTTCTGGCGCTACGCGACCGACAACATGACCGCCGGCGTGGCGGCCGCCCGCCGCGAGCCCAAGGGCGGGTGGACCCGCTACGGCCCGCCGAGCTACTGGTCGAAGCTCGGCCGCTCGCGGGGCACCCGCAACAAGCGCGACTACGTCGCCCGGCGGATCGCCGAGGCCGGCGGCGTCAGCATGTCGACCGCCCGCCGGGAGATCCTCCCGCACCTCTCGGTGATGACCCACCACTGCAAGAACCGCGAGCTGACCGTCGCGATGGCCGCGAAGTACGAGCTCGACACCGAGCACGTCTCCTTCGTCACCGGCAGCGGCGAGGACACCAACAAGGTCCAGTCGATCGTCGAGGACGCCGAGCGCCTTCGGGAGGAACGAGCCGTCGAGAACGCCGGCGGCGCGTTCGACGACGCCCACGCCGGCGGCGGCGGCGAGTCACCCGACGCCGAAAGCGACGACGAAGACGTGGAGGACGAACCGGCCCAGGCCTCGCTCGCGGAAGACGGGGCCGCAGCCGCGGACGCGGACGCCGGCGACGAGGACGCGGCCGACGCGGACGACCCGGAGGACGCCGAGGACGACGACCAGGCGGGTCTCACGGACTTCATGTAGGTCTCAGGCGGCCGACTCGGACCCGTCCGACCGTCGCATCCGCCAGCAGCGCCCGATGAGGACGATCCCGGCCAGCGCCGCGACTCCCGCTCCCACGTCGAGGGCGAGGGCCAGCCGCGGGTACGACGCGACCGCGGTCGCGTCGGTCAGTTCGAGGACGGTGGCCGAGAGGGCAACGAGGTACGTCCCGGCGGCCAGCGGGCGCTTCCACGCGGCCACCCCGCCACGGAACCGCCAGACTGCGGCGAACAGCACCGGGCCGGCGACGAGGACGGCGAGGTTCAGGGCGACGATGGGGCGGAGGGTCATACGGAAACGTCGGCAGGCCGACAGCAAATGCTTTGCGGCGCCGCGTCAGTCGGCGCGCCGGGCGCCGAAGCCCCCGGTGTCGACGACGGTTCGGTCGGCGAGGTGGTCCCGTGACGTGCGGCCACAAGGGATTTGCCGCACCGCGTTGACGACCCGGGCGATGCCCTCCGAGCGCGGTCTCTCCGACGCGATCGCCGTCTGTGCCGTGCTGACGCTCGTGGTCAGTCCCGTGGCCGCGACCGGCGGTCTGTCCCCGCCGGCGGCCTCGACCGACGAGCCCAGTGTCGGAACAGCCTCGACGAACGTGACGGTGACGGACCTGCGGGTCTGGAGCAGCGACCCGTCGCCGTATCCGGGCCTGAGCGACGAGCGGCCGCTGCACGAGGCGTTCTCCTCGCGTGCGGACGTCGAGCGGGCCATGGCCGACGGGAGTCTCCACCGGGACCGACGGGTGCCGGTGAACGGGACCCTCGTCCTGGAGTTGCGGATGCCGGGCATGGCCGACCGCCTCGCGAACGCCAGCGGACCCAACGAGACGGCGCGCTTTCTCGACGTGGTCTACGGCGCGGACGACGCCTTCAGACTGGAGGCCGCGTCCAGTCCGGGACCGATGAGACCCATATCGGTGCTCCTCTTCAACCGGACCAGTGCGACGACCGTCTACAGTGACCGGGACGCCGACACGTACTACGTCGTCGCCGATCCGACGAACCTCCGGTACGGATCGACCCGTCCGTACGAAGAGAGGCGAGTCGACTGGCAGCCGGACAGGGACCTCTCGCGGGCGCTCGACGGACTTGGGCCCTACGCGTTGAACGTGACCATCGACGGCAAGTCCGCCCGGTTTTTCGGGAACGCGAGTGTCTTCGACCTCACGTACGGGGATCACAGGAGTTGGCGTAAACTGAAGCCCGTCGTCGCGTTCACCGACGACGATGCGGAGACCGTCTTCGAGCTGCCCAGGGGGTGGAACCGGACGGTCCGGGCACAGTCCGACCAGCGGCTCGTCGCGCTCACCACCCTGGACGCGGGCGCGCCCGTGACCGTCAGGGTCGTGAACCGCTCCGACGGCGGCCCGCCGCTGTCGAACGCGACCGCGGCGACCGACGTGTTCGGCGACGGTCCCTCGTCTGACGCCTACAACGCCGAACTGGCCAACGACACGGTCATCACGTCGGCCACGGCGACGCTCGACGCGAGCGGGGTCGCGCCGAACACCACCGCGACGCTGGAAGTCGCTACCGACGGTCGCGTCCTCCTGCGCGAGCGGTTCACGGTCAGGCCAGCCCTCGCCACGTCGACGCCAGCGGAGATGGCCACGACCGCATCCACTGCCACGTCTTCACCGGCGGCTACGGAACCTGCCACGACCACGGCGAACCCGACGACCGCACCGGCACCGACACCCACGGCGACGGCCGTCCCGTCTCCGTCGCCGACCGAGACCACCGACGGGACGGGTCCAGGGTTCGGGCTCCTCGGAGGGGTCGTCGCGCTCGTCGCGAGCGGCTGGCGCCGGCGTCGAGACCGAGACGGGGACCGCTCGTGACTGCTACAGTCTTCGCGAGACCACGCGGAGACGGACCCGAGTGGCGCCACGACTCCCCGTCCGTGCGCTACTCTGAGAGGGTGTTTACGATCGGTACGGTCGCGAACGGGGCACCGGGTCGTCAGTCGGCGCGCTGGGCCCCGAACCCGCCGGTGTCGACGACGACGCGGTTGGCGAGGACGGCGAGGGCGGCGACGGCGAGCGCCAGCAGGAGCGTCGCGGCCTCGCCGACGCCGTCGGGGAGGCCCCACTTCTGGCGGCTCAACACCATGGCGACGTACAGCAGCGCGGTCGCGAGGGCGGCCACCGAGCGGAACCGCAGGAGGTTCGCGGGGTCGACCGCGGCCTCGCTCCAGGTCAGCAGCGCGACGAGGACCGCAAGCAGGGCGAAGGAGGCGGCGTAGTAGGCGACGAGGTTCGTCGGCGGGTGGTCGAAGACGGCGACGAACTCGAAGACGGCGACGAGCGAGACGAGGCCGCCGCCGAGGCCGACGACCGACCGGACGGCGTACGAACCGGGCGCGCCGAACAGCCGGGCGGTCGCGTAGACGAGCAGGGCGAAGATGACGGTCGCGGTGGTGAAGTGAGCCGTCTGGATGGCGGGGTTGAACCCGCGGGGGAACATGCCGCCAGCGGTGGTGGTCACGCCGCCGAGGACGATCTGAGCGGGGAGGATGGCGATGGCAGCGGTGACGGCGTAGCGGACGCGGCGGTCGTCCTGCCGGCGCCAGACGCCGTAGAGCCAGCCCAGCAACAGGAAACCGACGACCATCGCGACGAAGCGGTGGAACCACTCGAAGAAGCTCGCCCAGTTGGCCGGAAAGAGTCCCATCCAGCCGTTGCACAGCGGCCACCGGGTCCCGCAGGAGAGGCCGCCGCCGGTCGAGCCGGTGTGCAGGCCGAGCAGGATGAGGACGAACGTCAGCGCCGTCGTGACGCCCGCGAGGGTCCGGAGGCGACGGGTCATGCGCGCCGCTTCGGTCCCCACGGACTTTACTCCCCCCATTTCGTCGCCGGCGCCCGGCGAGCGACCGCCCCGGGGCTGGAACCGGACCTGCCACCGGAGTCGAGGCCGGACCGGAACCGTCCCCGGGTGGGAGCCCCCCGGAGTCGGAGCCGCCACTGCGACGGCGCGGTCCGACCGGCTCGCACCCGGTGAACGCCCCGTCGGGTGCGTTCCCCGACACGGAACGGTCCCCTGCCCCGCGAGCGTCTCCGCAGGGCCGTTCGACGGTGAGAATCGGCCGATCGGAGCTTCGACGAACAGCGAACAACTACCCGTCATTTGGCCAAACGCGAAAGTTTTTGGCCGCGCCGTTCGCGGATCGCGTATGGGACTCGACGAGGACGCACTGGAGTATCACCGGACGGAACCGCCCGGCAAGCTGGAGATCGCGACGACCAAGCCGACGAACACCCAGCGGGACCTGCAGCTGGCGTACTCGCCCGGCGTGGCGGCGCCCTGCCTGGAGATCGACGAGAACCCGGCCGACGCCTACGAGTACACGGCGAAGGGCAACATGGTCGGGGTCATCTCCAACGGCTCGGCGGTCCTCGGCCTCGGCGACATCGGCGCCCAGGCCTCCAAGCCCGTCATGGAGGGCAAGGGCGTCCTCTTCAAGCGGTTCGCCGACATCGACGTGTTCGACGTCGAGCTCGACGAGACGGACACCCAGGCGTTTATCGACGCCGTCGCGGCGATGGAGCCGACCTTCGGCGGGATCAACCTCGAGGACATCAGCGCGCCGGAGTGTTTCACGATGGAGCAGGAGCTCCGCGAGCGGATGGACATCCCCGTCTTCCACGACGACCAGCACGGCACCGCCATCATCTCGGGCGCCGCGCTGATCAACGCCGCCGAACTCACGGGCAAGAGCCTCGAGGACATGCGGATCGTCTTCTCCGGCGCCGGCGCCAGCGCCATCGCGACCGCCCGCTTCTACGTCTCGCTGGGCGCGAAGAAGGAGAACATCCTGATGTGCGACTCCTCGGGGATCATCACCGAGGAGCGCGCCGAGGCCGGCGATGTCAACGAGTACAAGCGGGAGTTCGCCCGCGACGTGCCCGAGGGCGACCTGGCGGACGCGATGGACGACGCCGACGTGTTCGTCGGCCTGTCGATCGGCGGGATCGTCGACCAGGAGATGGTCCGGTCGATGAACGAGAACCCGGTCATCTTCGCGATGGCCAACCCCGACCCCGAGATCGACTACGAGTCGGCCAAGGCCGCCCGCGAGGACACGGTCATCATGGGGACCGGTCGCTCGGACTACCCCAACCAGGTGAACAACGTCCTCGGGTTCCCGTTCATCTTCCGCGGCGCGCTGGACGCCCGGGCGAGGGAGATCAACGAGGAGATGAAACGCGCCGCGTCGGAGGCGCTGGCCGAGCTCGCCCGCAAGGACGTGCCCGACGAGGTCGTCAAGGCCTACGGCGACCAGCCGCTGCAGTTCGGCCCGGAGTACATCATCCCCAAGCCCGTCGACCCGCGCGTCCTCTTCGAGGTCGCGCCCGCCGTCGCCGAGGCGGCCATGGACTCGGGCGCCGCCCGCCGCGAACTCGACCTCGACGAGTACGTCGAGCGCCTGGAGGCCCGGCTGGGCAAGTCCCGCGAGATGATGCGCGTGGTGCTGAACAAGGCCCAGAGCGACCCCAAGCGGCTCGCCCTCGCGGAGGGCGCCAACGAGAAGATGATCCGCGCGGCCTTCCAGCTGCAGGAGCAGGGCATCGCCGAGCCGGTCCTCATCGGCGAGCGCGAGGAGATCGAGGACACCCGGGCCGACCTGGGGCTGGAGTTCGATCCGGAGATCGTCGACCCCGAGAACGGCGACTACGAGGAGTACGCCGAGCGGCTCCACGAGCTCCGCCAGCGAAAGGGCATCACCCGCAGCGAGGCCGCCGAACTCGTCGAGAACGACACCAACTACCTCGCCAGCGTGATGGTCGAACAGGACGACGCCGACGCGATGCTGACCGGGCTCACGCACCACTACCCCTCGGCCCTGCGCCCGCCGCTGGAGGTCATCGGCACGGCGCCCGACGCCGACTACGCGGCCGGCGTCTACATGCTGACGTTCAAGAACCAGGTCGTCTTCTGCGCGGACGCGACGGTCAACCTCGACCCCGAGGCGGACGTGCTCTCGGAGATCACCAAACACACCGCCAGCCTCGCCCGCGATTTCAACATCGAACCGCGGGCGGCGCTGCTCTCCTATTCGAACTTCGGCAGCGTCGAGACGGAGGGGACCGCGAAGCTCCGCGACGCCGTGAGCGACCTCCACGACGACCCCGAGGTCGACTTCCCGGTCGACGGGGAGATGCAGGCCGACACCGCCGTCGTCGAGGACATCCTCAACGGCACCTACGACTTCGCCGACCTGGAGGACCCGGCGAACGTGCTGGTGTTCCCGAACCTCGAGGCCGGCAACATCGGCTACAAGCTGCTCCAGCGGCTCGGCGGCGCCGACGCCATCGGCCCGATGCTGGTCGGCATGGACAAGCCCGTCCACGTCCTCCAGCGCGGCGACGAGGTCAAGGACATCGTCAACCTCGGCGCAGCCGCCGTGGTGGACGCCCAGCAGCAGGAAGACGAGGAGTAGGCGTCCGGCGCCGGGGCCGCCGGTTCACCGCCCGAGGGGAGTGAGGGCGGCTTTTTGCCCCATCTTTTTCGAGGAGCGATTCCCGCAGTGAGCGGAGCGAACGGGGAAATCCGACGAGAAAAAGGTGGTAGCGACATCGTCAACCTGGGCGCAGCCGCCGTGGTGGACGCCCAGCAGCAGGAAGACGAGGAGTAGGCGTCCGGCGCCGGGGCCGCCGGTTCATCGGACCGGCCCGGGGCTACTCCTCTGCGAGCGCGTACACGTCGCCGGCGAACGAGACGAAGTAGACGGTCCCGTCGACGACGACCGGCGGGCTGCGGACCCCGCCGTAGGTCGCGTCGGCGATGGGTCGGTCGCGGACGTCGAACCGCCAGCGTTCGGTCCCGTCGGTGTCGAAACAGTACAGCCGTTCCCGGTCGGTACAGACGACCCCCTCGCGGGTGACGGTCGGCGCGCGGCCGTCGTAGCCGAGCGAGCCGGACCAGCGGCGGTCGCCGTCCGGGTCCAGCGCGACGAGCGACTGCTCGGTGGGGACGTAGACGGCCTCGTCCGTGGCCGCGACGGAGTGTCTGATGGGGTCTCCCGTGTCGACGTGCCACAGTTCGTCGCCGTTCGCGGGGTCGAGCGCCGACACGCGCCCGTCGCGGGCGCCGACGTAGACGGCGCCGTTTTGGACCGTCGGCGCGGCCCACACCTCGTCGCTGGCCTCGAAGCGCCACAGCTGTTCGCCGCTCTCCGCGTCCAGCGCGTAGGCGACGCCGCGCTGGCCGCCGCAGACGAAGGCCGTCCCGTCGGCGACGGCGGCGGTCGAGGCGTGTTCGCCCGCCTCGAAGCGCCACAGTTCGCTCCCGTCGTCGGCGTCGATAGCGGTCACCTCGGTCTCGTCGAGTCCGTTGCCGGCGTACAGCGTCCCGTCGGCCAGCGTCAGCGGTGCGCTGACTTCGGTCCACGGGGCCGCTCGCCACCGCTCGCTCCCGTCGGCGAGGTCGACGGCGACGACACCCCGTTCGGTGCCGCCCGCGCCGTTCCACGTCGGGACGTACGCCGTCTCGGCCGTCGCCGTCGGCGGAGCGGCGAGGCTGTTTCCCACGTCGGCACTCCAGCGCTGCTCGCCGTCGTCGCGGTCGAGGGCGACCACGTCCCTGGCGGCGACGACGACCGTGTCGCCCGCGACGGCCACGCCGCCCTCGGCAGGGTCGAGGCGCGTCCGCCAGCGCCGCCCGGGCGAGTCCGGTGCCGCGGTGTCGACGACGCCCGTGTTCGCCGCGTCGTACTGGTACTGGGTGGTCGGCGGTCCGCCTGTCCCGTCTCCGTTCGGGTCCCCGCGGTCCGACTCACCGGCCGTCCCGGTGCCGGGACTGGCGACTCGTCCGGGACAGCCGGCGAGCGGAATCGCGGAAAGCGGGACCGCTGCGCCTCGGAGGAAGCGCCGTCGGGAGACCATGGTCGACAGTCGTCAACGGTGCGATAAATGTCTTCGGTGATCGGCCGTCGCGGGGCAGCGCCCCGACCGGGATCCGAGCCTCCCTCCGACCGCCCCGCTCGACACAAAACATACGTGTGCGATCCGCGTCGACCCGGGTAGAGCGATGGACAAGACGGTCGACATCTCCGGCTGGCCGACGCGGGCCTACCAGTATCTGCTGTCCGGCTCCTTCGTGTTCGCGGTGCTGTTCGTCGGGGCGTTCGCGCTCTGGAAGGGACTGCTCGCACTCGGTATCACGGTCCCGCGCCCGAACGGAGCGGTCTGGCCGGTCGTCTTCGCGGTCCTCTGGGCGGTCCTGACGGGGAAGTGGGTCCGGCACCTCCGCGCGGCCGACGGCGACTGGTGGGGACCGATCCCGCGCGAGCAGTACCTCGGGCGGTTCGCCGGCTACGGCGGACTGGCCCGACACAGCTGGGAGCGGTCGGTCGACAAGCTGTACGACGACGGTGACGACCGCGACTAGTCGCTCGCGCTGCCGCGGTCGGCCCTGGAGGGCGGCGGGTAGCGGTCGTCGCCGGCCGTGGTGGGGTCGTCGGGGAGCAGACAGCGGTCGGGTTCGCCGTTGACGTGGGCGTACTCGTCGGGGGCGTTGGCGAGCGGGTGGGCGGGGTTGTACCCGCTGTCGATGCGGGCGGCGCGGATCTCCGCGAAGTCGCGCAGCCGGGAGCTGATGCCCCGCCAGTGGAGGCCGATGGCGGGCGGGTGGGTCACCGAGTGGGTCGGCTCCAGCTCGGGGTCGCGCTCGGTCAGGACCCTGGCGTTGACGTTCTCGGCGAGGGTGTCGTGGTCGATGAGCACGCCCACGCTCGCGTCGGCTGGCGAGCGGGCGGCGAGCACGTCGAGGCCGAGGTGCAGCGCCCGGTACTCGGCGACGTTGTTGTCGGGGGCGCGGTCGGGCACCGACAGCCGCGCGACGCGCTCGCCGTCGCGCGTCTCGATGACGACGCCGAGCCCGCCGGTGAACTCGCGGGCGTCGTCGCCCGGCGCGGTGCCGCCGGCGGCCCGGTAGGAGCCGTCGGTGGCGAGATAGAAGTCCCGGTGGTGTGTCCGCGGCGGGTGTGCGATGTGGGGCGTCGGTGCCTCGTCGAACAGGTCCCGAAGCGTCGGCCGGCCGTATGCGGCCATACGATGCCTTGGTGATGCGGTAATTTAAACGTAGGGGGGCTTCGGGGGTCGGTCCCACCCCGGTCGCCCGGTTTCCGTCGGTCTACCGACCCGGCGCGCCGTCGTCGCCCGTTCGCCCGCTCCGACGGGCATCCTCGGCCGGGCGAGCGGGACGGAACCCGAAAGGTTCAGGGTCGGCCGTCCGAACCTCGGGGCGTGTCCACGTACCGGAACCTCGGACTCTTTCTGGTGCTGTCGGCGCTGTGGGGGTCGGCGTTCGTGGCGATCAAGGCCGGGCTCGCTGCGTTCCCGCCGGTCCTGTTCGCGGCGCTGCGCTACGACGTGGCCGGCGTCGTGATGCTCGGCTACGCGGCCGTCCGGGCCGACAACCCGTGCCCGCGGGGCCGCGACGAGTGGGCGACCGTCGCCGTCGGCGCGGCGCTGATGATCGCCGCCTACCACGCGTTCCTGTTCGTCGGCGAGCAGGGGACGACCAGCGCCGCCGCCGCGGTCATCGTCAGCCTCTCGCCCGTGCTGACGACGGTGTTCGCCCGCGGGCTGCTCCCCGACGAGCGGCTGTCGGCCGTCGGCGTCGTCGGTATCCTGCTCGGGCTGGTCGGTGTCGTCGCCGTCGCCCAGCCGGATCCGGCGACGCTGCTGAGCAGCGAGACGCTCCCGCAGCTGCTGGTGTTCGCCGCGGCGCTATCCTTCGCGCTGGGGAGCGTTCTCACCACCTACATCGACGCCGGCGTCGAGATCGAGACGATGGAGGCGTGGTCGATGCTCGGCGGCGCCGGCCTCATGCACCTCGTCAGCCTCGGGCTCGGCGAGTCGTTCGCGGCGATCACGTGGTCGCCGACGGCGCTGTGGTCGCTGGCGTACCTCTCGGTCGGGGCCAGCGCCGTCGGCTTCCTCGTCTACTTCGACCTGCTGGAGCGGCTCGGCCCCGTCGAGATCAACCTCGTCTCCTACGTCGCGCCGCTGTTCGCCGCAGTCACCGGGTTCCTCCTCCTCGAGGAGGTGGTCGACGCCTGGACCGCGGCGGGATTCTGCTGTATCTTCGTCGGGTTCGTCCTGATCAAACGTCGGGCGCTCCGCAGGGAGATCCCGCGGCTGAGAGCGGCGCTGGCCGGCGGCGATGGACGGCGCCGAGAACGTCGATAGGCGGTCGGGCGAAGCGCGGTCCGGGGACCTCGGTCGGCGTCGCCGGGGTGGAGGGGGCCCGGCGGGGCCCGGCGGTCGGCGGTTCAGTCGCGGTAGTGGGGGTGGCCGACGAGCAGCGCGACGACGTTCAGCGCCAGCAGGGCGAGGAACGCGTCGGTGTACGGCTCGGCGGACAGCCCGGTCGCCAGCAACAGCGGCAGGTGGAGGAAGGGGAGCGCGACGGCCGCCCAGAAGGCGGCGCCGGTGATCGGCGCGACGACGCTCCTGCCGACGTCGGGGACGGCGATGTCGGCCGTGTCGAGCGATGGCGTGAGGTCGGACGAGCGACTTGACATGCGGGGAACCCTCGTACTTTCACCATAGCCCGGCATTACCTTATAACCGTCCGAGGCTTCCGGTCATTTCACAACGTTTCAGACGAACGCCCCGCACGTAGTGGATGTTTTACGAACCCCGATTTCGTTTCATCGACGCCCGAGAGACGGCGAGACGTTTTATCGAGCGCGCTGCGTCGTTCTCGTCGATCAGTTGACGAGTACTGTGCGATCAGTTGCCAAACGTACGCCTTCGGTCGGGGGTTCAGCCGAGCAGGGAGACCTCGACCTCATGTGGACCGTGGGGGGTCTCGACGGTCGCGGTGTCGCGGACGTGGTCGGTGACCGTCTCCCGCCAGGTCGCCACGGCGTCCTCGTGGCGGTCGTGGTGGCGTTCGACGGTGTACTCGGTGTCGGGGTCCGCCCGGAGCCGGTCCTCCGTGTCGGCGGGCCGCGGGTAGGTCGGGGCCGCGTCGTCGAGCAGCGCCACCGGGTCGACGTGCAGCGGTGCCGGCGACTCGTCGTACTCGCCGGTCTCGACGTGCAGCCGAGCGCGCATCCGCCCGCTGAACGGCGGCGTCGCCCGCAGCACGACCGGCCGGTCGCGCTGTGCCCGGGCCTCCAGCGCGGCGACCACGTCCTCCGCGGTCACCGCCAGCGTCCGGATCCGCCGCGGGTCGTCCGACGTGTGGTCCATCCGCCGGGTACCAGGGCGCTCGCCGACATAACGCCGTCGATGGACAGGCTCGCCGGTCCGCCCTGTTTTCACACATGATAATCAGTGGGATGGTTTTATGCGCTGGTTCATCGGATTACCGGTAATCCGTCCGTTCGAACCACGGGACTCACGATGACAACGCGCAATTCAGGAGACGAAACCGTACTCGTCGTGGACGACGAGCGCGACATCGCGGACCTGTACTCGACCTGGCTGGCCGAGGAGTACGAGGTCAGGACAGCGTACGGGCCCCACGAGGCGCTCGAGCAGGCAGACGAGGCGGTCGACATCGTCTTCCTCGACCGCCAGATGCCGGAGATGAACGGCGACGAGGTGCTCGAGGCCCTGCGCGAGCGGCGGATCGACTGCCGCGTCGTGATGGTGACCGCCGTGGACCCCGACTTCGACATCGTCGAGATGCCGTTCGACGACTACCTGACCAAGCCGGTGATGCTCGACGACCTCCACGGGGCGGCCGAGCGGATGCTGGACCGCGAGGACTACGACGAGCGCATGCAGGAGTTCTTCTCGCTCGCCTCGAAGAAGGCGACGCTCGAAGCCGAGAAGGACTTCGTCGAACTCCAGGACAGCGAGGAGTACGAGCGGCTCGAATCGGCGGTCGAGGACCTCCGGCAGGAGGCGGACCGGACGGTCTCGGACCTCGGCGAGGCCGAGGACTTCGAGACGCTCTTCCAGGAGTTCCCCGGCGACGCCTGAGCGGCGGTTCTTCGCGATCCTTCCGTGTTCTCCCGGCCAGAGAGTTACGACTCGGGAACGTGAAATATGGATGCCCGGGGAGGGCTCCGAACCCTCGATCTCCGCATGTCCCAGGTCCGAGGCTGACGGGCCTCGTGGGGGCATGCCGGCTGCCGCGCAAGGAAACCCTATGAGTGCGGCGCTATGTCCAGCTAAGCCACCCGGGCGCACTCGTCGATACTGTGGTGTCGGCCTTTAACCTTCTCATCTCCGCCGGCGACCGCCCGCCGTCCCGTCGTTTCAGTGATCGTTCGGCGGGCGCGGAGTCGGACGGTCGGGAGACTGCCCACCCCCGGATTTATACACTCGGACGGGTACACCTCACGCATGGACATCCCGGACCTCGTCAAGGGGGCACTCGACGGCGAGGAGATCCAGGCCGGCGTCTCGCTCGGCGACGAGGACGCGGTCTGTCTCACACCGACGCGAACGCTCGTCTACCGCGGCGAAGGCCTGCTCAGCGACGAGACGGTCGAGGAGTACTCCCACGACATCGAGCAGCTGGCGGTCTCGGAGGGGCGCCGCAAGACGAAGTTCACGATGCAGTACATCGACGGCACCGAGTCGTTCACGGTCCCGGCCAACCGCGGCGAGAAGGTGCTCGAACTGTTCCTCGAGGGCGTGCTCAGGCTCGACGGCGTCATCGGGGACCGCGAGTCGCTGGCCGGCGTCTACCGGTTCAGCGAACTCACGCTCATCATCGCCGAGGGGCGGCTGATCAAACACATCGGTAGCCAGGTCTGGTCCGAGGACTACGAGGTCTACGCCTACGACGACGTGACCGGTCTCGAGTTCGAGCGCGCCAGCGTCGCAACGAGCATCGCGCTCTCGGTCGAGGGTCGTCCCCAGCGCATCAAGGTGCCCAACGACAAGGCGCCCGTCGTCCGCCAGACGCTCGAAGGGGCGCTGTTCGACTACTACGACGTGGCGAACGTCGAGGAACTCAATCGCGTCGTCGGGCCGGAGACGGACGCGGGCGGCGTCGAACCCGCGGACGAGGACACCGGAGACGGCTTCTCGTTCGGCGACGACTTCGACCCGCTGGTCAGCGACGAGGCGGACCTCGCCGAGTCCGTCGAGGGCGAGGAGCGACTCGCCGACGACCCGGGGGCGGGACAGCCCCCGCGACAGCCGGGCGGCCAGCCGGAGGGCCAGCCCGGCGGCCGGTCCGACGACCCGGCGACCGGTCGGGCCGCCGACGCCGCGGACGGCCAGACGGCCGATGCGGGAGGCGACACCGCCGACCCGGCGACCGGCGGGTCCAGCGAGCCGGTCGCCCGCTCCGGAGCGGGCTCCGGCGGGAGTGAGGACCGGGAGACCGAAACGGAGGCGACGGCCGACCGGCAGCCCGATGCGCAGCAGGCCGACACCGGACGGGGAGAGACACAGCAGGCGGACACCCGTCGGTCGGACACCCAGCAGGCCGACACCGCGGGGACGACCGACCGCCGGGGCGGGACGGACGATACCGCTGGTCGGACGAGCGCGACCGACGGGACGGCCGACTCGACAGCGGGCGCGGACGCGTCGGCCGACCGCACCGTCGACGACACGGCGGACACCACGGTCGACGACACCGCCGACCGCACCGTCGACGACACCGCGGACACCACGGCTACCGAGTCGGGCGGCACCTCGACCGCGGGCGCGTCCGCGGCGTCGGCGAGCGGGACCGGCGGGGAGGTCGAGCCCGCGCCGATCACCCGCGAGGAGTTCGAGGCGATGGCCGAGCGGCTGGAGGAGCTGACCGACGCCGTCGACCGGCAGAACGAACTGCTCAAGCGCCAGCACCGCGCGCTCAAGCGACTGGTCCAGCAGGACTCCGAGTAGCCCGGCAGCCCCCGAGTGGCGCACGACGCTCCGACGGACCTGAAGTCGGTCAGTCCTCGCGGCCGGTGACCTTCCTGATGCACGAGGAACCGAAGGGTCCGTGTTCGCCGGCGTCGAACTCGATGAAGTAGCCGGTGGTGATGCCGGCGCCGCAGCGCTGGCAGGTGAACTCCCCGTCCTTGCTGACCACGTCGCCGCCCTCGAAGCTGACGTAGTCGCCGGTCGTCGGGACGACGGTGTCGCCCTCGCGGTCGATGATCCCCCGGCGCTCGGCGGTTTCGAGGATCTCGCGGGTGACCGCCGGGTCGCTGGTCACCGTCTCGATGCGGTCGACGGCCTCGGCCAGCGACAGCTCGGCGTGTTCGAGGTTGGCGAGCAGTTCGACGCCGAGTTCGACGCGGTCGTCCACGCTCGCCGGTGGGGTCCCAGGGGACCTAAGCGTTTCCGGGTCCGGCCGCGAGCGCCCGCGGTGTGCGTCGACCACAAGACTTGTGCCGGCGGGGACTGGACGGCGAACGATGGCAGTCAGTCGAGCGACGCGCCGGCAGCTTGGGGGGTTCGCGACCCTGGCCGTCGCGCTCGCGGCCGGTGCCGTGGTCTTCTCGCCGGCCGCGGTGCTGGAGTCGCTCGTCGCGCTCTCGGGGGACCCCTGGCGCTTTCTCGCCGTGCTCGCCGTCCTCTACGTCGCCCGGCCGCTGGTCCTGTGGCCGGTCAGCCTGCTCTCGCTGACGGTCGGGTACGTCTACGGCGTGGCGGTCGGGATCCCCGTCGCCGCCGCGGGGCTCGCCGTCTCCACGGCGACGCCGTTCCTGGTCGCCCGTCGGTTCCGGACCGACGAGGGGATCCTCGGGCGGACCGCCGGCGTCGGCGACCGCGTGGTCGCGGCGACCGGCGGCTTCCGCGGGCTCGTGGCCGCGCGGCTGGCCCCGATCCCCTCGGACGTGATCTCCTCGGCCGCCGGGCTCTCGGATATCTCCCCGCGGACGTACCTGGCGGGGACGCTCGTCGGCGAGACGCCGTGGATCGTCGGCGCCGTCGTCGCCGGCGCGTCGATGCACACGCTCTCGGTCGAGGGGCTGGACCAGGGGATCGCGCTGGTCGCCGGCGCGACGGCCGTCTCCGGACTCCTGCTCGCCGGGCCGACCTACCGGCTGGTCCGCGAGCGCTACGACCTCGGCGTCGACGTTCAGTAGAAGGTGTCCGCGCAGTCGTAGACCACGCCGTGTTCCGGGCAGACGTACTTGCAGTGGCGGTGGGTCATCGGCCGCTCGCAGACCGGACAGGGCCGGCCGCCGGCGTCGCTCATACCCGACGATCGGACGAGGGGCGCTTGAGTCTTGTTCTCGCGGTCGCGCCGGTCGACGGACCGACTAGTCGCCCGACAGCAGGACGGCCCCGGTCGGGCGAGCGAGGCCGACACCGAGACCGATCACCACGCCGGTCAGGTGGCCGACGACGCCGACCTGCGCGGTCCCGGCCGCGAGCGCCAGCAGGCCGAAGACGGCCTGGCCGGCGATGGCGGCCCCGAAGAGGACCCACAGCGGGGTGAACTCGCCGTGCCAGCCGCCCGTCGCGGCCCGGTAGCGGACGCTGTCGACGACGACCAGCGCCGTCATCGCGAGGACGACCCCGCTGGCGCCGAGCGTCCCGGCCACGCGGCCCGACGCGCCGAGCGCGACGTACCAGGCGACCTGCGCGCCCGTCGTCGCCAGACCGGCGACGGCGGCGAGCGCGAGGAAGCGCCGGCGACCCAGCCGGCGCTCGACGACGCCGCCGAACAGGAGCAACTGGACGACGCTCGAGACGAGGTGGCGCGGGTCCGTCGGCAGGTGCGCCAGCGGCGCGAGCAGCCACCCGACGGAGGGCTCGGGCGTCGCGACGAACAGCGCGACGAACGTCGCGTACCCGAACCGCTCCCAGACGTACCACTCGGCGGCGAAGACGAAGACGAAGAGAGCACAGAGGGAGAGAGTCGTCGGAACGGTCCGCAGCCAGCGGAGGCCCCGCGACAGCGCGGGGGCCTCGTCCATCTACCTCAACACTCCGACCAGCCGCAGGACTCGCAGGTCTTGCAGCCCTCGGAGTAGTACAGCGACATCGACGAGCACTCCGGACACTCCGGGCTCTCGCCGGCGTCGATCAGCTCCTGCTGGTCGCCCCCGGCGGCCTGTCCGGCCTCGGAGCCGGGCTCGCCCGCGTCGCTGCCGGGTCCGGCGCCCATCGAGACGGAGGCGCCGCCGTCCGTCTCCGGCTCGACGGCCCCCACGTCCTGGTTGGGGTTGCTGTCGTCCTCGCCCGCGCTCTCGGCGGCGCGGCGCGCGTCGCGCTCCTCGGCGGTCTCCTCCAGCGTCTGCTGCTGGGGGTAGCCCTTGTCGATCTCGTCGTCGAGGTAGCGCCGCAGGGCCGTGCCGATGGCGTCCGGGATGGACTGGATCTGCTCGCCCTTGTCCCAGGCGACCTTCGGCGACCGGATGCCCTGGAGCTCGTCGGCGATCTCGCGGGGGTCGACGCCCGCGCGCAGCGCCGTCGAGATGGTCTTGGCCAGCGCCTCCGTGAAGGAGGCGGTGAAGCCGCCGGAGTTGCCGATGTTGGCGAACAGCTCGAAGGGGCGCTCGGCCTCGGGGTCCTCGTTGATGTTGACGTAGAGTTTCCCGTAGCCGGTGTCGATGCGCTGGGTGACGCCGTGGAGCACGTCCGGCCGCGAGCGCTTCTGTGCGTAGTCGGGCCGCTCGCCGTCGGCGGCGCCGAGGATCTCCTCGGTCTCGGTCTCGATGGCCGCCTGGACCGCGTCCTCCTCGAGGAAGGCGTCGAAGCCGCCGAAGACCTCCTCGATCTGGGCGACGACCTCCTCGGCGTCCATGTCGGCGAACTCCGTGTTCTGGGCGCGCGTCGTCAGCACCTGCTTGCTGCGGGTGCCGTCGCGGTAGTAGGTGACGCCCTTGCCGCCGTGGTCGTAGATGTACTCGAAGACCTCCTGTGCGTCCTCGACGGTGGAGTCATTGGGCGCGTTGACCGTCTTCGAGATGGCGGAGTCGACGCCCTCCTGGCAGGCGACCTGGATCCCCGCGTGTTCCTTCGCGGAGAGGTCACCCGTCGTGACGAACAGCTCGCCGACCGCGTCGGGGACCGTCGAGAGGCCGTCGACGCCGTCGAACTCGTTTGCGGCCATCTGCTCCTGGGCCTCCTCCTTGACGGCGTCGATGTCCAGATCGTTCTCCTCCAGCACGCGGAGGAAGTAGTCGTCGAACTCGACGAGCATCTCGTCGCCCTGCACGTCGTCGGAGACGTTCTTGTAGTAGGCGACGTTGTAGATGGGCTCGCAGCCGCCGGTGGTGTTGCCGACCATCGAGGTGGTGCCCGTCGGCGCGATGGTCGTCGTGTTGTGGTTGCGCAGCGCGAAGCCGTCGGCCCACTCGTCGGCGTCGAGGCCGGTCTGCTTCTCGAACCACTCGCGGTACTCGGTGGGGTTCGCGAACTTCGAGTTGTCCCACTCCTCGAAGGTGCCACGGTCCTGGGCGAGCTCGTGGCTGGCCCACTTCGACTCGTGGTTGATGTGGCGCATCAGCTGGCGGGCGACCTCGTTGGACACGTCGTCGCCGTACTGCATGCCGAGCTGGATGTACAGCTGCGCCAGGCCCATGATGCCGAGGCCGATCTTGCGCATCTCCCGGACGGTCTCCTCGATCTTCGGGACCGGGAAGTCCGACATCGTGACCACGTTCTCGAGGAAGCGCGTCCCCATCTCGATGCGGTGGTCGAACGCCTCGAAGTCGATGGCCTCCTGCAGGAACGCGTCGACGGCGTCCTCCAGCGAGTCGTACTCGTCGGCGTGTTCGGCCGACCAGACGCGCCAGTCCGGCGCGTCCTTCGCCGCGAGCGTCGAGAGGTTGATGTGACCGAGGTTACAGGCCTCGTACTCCTCCAGGGGCTGCTCGCCGCAGGGGTTCGTCGCGAGGATGCGGTGGTCGGGGTGTTCCTCCACGTCGAAGGAGTGTTCCTTGTTGACGCGTTCGAGGTAGATGACGCCCGGTTCGCCGTTCTCGTGGGCGCCGTCGACGATGCGCTCCCAGACCTTCCGGGCGGGGACCGACAGCACCTCGCCGACCTCGACGTACTCGCCGAGGTCGAACATCTCGTACAGCTCCTTCGTCTCCTCGGTGGCGACGTGGGGTTCCTCGGTCCGCGGGTTGGTGAACGTGAACTCCTCGTCGTTTTTCACCGCGTCCATGAAGTCGTCGGTGATCCCCACGGAGATGTTGAAGTTCGAGAGGTGGCCCTCGACGGCGTTGCGGAGGTGTTTCGGCACCTTGCCGTCCTCGTCGATGAGCTCGCGGGCCTCCTCCAGGGCGTCCGCGAAGGAGTTGTGCGTGAAGTCGTCCGGGTCGTTCAGCCGGAGCGTGTGCGCCAGGGATACGTCCTTGTTCTTGGCGTGGATGAACTGGATCACGTCCGGGTGCGAGACGCGCATGACGCCCATCTGCGCGCCCCGCCGGGCGCCGCCCTGCGCGATGGTCTCGCACATCTGGTCGAACGTCCGCATGAACGTGATCGGCCCCGACGCGATACCCCCCGTGGAGCCGACCGCGTCGCCGTAGGGCCGCAGCCGCCAGAAGGCGTAGCCCATGCCGCCGCCGCTCTGGAAGACCTGCGCGGCCTCCTTGGCGGTCTGGTGGATGTCGTCGATGTCGTCCTCCGGCGAGTCGACGAAACAGGCCGACAGCTGCTGGAGTTCGTCGCCGGCGTTCATCAGCGTCGGCGAGTTCGGCATGAAGGACAGGTCCTCCATCAGCCGCTGGAACTCGTCGGCGGTCTCCTCGACGTGCTCGCGTACCCCCTCGGGCAGCTCCGGGACGACCGTCTCGTAGGCGAACTTGTTGACGTTGTACTGGTCGAGGGTCGTCTCGGCGTCGTCGTCGGCCGTCGTCCCCGTGCCGAAGACCTCCGCGGCCAGCTCGTCGCGGCGCGGGTGGTCGGGCTTGAGCTGGTCGGGCGTGACCGTGACCTCCACGTCGCGTTTCTCGGCCTCGTAGACGGCCTCGGCCAGTGCGATGTTCTTCGCGACGCGGTCGAAGAGATCCTCCTGCTCCTCGATCAGTTCCCCGTCGGCGTCCTTGCGGAGATAGCGCGCGGGCAGAATGTTGTGGTACGCG
This sequence comes from Halosimplex halophilum, assembly GCF_004698125.1. Taxonomy (NCBI): domain Archaea; kingdom Methanobacteriati; phylum Methanobacteriota; class Halobacteria; order Halobacteriales; family Haloarculaceae; genus Halosimplex; species Halosimplex halophilum. Next base: position 1,723,299 of record NZ_ML214297.1, read on the forward strand.
TTCCCCGTGAGCCGCTCCTCCAGTGTCTCCCCCTCGGTGCGCTTGATCGGCAGGTCGATGTCGTCGACCCCGAGATCGCCGCTACTCATGTGTCGCGCCCCTCCCACGAACGATACCGGCGCCGGATCGAGAGCGTGTCCGCTGTGGCCTCATACCTATCATCTGTGACGGAAATCTTGTTTGTTTGGGTCCCAAATAACGCTTTGGTTTGCGGGTATTCGTCGCTCGATTCATGTGTTCGAACTTCGAGAGGTCGCGTCGCTACGTGCCTCTCCGGCGATGTAACCGCGCGTTCCGTGTCATACGGCGAATCCCTCTTAAACGTAGGTGGACCGAAGTGAAAGTAGTTCCGAACCGACGCGAACCGAGTGATAGCGGGCGGATCTGCAGTGGAAGCGATCGGGGGTTTCGGCTGGAGATCGGGGCGGTCCGTCCCCGATCCCCGTCGACTGCGAGTGCGGATCCATGTGTATAATTGTTCTTATATGACCGGGCAGACGGCGGCGGCGTGCGCTCCGGTCCGGCGGTTCGGGAACGGGCCGAAAATTTATATAAGAATCATGGTCATTCGAGGGATCGGCGGTCCCGCGGTCGGTAGCCGAGGGAAGCGACCGCGTGGGACCGAACGGCGGGTGTGACAAGCGGGTGGAACGTACTCGGAAGCGAACCGGCAACCCGGATCGGGGTCCTGAGGTCGCCCCGTTGTTCCGGGCGCGGACCGTCCGTGAGCCTCCGGCTCGCGAGGAAACCCAGTCCGGAAAAAGTCGGTAGTGGACTCGCGGGGCAGGAGGATCGCAATTTGCGGAACGGATCGGTCCCTGAACGTCCTCGGAGCAGTCATCGGACCGAACATTCGGAACGGACCTGGGTCCCCGAACGCTTATTCGGCAGTGCGCGTTACCGTCACTCACATGGCTAGTTCCACGCGCGACGGCGATCTCGACCACGAAGACGAGATCCGGATGTGGCGCGAGGGTGACGGCTGGGTCATCACCGACGTCGAGACCGGCGTGACTACCCAAGGTGAGACGCGGGAACACGCGCTGGAGATGCTTGACGAGGCCGTCGCACTCCACAAGGGAGAGATCGGCCGTGAACCGACTGACGAGGAACTCAGGGAACTGGGTATCGACCCGGAAGACAACACCACCGGCAACGAAGAGCCGCCGGAGTTTCTGCAGTAAATGGGTCGGCGGACGTTCTCCGGTATGGAAGTGGCGAAGGTGCTCGTCAACGTGGGCGATTTCGAATGGCGCCGAACGGTCGGCGACCACGCGCAACTCTACTACGAGCATCCAACCAACGAGGACGACAAACGACAGGTCACGGTCCCACTCCACGACGAACTCAGGATCGGAACGCTTCGGGATGTTGCCAGTGATGCGGGTGCGGAGGACTTCGATGCGTTCTGCGACTGGATCGACCGCAACGCATAGTTCGTCTGAGCTGCTGATCATCTCGTCACCCCTGTGCGAGAAAGTTCCCGCGAGAACCGCAATACCGGCGACTAACCGGATAGTTCGCGGGGAAGAAACGGTGTAGTGGACTCGCGGGGATTTGAACCCCGGGCCTCTTCCTTGCGAAGGAAGCGATCTGCCACTGATCTACGAGCCCGCGTGTATCGCTCGCAGCGCAGAGGGGATAAGTCCTGCGCGTGAGAGCGGCTTCGGGAATCAGTCACACGGTGGCGCCGCGTGGCGACCGGGTGACTGCGACGGCGGGGCCGTCGACCCCTCTAGTCCTCGAGGACGATCTCGATGGAGACGTCGTTCGGGACCTGGATCCGCATCAGCTGGCGCAGCGCGCGTTCGTCGGCGTCGATGTCGATGAGCCGCTTGTGGACGCGCATCTCCCAGTGTTCCCACGTCGCCGTCCCCTCGCCGTCGGGGGACTTGCGGGTGGGGACCTCGAGCGTCTTGGTCGGCAGCGGGATCGGCCCCGACAGCTCGACGCCGGTCTTGTTGGCGATGTCGCGGACCTCGCCGCAGATCGAGTCGAGGTCTTCGGGGCTGGTGCCGGCCAGCCTGACGCGTGCTTGCTGCATGAGTTACTCGCGCTCGTTGACCTGCATGACCTGCCCGGCCGCGATGGTCTGACCCATGTCGCGGATGGCGAAGCTGCCCAGTTCGGGGATGTCGTTGGCCGACTCGATGCTGAGCGGCTTCTGCGGGCGGATGGTGACGACCGCGGCGTCGCCGTTCTGGATGAAGTCCGGGTTCTCCTCCTCGGCCTCGCCCGTCGCGGGGTCGATCTTCTGGTCGATGGACTCGATGGTACACGCGACCTGCGCCGTGTGGGCGTGGAAGACCGGGGTGTAGCCGGCGGTGATGACCGACGGGTGCTGCATCACGACGATGCGGGCCTGGAAGGTCTCGGCGACCGACGGCGGGTCGTCGGCGGGGCCACAGACGTCACCGCGGCGGATGTCGTCCTGGCCGATGCCGCGGACGTTGAACCCGACGTTGTCGCCGGGGCCGGCCTGCGGGACCTCCTCGTGGTGCATCTCGATGGTCTTGACCTCGCCGCCCACGTCGGAGGGCTGGAAGCTCACGTTGTCGCCCGTGTTGAGCATGCCCGTCTCGACGCGTCCGACCGGGACGGTCCCGATGCCGGAGATGGTGTAGACGTCCTGGATGGGGAGTCGGAGCGGCGCGTCCGTCGGCGGCTCCGGCTCGGGCAGGCTGTTGAGGGCCTCCAGGAGGATCTCGTCGTCGTACCAGTCCATGTTCTCGGAGCGCTCGGCGACGTTGTCGCCCTCGAACGCCGAGACCGGGATGAACTTCGCGTCTTCGGTGTCGAAGCGGACCTGGTTGAGCAGGTCCTCGACCTCGTCGACGACCTCGTGGTAGCGGCCCTCCTCGTAGTCGGCCAGGTCCATCTTGTTGACGGCGACGATCATCTCGCCGATGCCCAGCGTGCGGGCCAGGAAGACGTGCTCCTGGGTCTGGGGCTGGACGCCGTCGTCGGCGGCGACCACGAGCACGGCGTTGTCCGCCTGGGACGCGCCCGTGATCATGTTCTTGACGAAGTCGCGGTGGCCCGGACAGTCGACGATGGTGAAGAAGTACTCGTCGGTGTCGAACTCCTGGTGGGCGATGTCGATGGTGACGCCGCGCTCGCGCTCCTCGGCGAGGTTGTCCATGACGTAGGCGAACTCGAAGCCGCCCTTGCCCTTCTCCTCGGCTTCCTCCTTGTGCTGCTCGATGACGTGCTCGGGGACGCTGCCGGTCTCGTACAGCAGTCGCCCGACCAGTGTGCTCTTCCCGTGGTCTACGTGGCCGATGATGGCCAGGTTCTGGTGCGGTTTGTCCTCACTCATTGTATCTCACGCGCAGAGGCGCTATGTGGGAATCCTTTGGCGGTTAGTGTTAAAACCATTTCGATAGCGACTCCACGCGATCCCGGTGCCGTCTTGCGATTTGCCAACCGCTCCCACGGACCGCGACGCGCGCCCTCCCGCCGGGGATCGCGACGGACAGGCGGCGGTCGGCGGCCGGGACGGAGACAGTGGCGGTTGACGGTCGGCGAGAGCGCGGAGAACGGGTCGCCGGGGGCGGTCAGTCGCCGTCCAGCCGGCCAACGTCGGCCAGCACCGCGCTCGCCGTCTCGGGCCCGCCCGCGCCGCGCCCGGAGATGTTGAGCCGGCCGGCGTGTTCGGTCTCCAGCTGGACGATGTTCTCGGTGCCCGTCACGGCGAGCGTGCCGTTCGCGGGGACCAGTCGCGGGCCGACGCGCACCTCGCCGTCCGACGTGACCTCACCGATGAGTCGGACGGTGCGGCCGTCCTCGGTCGCCAGGTCGAGCGCGCTGCCCGGGATCTCCTCGATGCCCTGCACCTCGGCGTCGTCGAGGGTGTACTCGCGCTCGTCGCCCGCGAGGACGTTCGCGACGATGACGCATTTCAGCGCCGCGTCGGTCCCCTCCACGTCGAAGGCCGGGTCGGCCTCGGCGACGCCGAGGTCCTGGGCCTCCGCGAGGACGTGTTCGTAGTCGAGCCCCTCGGCGGCCATCCGCGTGAGGATGAAGTTCGCCGTCCCGTTGAGGACGCCGCGGGCGGCCGTGATGTGGTCGGGGTCGAAGTCGGCGATGGTCGACAGCACGGGCATCGCGCCGCCGACGGTCGCCTCGAACAGCACCTGCCCCTCGCTCGCCCGTTCGAGTTCGCGCACCTCCCCGTAGCGCTCGGCGACGGGGCCCTTGTTGGCGAGGACGACGTGGCGGTCCCGCTCCAGGGCCGTCCGGACGTGGCCGAAGCCCGGTTGGGCGTCGCCCAGCGTCGTCGGCGTCGCCTCGACGAGAACGTCGTACGCGCCGTCCAGCGCGTCCCCGGGGTCGTCGCTCCCGACGACGCCGTCGGTCCGCTTGGACTCCAGGGCGGTCGCCACGTCGATCCCCTCGGGGTCGACGGCGGCCGACGAGGAGTCGGCCAGCGCGGTGACGGTGTGGCCGTAGTCGGCGGCCAGCTCCGCGACCGAGGCGCCGACGGCGCCGGCGCCCAGCACGGCGAGTCTCACGCCGCATCACCCGCCGTGAGCGGCTCGACCAGCCGAAGGTCCTTCTCGGCGGCGATCTCGCGCAGCGCCGCCAGGGTCGACTCCGTCTCCCCCTCCTCGGTGGCCAGCCGCAGGCGCGCGCTCGACACGTCGTCGGTCCCCTCCGGGGCCGACAGCGAGAGGTCGGTCACCGTCGCCTCCGTCGTCTCGCGGATGCGCGAGAGGGTGTGGGAGAGGTCGCTGTCGACGATGTGCCCCGAGAGGACGATCGTCACCGACTCGCTGTAGTGTTGCGCGCCGGCCTGGATGACGTTGATGCCGGCGCCGCGGAGCGCGTCGACGATCTCGTCGAACCGCTCGGGGGTCGCCTCCAGGTCGACCTCGACGGGGATGTGCCCGCGCGGCGTGAGGTTGCCCCGCTCGTGGAAGATCGAGAGGAGGTTCCCGCCGTTGTCGGCGATCGGGCCCAGCGCCCGCAGGAGCTCGCCCGGCTCGTCGACGAGTTCGAGCCGAACTGTGTACGCGCGTACCTCGTCGGTCGAGTCGCTCATCGCCCGATCACCTCCCCGGTGCGCTCGCGTGCGCTCATTAGGGGAACGTCACAGGGGGCGGCTATATCAATCCGGCCATTCCGGTCGTCCGTCCGTCGCCCATTCCGGCCGTCCGTCCGTCGCCATTTCGGCCGTCCGTCCGTCGCCATTTCGGCCGTCCGTCCGTCTCCATTTCGGCCGTCCGTCCGTCTCCATTTCGGCCGTCCGTCGCCCCCGCCGGTCGCAGCCGGCCGCCGCGGGCCGCCGCGGGCCGTCGCGGACGAGTGTGTCGCCGCTCGCGGCCGACCGATACTTATTACTGACATGTCCGTGTAGGCAACGATGGAATGCCCTCCATACCGACAGGCACACTGAGTAGTACAGCGGCCAAGGCGGTCGTCGTCGTCGCGTTCCTCGCGGTCGGCGGCGTCGCCGCGGCACAGATGGGCGCGATCGACGGGATCACGGACTCGCGGGACTCCGCCCTCCTGGAGTCGGTCCCCGACGGCGTCGACAGCGTCGCCGTCTTCGACGCGAGCGTCATCGAGTCCGACACGGCCGAACGGCTCTACGCGACCGGCTACAACGCCACCGCCGGCTCGATGAACCAGTCGGCGCCCGCCGACGACGAGGCGATGGACGACGGGATGGAGACCGCCCCGTCGCCGGTCGAGATGGTTCCGGCGAACCTGACGGGCGCGCTCGACGAGGTCGAGAACGAGACCGGCCTCGACCCGCGCGCGGCCGAACAGGTCATCCTCTACAGCCAGCGCCAGGCGAACTTCACGTCGCCGCCCTACCAGGGCACCATCGTCGAGGCCGACTGGGCGAAGTCCGACGTGGTCGACGCGGTCGAGGCGGACACCAACCGGTCGTACCGCAACACGACCGTCGACGGCGTGACCGTCTACAAGCCCGAACCGCGCGAGGAGGAGAACGTCACGACGTTCGGACCGCCCGAGCCCGACCAGTGGGTCGCGGTCCTCGGTGACGGCGAGTACGTCTTCGGCACGGAGCAGGCCGTCGCCGACGCCGTCGACGTGGAGGTCGGCGACGCCGACCCCGTCGACGGCGACCTCCGCAGCGCGTTCGACAGCACCCGCGACGGCTACCTCCGGTACGCCCAGACCTCCCAGAACGTCAACGTCACGCAGATCAACCGGACGATGGGCCAGTCGACCGGCCTGAACGTCACCGCGTACGCGGAGGCGTACAACGACCTCCACATCACCTCGGGGACCTACTACATCGGCGAGGACGGCGAGACCCTCGGCATGGAGTCGCGCATCATGACGAACTCGACGGACACCGCCCGGGACGTGAAGGACCTCGCGCAGGGGTTCGTCTCCATCCAGGCGGGCGCCATCCAGAACGAGACGCTCGAGTCCGAACTCCGCGCGACCGAGGTGACCCGTGACGGCACGACGGTCACCGTCTCGCGGCAGACGGACATCGAGACCGCCGAGACGCTCATCCGCTGGTACGCGGACATCCTGACCGGCGGCCAGGGCGGCGCGGCGACCGGCGTCGCGTCGGGGACGACCACGGCGGCGGCCGCGGCACAGAGCGCTTAAGACGGCCCCCCGTCTCGCTATTCCCGAATGGCCGCACCGCTCCTCGAGAAGGAACTGTTCTGGCTCCGCCGCAACTGGCGAGCCGTCGCCGTCGTCTTCCTGCTGGCGCCCGCCCTGTTCGGCGTCGCCACCGCGTCGTTCGACCGGACCGTCCCGCAGGACGTGCCGGTCGCGGTCGCGCCCGCCGACGACGCCGTGACCGAGGACGAGCTACAGGCCGTCGCCGGGCTCGCGCGGACGGTCTCCGCGCCCAGACAGTTCGACTCGCCCGAGTCGGCGACGACCGCGCTCCACCGGGAGCGGGTCTACGGCGTCCTCACCGTCGGCCACGGCCTCTACGAGTCGGGCGCGAACGTCACGCTCTCGCTGGCGGTCGACGGCGGGATGGTGACCTACGTCGAGCCCTCGCGGGCGGTGACGGGGACGCTCCGCGAGCGGGCGGGCGTGTTCCCGTCGACCGTCACCGTCGAGCGGCGGGTCCTCGGCGCCGAGCGGACGCTCCCGGAGTTCCTCTTCACGACCGGCCTAGTCTACCTGCTGGCGATATACGCGTTCACCTACGTCCCCTACCACCTCGCCCGCGAGCGGCGCGTGTTCGACCGCGTGCGCGTCGAGTCGTCGCTGTGGGCGCTGCTCGCCGCGAAGGCCGCGCTGTTCGGCGCGCTCGGCGCCGCCGCGCTCGCGAGCATGGGGGTGGCCGGCGTCGCGCTCGGATATCGAGTCGCGCTCGCCGACCCGGCGGCGCTCGGCGTCCTCGGGCTGGTCGGCACCGCCCTCGTCGCGGTGAGCCTCGGCGTCTCCTTCGCCACCCGTTTCTCCGTCGCCGGCCGGTTCGCCAACGTCGCGCTGCTGGGGGCGGTCGTCGCCTTCTCGAACCCCGTCTACCCGACCGGGTTCTTCTCGGCGGTCCGCCGAGCTATCGCGGGCTGGAGCCCCGTCTACCACGCGACGGTCGTCGTCCGCGCGCTCGTCCTGAAGGGTCTGTCGCCGGGGCTGTTCACCGACCGGCTGCTCCTGCTCGGCGGCGTCGCCGCGGCGGCGGTCTGCTGGCTCGCGGCGAGCGTCGTCGCCTACGAACGGGGGGGTCGCGATGGGTGACGGCGGCGAGGGGGCCGACCGCGACTCCGCCCGCGAGATCCGCATCGACGGCGTGGCCAGACACTACGACGGTGTCACGGCGCTCGCGGGCGTCGACTTGCAGATCGAGGCCGGCGACCTGCACGCGCTGGCCGGTCCGAACGGCTCGGGCAAGTCCACGCTGCTGTCGCTCGTGCTCGGTCTCGACCGGCCGACCTCGGGGACGATCACCCGCCCGGAGTGCCGGATCGGCTGCGGGTTCCAGACCCCCAGCGTCTACCCCGACCTGACCGTCGACGAGAACCTGCGCGTGTTCGCCGCCATGGGCGGAGCCGGCGACGACTGGCTCGCCACCGTTCGCTCGGAGCTGGGGCTGGACGAGGTGCGCGACCGCGTCGCGGGCGAACTCTCGGGCGGCTACCAGCGCCTGCTCGACGTGGCGCTGGCGTTCGTCCGCCGCCCCCCGTTCGTCCTGCTCGACGAACCGCTGGACGAACTCGACGACGCGGCCAGGGACAGAGTAGTGGCGTTCGTCGCCGACTACTGCGGGGACGACCGGACGGTGGTCGTCTCGACGCACCACCTCGACGCCTTCGGCCCGTCGCTCGACCGACTGACCGTCCTCGCCGACGGCGACGTGCGCTTCGACGAGCGCGTCGACGGGAGCGACGACTACCGGGCGATCTATCGCGACCTGGTCGAGTGACCCCCGACGGTTCCTCGCCCGTTCGCGAAATCCGCTTCGACCGCGAGCGCCGTCCCGGAGGCACGGGCGCGCTCTCGAAGCTGAAGAAACTCCTCGGCCTCGCGGAGAGACACGACGACAGGATCGCGAAGGCGGTCAGCAAGCGCACTGACAGGGTCGACGAGAGCCAGGTGAGAGATCCGGTGAACACCGCGGCCTCGAAGGCCCGCGAGAAAGATCCGTAAGTCGCCGACTGCGGTCCGCTTCTGCGGCGAGTCGTCGAGTGCACGGAAGAGACGGAGAGAGCGGAGAGGCGGAAGAACGTCCGCGCGCCGCAGGCGCGCGGTTCATCCGCCGAAGCGGGGCGAAGCCCCGCGGAGGCGGCCTTTTTCACCCATGTTTTTGGCGGAGGGGTGGGCGCGGTTTGCCCACCCCTCCGCGAAAAAGATGGTTTAGAAGTAGTCGATACTCTCGGGCAGTTCCTGCTTCATGCCCTTGCGCTCGCGGATCTCCATGATGGTCTCGCGCTGGAGGTTGTCGGCCATGACCTGGAAGCCGGCGTTCTCGGTGTTCCAGGAGGCGCGACCCTCGGTGGCGCTCCGGATGTCGGAGGAGAAGCCGATCATCTCGTCGACGGGCGCGACGCCCTCGACGACCATCAGGTCGCCTTCCTGGTACATGTCGTCGACGCGGCCACGACGACCCTGGATCTCGCCGGACGCGGCGCCCATGTGGTCGTTGGGCACGTCGATGCGGACCTCCTGGATCGGCTCCAGCAGGCGCACCTCGGCGTCGATGAGGGCGTTGTGGATGGCCTGGCGGGTCGCCGGGATGACCTGCGCCGGGCCGCGGTGGATGGCGTCCTCGTGGAGCCGCGCGTCGTGGAGGCGGATGAGCGAGCCCTGGACCGGCTCGGCGGCCAGCGGGCCGTCGTTGAGCGCCTCCTCCATCCCTTCGAGGACCAGCTCCATCGTCTCGTTGAGGTGCTGGATACCCTTCGTGTCGTCGATGATGACGTTCGTGTTGTGGATGTGCTCGACGTTCTGGGAAGTGTCCTTGTCCATGCCGGCCTCCTGGAGCGCCTCGCGGCGTTCCAGCTCGGGCATGTCCATGGAGGCCTCGCCGTGCTGGATGGCCTCGACGATGTCCTCGTCGAGCGGCGTCACGGTGATGTAGAAGCGGTTGTGACGGTTCGGGGAGATGCCCTCGACCTCCCGGGAGTCGGTCTGGGGCGCCTCGCGGAAGACGACGATCGGTTCGCCGGTGTTGATCGGGATGCCCTGGTTGCGCTCGATGCGCTGGCCGATCACTTCGAGGTGGAGCTCGCCCTGCCCGGAGATGAGGTGTTCGCCGGTGTCCTCGTTGATCTCGATCTGGATGGTCGGGTCCTCCTTGGCGACCTGCTGGAGCGTCTCGATGAGCTTCGGCAGGTCGTCCATGTTCTGGGCCTCGACGGACTTCGTGATGACCGGCTCCGAGATGTGCTCGATGGACTCGAAGGGGGTCATCTCGACCGAGGAGACGGTCGAGCCGGCGATGGCGTCCTTGAGGCCGGTGACGGCGGCGATGTTCCCGGCGGGGACGCGGTCGACCTCCTCGCGCTCGCCGCCCATGTAGATGCCGACCGACTGGACGCGGTTGGTCCCGGCGGTCCCGGAGACGTACAGCTCCTGGCCCTTCTCGAGGGTGCCCGAGAAGACGCGGCCGGCGGCGATCTCGCCGGCGTGGGGGTCGATCCCGATGTCGGTGACCATCAGGACGACCTCGCCGTCCTCGTCGACCAGCTGCATCGACTCGGCCACGTCGGAGTCGGCGTCGCCGCGCCAGATGCGCGGAATGCGGCGGGGCTGGGCGTCGATGGGGTTCGGGAAGTGCTCGCAGACCATGTCGAGCACCACGTCGGCCAGCGGCGTCCGCTCGTGGAGCTCCTGGCGCTTGTCCGCGCGTTCGAGCTCCATGATCTCGCCGAAGTCCATGCCCGTCCGCTGCATCGAGGGCATCGAGACGCCCCACTTGTACAGCGCCGAGCCGAAGCCGACGGTCCCCTCCTCGACGGAGACCGTCCAGTCCTCGTCGATGTCGTCCATCTCCTCGGTCATCCCGCGGATGAGCTCGTTCACGTCGCGGATCACCGAGAGCAGGCGCTCCTGCATCTCCTCGGGCCCCTCCTGGAGCTCGGAGATGAGGCGGTCGACCTTGTTGATGAACAGGGTCGGCTTGACGCCCTCGCGCAGCGCCTGCCGGAGGACGGTCTCGGTCTGGGGCATCGCGCCCTCGACGGCGTCCACGACGACGAGCGCGCCGTCGACGGCGCGCATCGCGCGGGTCACGTCGCCGCCGAAGTCGACGTGGCCCGGCGTGTCGATGAGGTTGATGAGGTGGTTGGTGCCCTCGTACTCGTGGGTCATCGAGACGTTGGCGGCGTCGATGGTGATGCCGCGCTCCTGCTCGTCCTCCTCGGTGTCCATCGCGAGCTGCTCGCCCGCGGTGTCGTCGGAGATCATGCCCGCGCCGGCGAGCAGGTTGTCTGTCAGCGTCGTCTTCCCGTGGTCGACGTGAGCAGCGATGGCGATGTTCCGGATGTTCTCCGGCTTGTCCATCAGCGTCTCACATTCCTGTACGATTTTCTTACGTCGGCCCATTATACGGCACTCTATCAATGGGGGCGTCAAAAGGGTGCTGTTTCCATTCGCGTGCGGCAACCGCCGGCACGCGGACACCGGTCGAGTCCCCGAGTTCTCCGCCCGCTCCGGCGGAGGCCGAACCGTGCCAAACGCCCGCAAGAGTAATACTCGGGGAAACCCTGGGAGAGAGCGTATGGACGTGCGAGTGCGCGGCCCCGGCCCGGAGGGTCCGATTCTCGGGGCGCGCGACCTGTTCGAGACCGAACGGACGCTGAAGCGGCCGGTCACCGTCGAGATACGCGAGGACCCCGACGAACGGACGCGCGTGAGCCACGACGAGGAGGGCCACCTGTTCGTCATCTCCCGGCAGGCGGCCACGTCGGCGATGGCCCGCGAACTCGCGCTCCACGAGTTCGCCCACATGCACCACTACGAACGGGACCACCCCTCCCACACCCAGTCGATGGAGGAGGTCATCTTCCTCGCGCTCGCCGGCCGGTCGGTCGAGCGCCGGAAGCTCACCCACTGCTACCAGATCGCCAACCATATGAAGGACATCTACGCCGACGACGTGTGGCTGGAGGTCGCACCGGCGGACAAACTCGTGGCCTTCCTCGAATCCAGCCTCGCCGCCGCCGTCGCGGACCGACCGCGGGACCCGCCCGCGTGGGACCGGCTAACTCCCGCCGCCGACCCGGACATCACCGCGGTCAACGCCGCCTTCGCGCTCGGGCTGGTCGAACGGCACGACCTGGTCGACGACGACCACCGGATCTACGACCTGGCGCACGCGGCCGCACAGGACGCCCCGGAGATCGACGTGGCGGCGTTCACCCGCCAGTTCCGGACGCTCGCCCGCGACCCCGACGACAGCGAGTACCGGAAGGCGCTGGTCGACGTGACCCGCGCCTACGCGACCGGCGGCGAGCGGGCCGCGGACTGACCGGGGACGGAGCGTCACCCGACGACCCAGGGCTGGATCGAAGCGGTCGACAGTGCTCGCCCGCAGGTTCAAGTACGATCGGCGACCTAGTTCGTCGTAGATGGCACAGCAGTCGTCGCGGATCGTCCGCGAAGTCCACGACGAACCGCACATCGAGGGCAGCCGGATCACGGTTCGTCACGTCTACGAGCGCGTCCACGGGCGAGGGCTCCGCCCGGAGACGGTCGCCGACCGCCACGGCCTCGACCTCGCGGACGTGTACCACGCGCTCGCCTACTACCACGACCACCCCGAGGAGATGGCGGAGGTCGAGCGACAGCGCGAGGCGGCGATCGAGTCGGCGCGGGAGCGGACCACTATCTCACCGCCCGACGAGTAATGGCGGTGTCGGTCCTCCTCGACGAGAACGTGGAGCACGAGGTGTGTCACCGGCTCCGGAGCGACGGCTACGACGCCGACCACGTCGACTTCCACGACCGGCTCGGGAAAGGGGACTCCGACCGAGCGCTCGCGCAGTACTCGCTGGAGAACGACGCTCTGATCGTGACCTACGACGACGATTTCGAGACGCACTACGGCGAGTCGGAGTACTGGGGGTACTCTTTTTCACGGACAACGACTGGGACCCGGCCGACGTCGCCGATACGATCCTCCGGATCCTCGAAATCTACCCACCGGCGGAGTTGCGCGGGATGAACGTGGTCGGGCGCGAGTGGCTGTAGCCGGCCGGGTCACTCCTGAGTCAGCCGGACGAGCACGTCGTCGCGCTCGCGGGGGAACTCCCCCTTCGCGCGGCCGTCCCGGTTGGACGTGACGACGTAGATGTCGCCGTCTGGCGACTGCTCGACGTGGCGGATCCGGCCGAGTTCGTTCTTCATCGTCGTGTGGACCGTCGCGGTGTAGGCCTGGTCCGCCCAGTCGCCGGTCACCTGGTCGTAGGCGTTCTCGGCCGGCGGGAGCTCGCCGCCCTCGGGGGTCAGCGTCGTGACGATCAGCTGCTGGCTGATGAGCCCGCCGGTGACCATCCGGTTCCGCAGGGCGGGCACTTCGTCGCCGGTGTAGAACAGCGAGCCCGTCGGCGCGAAGCTCGTGGCACGGGTGTTGAACAGCGGCGGGTGGAAGCCGCTGCCGGGGTAGTTGTCGGGCTCGTACACCTCGGGCCAGCTGTAGTTGTCGCCGGCGACGAGCCGGTTGATCTCGTCGCGGCCCGAGGGACCGTGTTCGGAGGCGACCGGCGTGCCGTCGGGCAGCCAGACGATCCCCTGGGGGTTGCGGTGGCCGTAGGTGAACACCCGCGGGTCGGCGCCGTCGCCCAGGTCGGGGTTGTCCGGTGCGGGGTCCCCGGAGGGAGTCACGCGGAGGATCTTCCCGGCGAGGCTGCCGGGGTCCTGGGCGTCCTCGGGCTGGCCGCCGTCGCCGCAGGTGACCCAGAGGTAGTTACGCGGGCCGAAGGTGATCCGCCCGCCGTTGTGGTAGTTGTTCGCCGGAATCTCGTCGACGACCGTCCCGACCGGTTCGCCCGGGGCCTCCGACTCGACGTCGAAGGCGGCCACCTTGTTGTACTTCGTCCCCTCGTCGTTCGTGTACGTGTAGTAGACGAAGATGTGCGAGGGGTTCGGGAAGGCAGGGTGGACGGCGATACCGAGGGTCCCGCCCTCGCCGCCCTTGACCCACCAGGGTCGCTTGTCCGACCCCGGTTCGATAGAGCCGGCGTCGATGGCCCCGGCCGGTTCGGCGACGGTGCGCACGTCCCCGCCGTCGAACCGCAGGACGCGACCGACGCGCTCGGTGACGAACATATCCCCGTCGGGCGCGAACGCGATGTCCCACGGGACTTCCAGGTTCTCGACGAGGACCTCCGTCCCCAGGGACGCCTCCAGCGGCGAACTCGTCGGCGCCTCCCACTCGGGGTCGTAGCCCGACCACTCCTCGATCGGGCGGCCGCCGACCGACTCCGGCGTGGGCGTGTCGCCGGTCGAACCGTCGCTCGTGTCGCCGTCCGAGCCGTCGCTACCGTCCGCACCGCCGTCGCTGCTATCGCCGCCGTCACCGCCGTCGCTCCCGTCGCCGGAACCGTCCCCACCGCCGTCGGTCGGCGTCGCGGTCTCGGTCGAACAGCCCGCCAGGCCGGCGACGCCGGCGGCGGTCAGGGCGAGAAAGCGGCGCCGCGAGCGGGGAGGGGCCGCCGCGTCGCGCTCGGTCGAGTCGGGGTCCATGTCCGAGTCCTATTACGCGACCGGAATGAATCTTCCGGGAAGGCGGGCGACCGCGGGCCAGGCGACGAGCGCGACGCCCAGCGCGGTCGCGAGGTAGTCGCGCCGTCGGAGCGCCAGCGCGGGGAGCGTCGGGTTCCAGGCGAAACAGCGCGCCCGCATCGCGAGCGTCAGCCGGTCGGCTCGCAGGAAGGACCGCTGGAGGCTCCGGGTCAGGATCCGCTCGACCCGGTCGCGGAGCGGCCGGCGCTCGCCGGCCCGCGCGTGGACCGCCCGCCGGGTCGCCCGCACGTCGCGCAGGACCACCGGGAAAAAGCGGAAGACCAGCCCGACGCCGACGCCGAACAGCCGGCCGACCTTCCCGGGGACCGTCAGCTGGATGGCCGCCCGCGTCTCGCGGACGGGCGTCGTCCGCACGTAGACCGCGCTGGCGAACACCACCGGGACGACCCGGGCGACCGACCGCAGCGACTCGACGGCCGGCCCGACCCGGAACCACGGCTCGCCCAGGGCCACGCCGCCGACGACCGGCCCGACCGAGAGGAACAGGAAGACCGGCCAGTAGGCGCGGACGACTCGCAGCGGGGAGAGCCGCCCGGCCGCGAGCGCGCCGACCGCGACCGCGCCGCCGACCGCGAAGCCCCGCACGGTCGGGTCGCCGAACACCGCGACCGCGAGGCCGAACTGGACGGCGAGTTTCGCCCGCGGGTCGAGCCCGTGGGCGAGCGAGTCGCCCGGCTCGTAGGTCAGCATCGCGGGTCGCGGACGCCCACCTCGTCCAGCCGGTCCAGCGCCGCCGGCGTCGGTTCGTCCAGCACGACTCGCCCGTCGGCCATCCCGGCCACGCGGTCGACCAGCCCGACCACGTCGCGCAGGTCGTGGGTGACCACCACGAGCCCGGTCCCGTCGGCCGACAGCGCGTCGAGGCGAGCGAGCACCGACTCGCGGGCCGACCGGTCGAGCCCGACCAGCGGCTCGTCCAGCACGAGGTGGGCGGGCTCCATCGCCAGCGCGCCCGCGATGGCGACTCTCGCCTGTTCGCCCCCGGAGAGGCGGTCGATCCGCTCGTCGCCGCGACCGCTCATGTCGACTGCGTCGAGCGCCTCGTCGACCCGGCGGTCGATCGCCGCCCGGTCGAGCCCGAGGTTCTCCGGGCCGAACGCCACGTCGGCCCCGACCGTCCCCGCGACGAACTGGTCGCGGGGGTTCTGGAACACCATCCCCACGCGCGTCCGGGCGTAGACGGGGTCGTCCGTCACGTCCCGACCGTCGACGCGGACCGTCCCCTCGTCGGGCTCCAGCAGCGCGTCGAAGTGTCTGACCAGCGTGGTCTTCCCGCTACCGTTCGCGCCGACGACCGCGACGGCCTCGCCGTCGGCGACCGACAGCGAGACGCCGTCGACGGCCGCGACCCCGCCGTAGCGGTGGACGAGCCCCTCGGTCTCGATCATTCCCGGAGGGCGACGGCGCCGCCCTCGACGACGGCGACGGCGACGAACACCTTCACCACGTCCGGCACGGCGAACGGCGCCATGATCCCGGCGGCCGCGCCGATCGAGATGCCCAGTACCTCGGCCATCCACGGGAGGCCGACCGCGTAGACGACGACCAGCCCGGCGGCCACCGCCGCGAGTTCGACCGCGACGGACAGCTCCGAGACGGGTCGCGGTTCGATCCCGCGGTGGGCGACCGCGCCGACGACGACCGCCGACAGCGCGAAGCCCACGAGGAATCCGCCGGTCCGGCCGCCGAAGTAGCCGATGCCCGCCGCGCCGTTGGAGAACACCGGCGCGCCCGCCGCGCCCGCGACCAGATAGAGCGCCATCGCGAACCCGCCCCACAGCGGCCCGAGCAGCAGCCCCGCGAAGAAGGGGCCGAACGGCTGCAGCGAGAACGGGACCCCGACGCTCGGGATCGGGATCGACAGCTGTGCGAGCGCCGCCGTCAGCGCCGCCAGCACCGCCGCCCCCGCCAGGTTCCGAACCGTGTCGTCGTCCACCAGCTCGACGGACTCGTACTCCTGTGCCATACCTCTCCGTGCCCCGTCAACCGATAAATAGACACTGGTTTACGCGACTTCGACCCCGTTCGGTCCCGGCTCGGGGCCAGGTCGAAGCCGAACCCGGAACCGGATCGGAGCCGGTCCCGGCCGCCGCGAGCGGGGGATTTACCACCCGTCCGGTCGCGGTCGACCCATGGAACACGTCACCGTGCAGGGCGCCGAGGTCCCAGCCGTCGGCCTCGGAACGTGGCAACTCACCGGCGAGGAGTGTTACGAGACGGTCTCGACCGCGCTCGAACTCGGCTACCGCCACGTCGACACCGCCCAGATGTACGACAACGAGGAGCAGGTGGGCCGTGCGATCGCCGACTCGGACGTGGACCGCGACGACGTGTGGATCACGACGAAGGTCACGCCGGGCAACGCCCGCCGGGCGGACGTGGTCGAGAGCACGGAGGAGAGTCTCGACCGCCTCGGCACCGACTACGTCGATCTGCTCCTGCTCCACTGGCCGAACCCCCTCGTCTCCTTCCGCGACACCGCCCGCGGCATGGCCGAGCTGCGCGACGACGGCCTGATCCGTCACGCCGGCGTCAGCAACTTCCGGCGCTGGCGCCTGCGCCGCGCCCGCGAGAAGTCGACCATCCCCATCCTCGCCGACCAGGTGCGATTCCACCCCTTCTACCCCCACGGCGCCCTCCGGGAGTACTGCGCGAAGGCCGACACGATGCTGACGGCCTACAGCCCGCTCGCCCACGGCGGGATGATCGACGACCCCGTCCTCGCCGAGATCGGCGAGCGCTACGACAAGACGCCCGCCCAGGTCGCGCTCCGCTGGGCCACCGGCTTCGAGCACGTCGCCGCCATTCCCAAGACGACCTCCCGCGAGCACCTCCGCCAGAACATCGAAATTTTCGACTTCGAGCTCACCGACGACGAGCGCGACCGGATCACCCGCCCGTCCTACCTGAAGTCCGCCGGCCTCTTTCTCCGCAACGAGATGGGGATCTGAGCGGAGACCGAACGAGAGAGTCTGCGGTGGCGCGCGCTGTCGCGCGCTTTCATGCGCGCGACGTAGCCGCGCGAAGTCTTCTCGAACTCGTGAGAGAAGGCTCGTCAGAGCTTGTCTCTGACGGTGGATGAGCCATCGCAGGCCGCAGGCCGAGAAGTGCAATCGGCTGGGGAGGCTCGTGGCCGTCTGCGGTGCTGTGCGGGGCGGGCGGTGCGGCCGCGGTGCCGTGCAGTCCTGGCGGACTGAAAGGGCGAGACGCGCTCGCGTTTATGTAGTCGCCTGAGCGACCCCTATCCGAAGCGGCTCTCGGCCGCGAGGATATGTCGCTCAGCGACCGCGAGCGCGGCGAGGGCTTTCATCGCCCGCTGTCTCCTGCAGTCGCTTCTCCAGCGCGCGAAATCACCCACCGATCGCGCTCAAGCTCACTCCCGTTCGGACTCCAACCCCTCGACGCGCTCCTGCAGTTCGTCGATCTCCCGGCCCCGGCGAAGCGCGCGCTTCAGGAAGCGCCGACGAGAAGCACCACAGGGACCGACAGTACGGTCGCGAACAGCAGGACGGTCAGCAGTTCCGCGGAGCCGCCGGACTGGAGCGGGACCATGCCCGACGGTGGAACCGCCGATCGGTTCGGTCTTGCGGACTCGTGAACACGGATCACCGTGGCTGTTTGACGTGGCGCTACACTGTGGGCGTTCAGTCGCCGCAGTGTGCAAACAGTCCGCACGCCGACCGGGGATTGATTGACGGGTCCGCCCAAGCCCCGGCCATGGTCGTCTCGGGGATCCGGCGGTGGAGTTTCACGCGCGACTACGAGGTCGGGGACGGGCCGTGGCCGGTCGACGACGAGGCGAGCGTCGAGTACGACGCCGACGACCGGCGGGTCCTGGTCGAGGGCGTGTTCCACGACGGGCCGTCGGATCACGAGGGGTGCGCTCGCCGCGTCGAGTTCGCTCCAGATGGAGGCGTGCTCCGCGTCGACGTCGGGAGTGTCCGCAACGGCGACGAGTTCGTCTTCGACATCGCACAGCGGATCCACTACCGGGTAGAAGTCGTCTTCGCCGACGAACTGCCGACCGTCACCGAGGTTCGCCACGTCCCCGACCCCGAGACCGAACAGTTCGCGACGACGGTCGAGCGCCCGGACGCGTGAGGACACTGACGCGGGAAGACACCCGACGCATGAACGCACCCGCGGCTCCCGGGCGAGCGAAGACGGAAAAGCGGAGAGAGATTACCGGGCGGCGGCGGCGACGCGTTCCTTCTCTTCCTTCTGGTTGACGGCGTAGGCGGAGACGTCGTCGTTGGCGGCGGAGGCGAGCTGGTTGGCCAGCGCCTCCTCGGCGTCGGTCGGCGTCTTGAACGAGTCGTTGTAGACGCCCTCGGCGATGAACTTCAGGGCCTGGTCGACGCGGCGCTGGGGCGCGACGTCGACGGCCTTCGGGACCGAGATACCACCGTACTTCAGGCGGACGGTCTCCTCGCGCGGGGCGGCGTTCTCCACGGCGGAGACGAGCACCTGGACGGGGTTCTCGTCGGTGCGCTCGTGGATGATGTCGAAGGCGTCGCGCGTGATGCGCATGACCTTCTGCTTGTCGCCGGTGTTCTCCTCGGTCTGCATGAGCCGGTTGATCAGCCGTTCGACGATGCTGATCTCCGACTTCTGGAACTGCTTGCCGGCGTGGCGACCCATCGTGTGGGCGATGGGCGTGACCGTGATGTAGCGCTCGGTCGAGGGGTCGGAGTACTCGATGTCGGTGACCTCCCACTCGCCGAACAGCTTGGCGGGCGCGTCCTCGTCGTCCGTCCCGGCCGGGGCGTCCGGCTCGGGCGCTTCGTCGTCGGCACTCATGGTTATCGGACCGGTTTCTCCGCGTTACCGCGAACGAGTTCGATCATCGAGACGCCGTTGACCTTCTCGACCTTGTAGTTGACCCCCGAGAGGTCGCCCATCGCGCGGCCCTTCGCGCCGCCGATGCCGGCGATGGTGACCTCGTCGTGCTCGTCGATGAACGAGATGGCGCCGTCACCGGGACAGAACGCGGTGACCTGCTTCCCGTTCTTGATGAGCTGGACCCGGACGCACTTCCGGATCGCGGAGTTGGGCTGTTTCGCTTCGATGCCGACCTTCTCCAGGACGATGCCCCGTCCCTGCGGCGCGCCCTCCAGCGGGTCGGACTTCTGTCCGAGACCCCGCTCGCGGCGCGCGTAGTCGGAGTCGGACCACCGGTGTTGCTGGCGGTCCTTCTTCAGTTTGCGGGCGGCGTATTTGCCGTTCGCCATAGTGGCCGTGGATACCCGACGGAGGTACTTAAGCGTCCTCTTTCGGCCCGTCGCCTGTGACGCTCCCACGTGGCCCGCCCGTCCCGGTTTCCGACGGCTCCACGTCGCCGGTTTCGTCCCGTCGGTTCGAACGATATCTCAACGAAAATTTATCACCCTCCGACAAAACGGTAGGGTCATGGGTGTGACAGATTCGGTGGAGTCGACGCTCCCCGACGGTGTGACCGAGCGAGTGGACGACCTGGAGTCGGTCGGGCTCCCGGGCGCGGTGGTCGTCGTCGCGCTGGTGGTCCGTCTCCGCGCGCTGACGGCCGAGAGCCTCTGGATGGACGAGGTGTACTCGATCACGTACGCCACCGAGCGGTCGACCCTGGCGATCCTGACGGAGCTGCCCCTGGAGGACCCCCACCCGCCGCTGTACTACCTCCTGCTCCGCGGGTGGACCGCCGTCTTCGGCGCGAGCAAGGCCGCGACCCGCTCGATGTCGGTCGTCTTCGGCGTCGCGGCCGTCGCCCTGCTGTTCGCGCTCGGCCGACGCCTCTACGACCGCGAGACCGCCACCGTCGGGGCGGCGATGCTGGCGCTGTCGGGGATGCACCTCTACTTCTCGCAGGACACGCGGATGTACTCGCTGTACACCGCGCTGGCGGTCGCCTCGCTGTACTGGTACGTCCGGATCGTGTTCGACGGCGACCGCTCGCGCCGGACGCTCGCCGGCTACGTCGCCGCGACGGTGCTGCTCGGCTACACGCACGTCTTCGGGCTGTTCCTGGTCCTCGCCCAGAACTGCTACCTGCTGGTCCACGTCCTCCGGACCGAACGCTCGACGGGGGTCGAACTCCTCCGGAACTGGGTCGGCCTCCAGGCCGCCACGGCCCTGTTGCTCGGCCCGTTCCTGGCGGTCCTCGGGATGCGACTGCTCGGCTACCCGCCGTTCGACAGCGCCTCGCCGACCTGGATCCCGGTCCCCGAGCCGGGCCTGCTCGTCGACACGGTCGCCCGCTACTACGAGTACGGCTGGCTGTGGGACTCGTGGGCGATCGGGTTCATCGCCGCCTCGCTCGTGCTCGGCGGCTGGGCACTCCGCAGCGACACCGACCCCGAGGACCCCGCGGGACGGCTCGACCGACTGCTCCCGTCGCGGCGGGCGACCTTCCTGCTTTTCGTCCTCGTCGTGCCGGTCGTCGTGCCGTTCGCCGTCTCGCTGACGGTCGAACCGATCTACCGCGCGAAGTACACCGCCGCGGCGTCGATCGGACTGTTCCTCCTCGTCGCCCGCGGGATCGCCGAGCTCCGGTGGACGAACATCGGCGCCGGCCGCTTCGCCGTCGCCGGACTGCTCCTGCTGGCGATGGCCGCCTCGGTCGCCGTGCTCCACGGGTCGCCGCAGAACCCCCAGTGGGAGGGCGCCGTCGAGGGCGTCGAGCGACACGGGGACGACCCGCACATCGTCGTCGTCGGCGGCGACGTGCCCGAGCGGTTCTACCCCGCCGTCCACGTCGCCGGCGAGGAGTCGGCCACCGCCGTCCAGGCGAGCGAGGCGGACACCCTCGGGGAAGTCATCGCGGAGCGGCGCGCGCGGGGCGAACAGGTCTGGCTGCTGATCTCGCAGTGGCGGACCGACCGCGACCAGCGCCGCGTCATCGGCGACCAGCTCGGCAGTCGGGACCTCCGGGCCGACGGCCAGCTCGAATACTTCGCGGTCTGGACGCTCCGGGTCGGCAACGCCACCGACGACGGGGCGAACGCCGAGAGCCGACGACCGGCCGCTGTCGGCTGAGCGGACGGGAGCCCGCGGGGCGGGTGACGCCGCTGGCGTCGGTAGACGGACCCGAGAAATCGGGAAACGGGTAGCGCGATTTGGAGCGGGCTGGAGAAGTCGGGAGACGGGGCCGAAAGAGTTGGGAGATGGGAAGCGCCGCCCTACGTCAGTTCGATCTCGTCGATGTCGAAGTGGCGGGCGGCGAGTTCGCGGGCGGCGTCGATGTTGCGGCCGCCCTTGCCGATGGCGGCGCCCCGATCTTCGTCGGCGACCTCGGCGTAGGCGACCCGGTCGTCGTTCTCGCTGATCGTGACGTTGTAGACCGCCGCGGGGGCGAGCGCGCTGGCGACGAAGTCCTCGGCGGTCGGCGCGTCCTCGACGAGCTTGATCTCGCGGTCGAGCTGCTGCTCGACGGCCTGGACGTGCTGGCCGCCCGGGCCGATGGCCTCGCCCATCTCGCCGGCGGCGACGAGGAAGACCAGCCGGTCGTACTCCTCGTCGACGACGCAGTCGCGGGCGGTCGCGCCGGTCTCGTCCTCGAACAGCGCGATCAGCCGCATCGCCTCGTCCGAGAGGGTGACGGTCATCCGTCTCGTCCTCAGTCGGCCTCTTCGGCGCCGTCGCGGCCCGCGGCCATCCGCAGGTCCACGTCGCCGGTGCCCAGCTTGATCGGCTTGCCGACGATGACGTTCTCCGTGACGCCGTTGAGGTCGTCGACCTCGCCGTGGATGGCGGCGTCGAGCAGGTGGTTCACGGTCACCTCGAACGCCGCGCGGGCGAGCACGGAGTCCTTGTTCCCGGAGATGCCGTGGCGACCGATCGACTCGATGCTCCCGCGGTTGGTCATGATGTCCGCGACGAGCATGAGGTGGCGGATGTTCACGTCGTCGAGCCCCTGCTCTTCGAGCGTGTTCATCGTCTCGTTGATGATCGCCTCGCGGGCCGCCTCGATGCCGAGGTTGCGGTGGATCTCGTGGATGTTGTTGCACGTCGTCCGCGAGGCGTCGACGCCCTCGAGGTCGAGCACGTCGCCCAGCGCCGACCCCTCGGTGTAGAGGACGAACTCCTCGCCCTCGTCGGTCTCCTCCTTGCGGATGACGACCCGGGAGATCTCCTCGATCCCCTTGAAGACGATCTCACGCAGCTCCTCGACCAGTTGCAGCAGCTCGCGGTAGCTGGGCTCGTCGGGCCCGAACTGGACGACCGTCGGCGCCGGGGTCTGGACCTCGACGCCGAGCTTCGACTCGATGGTCGAGGCGATGTCGGCCACGACCGACTCGAGGTTGTCGGCGGTCGGCCACCGCTCCTCCAGGGTGTCCTCGTTGAGGTCGACCTGGACGAGCATGTCCGCGACGTTCGTCGACACGTCCCCCAGCTGGAGGATCTTCGTCGACTCGATCTCCCAGACGACCTCGTGGGCGCGCTCGCGGCGCTCCGCGTACTCGTCCTCGAGGTGGATCGTCATCATCGGGGTGTCCGGCTCCTTCCGGGCGTCGACCAGCTCGATGAGCCGGGGCAGCCCCTGGGTCACGTCGATCTCCGCGACCCCCGCGTAGTGGAAGGTGTTCATCGTCATCTGGGTGCCCGGCTCCCCGATGGACTGGGCGCTGACGGTGCCGACGGGGTCCAGCGGGTCGACGCGGGTGTCGACGTACTCGCTCTCGACGGCCGTGGCGATGTCGTCGACCTGTTCGAGCGTCAGGTCCCCCCGCTGTTCGACGGCGTCGTACACCTCGTCTTTCAGCCGGCGCGGCAGCTCGGTGTCCTCGACCAGCGCGCGCACGTCCTCGGTGACCTCCATGGTCAGTCACCCCCGGCCGCTTCCATCCACCAGTCGTCGGCGTGCTCGGAGATGTTCGTCGGCTCGGGCTCGCGCCCGATGAACCGCTCTTTCTCGGTCTCGGAGTCGAACTCCGCGTCGACGACGCGGTCGGCGATCTCGTCGACGTCGACGGCCGGCCCCTCGCTGTTCGAGGAGACCTCCACGGGGGAGGTGCCGTCCTCGCCGAACTCGAACTGGACGATGGTGTCGCTGGTGTCCCGGACGGTGCCGTCGTACTGCGTCTCCAGCTCCGAGAGCGCGTTGATCAGCCGGCGCTGGAGGTAGCCGGACTTCGAGGTCCGGACCGCCGTGTCGACCAGCCCCTCGCGGCCGCCCATCGCGTGGAAGAAGAACTCCCGCGGTTCGAGGCCGCTACGGTACGAGTGTTCCACGAAGCCGTGGGCCTCCGCGGAGAGGTCGTCGGGCTTGTAGTGGGAGAGGGTGCGGTCCTCGTAGCCGCGGTTGATCCGCTCGCCGCGGACCGCCTGCTGGCCGACGCAGCCGGCCATCTGCGTGAGGTTCAGCATCGAGCCGCGGGCCCCGGAGTCGGCCATGACGACCGCCGGGTTGTCGTCGCCGAAGTGGTCCTCGGCGATGTCGCCCGCCGTGTCGCGGGCCTTCGAGAGCGTCGACATGATCTTCATCTCCAGGGTCTCGTCGACCGACCGGCCGGGCAGCGACTCCAGCTCGCCGGCCTCGTAGGTCTCGATGAGCTTCTGGACGCGGCTGTAGGCGTCGTCGATGGCCTCGTCGATCTGCTCCTCGGCCTCCGTGGGGATCGACTCGTCGTCGATGCTGATCGAGAAGCCGAAGTGCATGATCGACCGCATCGCCAGCGTCGACACCTCGTTGACGAAGATGCGCGCCCGGGTCTTCGAGTACTGCTTGGCGATGGTGTCGACGACCTCGCCGCCGAAGCCGCCGACCGCGTCCTCGTCGATGGTGCCCGACAGGAGCTGGCCGTCCTCGATGACGACCTCGTCGCCCGCCGAGGAGGTGAACTCGACGTCGAGGTCGTCCGGGAGCAGCTCCGAGAACAGCGTCCGTCCGGTCCAGTACTCCGTCCCGTCGTCGACGCCGTCTGGCTCGGGCAGCTCGTCGATGCGGGTCGCCCGGAGCAGGTCCAGCGCCTGCGTCTCGTTGAACTGCGGGTTCGTGTGGGTCAGCAGGTACGTGCCGGTGATGTGGTCCTGGATCGCGCCGATGATGTTCTCGCCGAACCGCGGCGAGAGCATCTGCTCCTGGACGCGCATCAGCACGCGGGCCTCGGCGCGGGCCTCCTCGTTTTGCAGCGCGTGCATGTTCATCTCGTCGCCGTCGAAGTCGGCGTTGTACGGAGGGCAGACCGTCGTGTTCAGCCGGAACGTCTTGTACGGCATCACGACCACCTCGTGGGCCATGATGGACATCCGGTGCAGCGACGGCTGCCGGTTGAAGATCACGATGTCGCCGTCGATGAGGTGCCGGGAGACCTCCCAGCCGGGCTCGACCTTCTCGGCGAGCTCCTCGCAGTTCTTCTCGGTGACCTTGAGACGGCGGCCGTCGTGGCGGCGGACGTAGTTGGCGCCCGGGTGCTCCTCGGGCCCGTTGGCGACGTAGCGCCGCGCTTCGTCCAGGTTCCGCTCGTTGACGTTCATCGTCTGGGTCATCTCCGTCGCCACGCGGTCCGGGACGCCGACCTCGTTGAGCGAGAGGGTCGGGTCCGGCGAGATGACCGTCCGGGCGGAGAAGTTGACGCGCTTCCCCGAGAGGCTCCCGCGGAAGCGGCCCTCCTTGCCCTTCAGGCGCTGGGAGAGCGTCTTGAGTGGGCGACCCGAACGGTGCCGGGCCGGCGGGGTCCCCGAGATCTCGTTGTCCATGAAGGTGGTGACGTGGTACTGCAGCAGCTCCCAGAGGTCCTCGATGATCAGCTGGGGCGCGCCCGCCTCGCGGTTCTCCATGAACCGCTGGTTGATGCGGATGATGTCGACCAGCTTGTGGGTCAGGTCGTCCTCGGAGCGCTGGCCGTTGTCGAGCGTGATGGAGGGACGGGCCGTCACCGGCGGCACGGGCAGGACGGTGAGGATCATCCACTCCGGCCGGGAGCGGTCGGGGTTGATCCCCAGCGCCTCGATGTCCTCGTCGGGGATCTCCTCGAACCAGTCGCGGATGTCCGAGGGCATCAGCTTGTCCATGTCCTCCTCGACCAGGTACTCGGCGGCGGAGCTCACGTCCTCCTCCAGTTCGTCGAGGTCGTTGAGCCGGCCCAGCGCGCGGCCGAGGTTCTTCAGCCGCTCGATGTCGTTGCGGTCCGGGCGGTAGGTGCCGGAGAGCAGCTCGCGGATGCGCTCGGCGTCGAAGTCGCCGTCGTCGAGCTCCTCGGCGATGTCGCTCGGCCGGACGGCCTCGCCCTCCGGCGGGTCCATCGCGCGTTCGAGGCGCTTGGAGAGCTCGCCGTGGGGCACCTCGATGATCTCGTAGTAGGTGGTCGGCTTCTCGTGTTTGATGTCGAACTGCTTGGCGCCGCAGTAGGGACAGTAGTCGACCTTGCGGCACTCGCGGATGGCCGACTTGAGCACGTCCGAGAGGTCCTCGTTGAGCTCGCCCGCGCGGTCGAGCTTCTCGCGGTACTCCCGCTTGCGCTCCTCCGCTTTCTCCTCGGCGTCGGCGACGCGGCGGCCGTCGACGGGGGTCAGCCGCGAGCACTCGCGGCAGGTCCCCCGCAGCAGGCGGCGGATGAGCTTGGCGAAGCCGACGTGGATGACCGGCGCGGCCAGCTCGATGTGGCCGAAGTGGCCGTTACACGAGCCGGAGTGCTTGCCGCAGGTCTTGCACTCCAGGCCGGGGTCGATGACGCCCAGCCGCGGGTCCATCAGCCCCATGTCGATGGGGAAGCCGTCGTCGTCGTAGGTGTCGGCCGTGATGACCTTCGTGGCCGACATCTCGCGGTACTCCTCGGGGTCCATCAGCCCGAAGCTGAGTTCGCCGATCTCCTGTGGTGTTCCTTGTACTGACATGTTAGACTGCGTCCTCCAGTTCGATGCGCGGCGCGATGCCCAGCGCCTTCATCTCGTCGAGGAGGAGCTTGAACGCGTAGCTCATCTCCACCTCGTGGACCTCCGTCTCCTCCTCGCAGTTGGGGCAGTAGACGCGCCGTTGCTCGACGTTCTCGACGGCCGTCATGCCGCACTCGCCGCAGACGTAGATCCACTCGCGGTCGGACTCGTCGAGCAGCCGCTCCTTCAGGGTCATGGCCGCGCCGTGTCCGATGAACACGTCGCGCTCCATCTCACCGATACGGAGGCCGCCCTCGCGGGCGCGCCCCTCGGTGGGCTGGCGGGTCAGCACCTGCACCGGCCCGCGCGAGCGGGCGTGGAGCTTGTTCGAGACCATGTGGTAGAGCTTCTGGTAGAAGATGGTCCCGACGAAGATCTCCGCCTCGATCTGCTCGCCCGTGATGCCCGAGTACATGACCTCCTTGCCGCTGGACTTGAAGCCGCGCTCCTCCAGCGAGCCGCGGAGCTCGTCCTCGTCCTCGCCGGTGAAGGCGGTGCCGTCGACGCGCCGCCCCTCCAGCGAACCGACCTTGCCGCCGATCATCTCGAGGATGTGCCCGACGGTCATCCGGGAGGGCAGCGCGTGGGGGTTGAGGATGAGGTCCGGCACGACGCCCTCCTCGGTGAACGGCATGTCCTCCTGGGGCGCGATGTGGCCGACGACGCCCTTCTGGCCGTGGCGGGAGGCGAACTTGTCGCCCAGCTCGGGGATGCGCTCGTCGCGCACCGACACCTTCGAGAGCTTCGAGCCGTCCTCGCCCTCCATCAGCGTCACGGTGTCGACGACGCCCGATTCGCCCGAGCGCATCGTCACGCTCGTCTCGCGGCGCTTCTGCGGGGAGAGCCCGCCCATGTCGTCGGGCTCCTCGAGGAACCGGGGCGGCGAGGTCTTCCCGAGCAGGACGGCGTTCTCGTCGACCTCCGTCTCGGGGTTGACCAGGCCGTCCTCGTCGAGGTGGGTGTAGGCCTCCTCGCCGCGGGCGCCCCGGACCTCCTCGTCGGGGATCTCGAAGCGGTCCTCCTGACCGCCGGGGTAGCGCCGCTCCTCGCCCTCGTAGGTGCGGAAGAAGTGCGACCGGGCGAGCGCGCGGTCGACCGACCCCTTGTTCATGACCAGGGCGTCCTCGATGTTGAACCCCTCGTAGCTCATCACGGCGACGACGAAGTTCTGCGCGGCCGGCCGGTCGTCGTAGCCGATCTGCTCGGTGGTCTGGGTCTTGACCAGCGACAGCTGCGGGTAGTGCAGGAGGTGCTGGCGCGTGTCCGGCCGGATCCGGTAGTTCGCGCTGGGCAGGCCCAGCGACTGCTTGATCATCCCCGACCCCATCGTAATCCGGGGCGAGGCGTTGTGCTCGGGGTATGGGATCATCCCCGCGCCGATGCCGAACATCAGCTGCGGGTCGACCTCGAGGTGGGTGTGGTCCTCGTTCAGCTCGTCCTCGTTCACCGCGACGTAGATGTCCTCCTCCTCCTCGGCGTCGATGAACTCGATGTAGCCCCGTTCGACGAGGTCCTCGAACTCGAGGTCGCCGTCCTTCAGCGCCTCGATCTCCTCGTCGGAGGCGAGCGGCTCGCCGTCCTCGACGACGAGCAGGGGTCGGCGCGCGCGGCCGGCGTCGGCGTTGACGATGACCTCGCGCGTGCGGTCCTTGACCGAGACGTTGACCATCTCGCTCACGTCGCCCCTGCGGCGGGCCTGTCGGATCTGGTCTGCGAGCTGATGCGGGTCGGGGTGTGTCCCGACCAGGCTCCCGTTGACGTAGACTTTGGCTTCTCGTGTTTGCTGGCTCATGTTAGTCGTCCGCTGGCTGCTGGTCGATGGACTCGATGCCCGGGATGCCCGAGACGCCCATCGCCGCCAGTTCCTGTTTCAGTCCCTGTTCGTCCTCGACGTTCTGTGACAGCTCCATCGCCTGCGCGAAGTTCTTCACCAGGCCGCAGTTCGGCCCCTCGGGCGTCTCCGAGGGACAGATGCGACCCCACTGGGTCGCGTGCAGGTCCCGCGCCTCGAAGTGCGGCTGCGAACGGCTGAGCGGCGACCGAAGCCGCCGCAGGTGGGAGAGAACCCCCATGTAGTCGGTCCGGTCGACCAGCTGGCTCACGCCCGAGCGGCCGCCGACCCAGTTGCCCGTCGCGATGGGGTGTTCCAGCCGCTCGGTCAGCACGTCCGAGCGCACGACCGTCGAGACCGAGAGCTGGCGGTTGCGCATGTTGGCGCGCTCCAGCTGGTACTTCACGTCCCGGGCGAGCTTGTTCAGCGCCGTCCGGAACAGGTCCTTCATCAGGTCGCCCGAGACCTTCAGGCGCTTGTTGGCGTAGTGGTCCTTGTCGTCGGCCTCGCGGCGGTCGAGGGCGAGCTCGAAACACGCCTCGGCCATCCGACAGAGGTAGTACGCCTTGTTGATGCGCACGTCCTCCTCCTCGACGCCGTCCTCGTGGAGGTGCGGCAGGAGGTAGCGGTCGATGACGTAGTTGGCCCGCTTGAGCTGGTAGTTCTTGCCCTGGCCGGAGGCGACGCGCTTGCCGAGCTCCTCGATGGCCTCCTCGGTCGTCTGGACCTCCGCGGCCTCCAGATTTTCGAGCATGAACTTCACGATCTCCGGGTCCTCGGAGACGCGGTGGACGATCTCCTCGTCGCTCTCCAGGCCGAGCGCCCGGACGAGCGTCACGAAGTTGATGCTGCCCGAGACCGACGGGAACGAGACTTCCAGCAGGCCGTCGCGCTGGCGCTCGACCAGCACGAGGGCGCGGTAGCCGCGGCGCTGGGAGAAGGTCTTCGCGACCTCGATGGTGTCGCCGTACTTCGTGTCGGTCTCGGCGAGGATCTTGTTCGGCGCGAGGTCCTCGCTGGTCATCAGCACTCGCTCGGAGCCGTTGACGATGAAGTAGCCGCCGGGATCGGCGGGGTCCTCGCCGATGTCGATCAGCTCCTCGCGCGTGAACCCGGCGATGTTACACTTGTCGGAGCCGACCATGACCGGCATGCGACCGATCTTGGTCTCGGTCTGGTCGACGACCCGCTCTTCCTCCTCCTCGCCGCCCTTGATGATCGCCATCTCCATGAAGACGGGCGCGGCGTAGGTGATGTTGCGCAGCCGGGCCTCCTGGGGGTAGAGCAGCTCCTCGGAGCCGTCGGCCTCCCGGACGCGGGGCGTGACCACCCGAACGTCCCCGAGCTCGACGTAGACGGGCTCCTCGCCCTCCTTGTCGCCGATGTCCGTCTCGATGGTCGCCTTCTCGTCGACGACCTCCTGCATCCCCCGGTTGAGGAACGCGTTGAACGAGCGGAAGTGGTGTTCTGCGAGCCGTTCCCTCGAGAAATACTCGCGCGATATGTCGCGTCTGTCCTGAATGTCCATGTTATTCCACTACGAGTCGGTATACGACTGCCCGGTCGGTCGTCCGCGAGTCCCGCGTCACCTGGACCACGTCGCCCGTCTCGACGTCGGCCTCCAGGTCCCGCAGCGCGGGGTCGGTGCGCTTGATCTTCGGCAGGTCGGTTTTCTTGACGTTGTACTCCTCGAGCACGTCCTCGATCTCCTCGCCGTCGAGGACCGTGTGGTCGGGAACGAGTTCGTGTTGGCTTACGTCTACCATGTGTTGGCCTGTCTGGGAGAAGTTGCTGTCACGAGATACTACAGGCGCCTATAACCGCGAGCTATAAAACGCTTACCAAGTCGGCCGAGCACGGCTACTCGCACCGCGAGCAACCGTCGTGGGGCCGCGACGTTGTCGGTTCGTGCCCAGGGATACGCGGAAGTCCCTGATAGGTGTTGGGGTACGGGAGGTATTGGCACGGTCGAGGCGGCGGGATCGGGCGATGGCGCCGTCGTAACTGGAAAGCCTTTTCCGTGTGTTCCCCCCAGGTGTGAGTGTAGCCCGGGTGGTGTAGTGGCCCATCATACGACCCTGTCACGGTCGTGACGCGGGTTCAAATCCCGCCTCGGGCGCTTCTCCGATTTCACCGACGCGGAGTTTCATCTCCGCGTCTCTCTCGAAATCGGAGAGCAGCAGTACTGGATTTGAACCCTATCAGTCGCGCGCAGCGAGTGCAACGAGCGAGCACGTCTGATTCCGGTTCAAATCCCGCCTCGGGCGTCTTCTGTCGATATCGACTCGCCAGCGGTCGCGCCATCTCAAGTGCCGGAAGAGATTGTCGCACTCGATCCGACTCGACCGCACTCGACGGTGAGCGCTGAACGCCCTCGACGCGCTCAGCAGTGACCGCGACTACAACTGACAGCAGGCGATGAAAGCCCTCACCGCGCTCGCTACCTGGAGTCTCTACTGCAGGGGACAGCAGGCGCTGAAAGCCCTCGCCGCGCTCGCGGTCGCTGAGCGGGATATCCGCGCTCTCCGCACCGCCCGCGCGGATAGTGGCCCGCTCAGGCGACTCCCGGCGCGAGCGCGCCTCGCCCTTTCAGTCCGCCAGGACAGCACAGTATCGCGGCCGCACCACCCACCCCGCACAACACCGCAGACAGCCACATACCTCCCCAACCGATTCGCTCCTGGCGTCGCTCATCCCTCGCGCGGCTACGGTCGCGCGCATGAAAGCGCGCTCCAGCGCGCGCCGATTCGGGGGTTTCACGGCCGTCGCCGGTGGGAGCAGACCGGTCGCGGTCCGGGTTCCT
The DNA here is from genome assembly GCF_004698125.1 of Halosimplex halophilum. NCBI lineage: Archaea > Methanobacteriati > Methanobacteriota > Halobacteria > Halobacteriales > Haloarculaceae > Halosimplex > Halosimplex halophilum. Next base: position 1,753,985 of record NZ_ML214297.1, read on the forward strand.
GTCGGTCGAACGAACTATGTGGCGGGCCCGTCTCCGTCGAGGTATGGAGTCCGACACGGTCCCCGGTCGCTGGCTGCCCGAACGGACGCCGACGTGGACGGACGTACTCGTGGGAATCCTCGGGGCGGTGCTGTTCCTGAGCAACCTGACGACCCTGCCCGGGCTCGACTGGCCGTGGGTGGCCGGCGGGTTCGTCGCAACCGCGGTGGTCCTCGGGCCGGTCGCGCAGTCGTCGCTCGCGGCGCGCGTGGGGGAGTGGTCCCGGGGCGGCGGGGCGCTGGTCGGGGTCGCGCTGATCGCGACGTTCGTCGCGGTCGCCTGGGTCCTCCGCGACGTGGTGGGGGTGCCCCAGCCCGTCCTGTCGGGAGTGGCGAGCGGGGTGTTCCTGGCGTCGGCGGCCTTCGTCGCGGCGCACGTCCTCTCGCAGCGGACCGTCGAGGGGTGGTAGCCGCCGGGGCCCGGCGACGGCGGGTGTGCAGGTCCGCCAGAGCGATATGGCTGGCTGCGAATGGGCAGGTATGGACGAGATCGACAGTCAGGCGATGCCGCGGGTGCTCGTCGAGGAGTTCCTCGAACGCGAGGAGGGGACCCGCGCGCTGCTCGACGACCTGGAGCGGGAGACCCTGGAGGGCAACCACGAGGGCGTCCGCGAGCGGATCCGCGACCTGGCGGAGAACAACCAGCACGTCTTCTACGCGGTCGCGCTGTCGCTGTCGGGCTCGAAGCAGTTCTACGGCGACGTGGAGTCCCAGCTGGGCGTCGAGGCCGCGGACGTGCTCCGGGACCTGGGCGACACCTACCCCGCCCTCGCGGAGCCGTTCGGGGTCGTCCGGACCGAGCAGACCCGCGAGCGGCGCAACCCCGTGACGGAGCTGGAAGCGACGACGACCTACCACGCGGAGGCGGAGGTTCCCGTGGTGAGCTACACGCCGAAATCGGGGGCGGTCGAGCTGTTCGACGCGCAGGGCTCGCCCGAGGAGGTGCTGCAGTTCGCCTCGTATCTCGTCCAGGCGACGACCGACTCGCTGGACAGCGCGCTGGACCACGACTACTCGGTCAACACGGAGGAGCTCGGCGCGCTCATCGACCGCCAAGAGGAACTGGAGAGCGAACTCGGCCGGCTGCGCGACCAGATCGACGAGCTGCGGCGGACGCCGGTCGGCGACGAATAGGGTCGTGGGCGGGGGGGCGCGGCCGCAGTCGTGTCGACCGTGCGGGAGCCGAATTCGGCATCTGCGACATTTATTACCGACGGGGGGAATAGACCCGGTGGGCTTTCATGGTGGAACGACTGACCAAACAGGTCGAGAAGGAGGAACGGGACCTGCGGATCCTGGAGGCGGTGATCGAGTCGGGACCGATCGGGATCGTCCGGCTGGCCGAGGAGACGGACGTGCCCGAACACAAGGTGCGCTACTCGCTGCGGATGCTGGAGGACGACGGGCTGATCGAGCCGACGCCGAACGGCGCGATCCCCGCCGACGGCCTCGGCGAGCGCGTCGACGAGATGAACGACGGGATCGACGACCTGGTCGGGCGACTCGAAGACCTCAAGGACATCTTCTGACTCTCTCGCGGCAGCGTTTAGTGGGCGGGCGGCGTGGGCCCGGACAAGATGAAAGCAGTCATCCCGGCGGCCGGGCGTGGGACGCGGCTCCGGCCGCGCACCGAGGACCGACCGAAGCCGCTCGTCGCGGTCGGCGACCGTCCGTTGCTGTCCCACGGGCTCGACGCGCTGGCCGAGCTGGGCGTCACGGAGTTCGTGGTCGTCGTCGGCTACCGGAAGGAGGCGATCATCGACCACTACGGCGACGAGTTCGACGGCGTCCCGATCACGTACGTCCACCAGCGCGAGCCGAAGGGGCTGGCCGACGCCGTCCTGCGTGCCGAGACCGAGGTCGACGAGGACTTCCTGGTGTTCAACGCCGACAACGTGATGACGGGGAACTTCGACGAGGTGGTCGAGCGCCAGCGGACCGACGGCGTGGACGCGACGCTGCTCGTCGACGAGGTCTCCCGGGACGAGGCGGCCGATACCGGCGTGTTCGTCACCGACGACGACGGCCGCCTCGACGCGGTCGTCGAGAAGCCGTCGAACCCGCCGTCGACGCGGGTGCTGACCGGGCTGTTCGCCTTCTCGCCGGACATCTTCCACGCCTGTCACCTCGTCCAGCCCTCCGAGCGGGGCGAGTACGAGCTGACCGACGCGATCGACCTCTTCCTGCGCGCCGACCGGCGCGTCGAGACGGTCGCGTTCGACGGCCGGCGGGTCAACGTCAACACGCCCGAAGACCGCGACCGCGCCGAGCGGCTGGTCGAGGAGTAGCGGCGCCCGGAACGGCCGGTCGGAGCGTGGCGGCACCCGCCGGGTCGCCGATCCCGGTAAGGCGCGGCTACCGCCGGGAACGGGGGTCGGCGGGCGGCTCCCCGCGGTCCGGGGACGACCGACGGGTATGTCAAACAGAATTTGAGATTGACCAACCTTGATGAGGGGGTCGTCCGTTCCCCGACGTGCATGGTGGACAGAGCCGACTCGACCAGGACGACCACGGTGCTGTACGTGATCGTCGTGGTCGTCGCCGTCCTGATTGGCACCGTACTCGCGCCGGTCGTCTGGAGCGCCACCCAGTCGTCCGGGAGCGATTCGGGGGAGTCGACCGTATCGGTCGTCACGCTGCGGGCCGGGACAGACGCCGGCCCGGTGAACGACCTCAAGGAAGACCTCCGAGAGGCGAGAACCAACGACTCCGTCGAGGCGGTCGTGTTGCGGATCGACAGCCCCGGCGGCGCCGTCGCGTCGAGCGAGGAGTTCTACCTGGCGGTCAACCGGACCGCCGCCCAGATGCCGGTCGTCGCCTACGTCGAGGGGACGGCCGCCTCGGGCGGCTACTTCGGGATCGCGCCCGCCGACCACATCTTCGTCAAACCCAGCTCGACCGTCGGCTCCATCGGCGTCATCGTCAGCGCGCCGCTGAGCACGGTCGAACAGGCCGAGGCCCAGAGCAAGACCTACCTCCGGACGGGTCCCGACAAGGCGACGACGGAGAAAGACCAGCTGCGCGAGCAGATGGAGACGCTCCACAACGCCTTCGTCGACACGATCGTGAAACACCGCGGCGAGAACCTGTCGCTGAGCCGTAGCGAGGTCGCACACGGCGACGCCTACATCGGCCCGACCGCGGTCCGGAACGGCTTCGCCGACGAGATGGGCGACCTCAACTCGGCCATCGAGTTCGCGGCGACGCGGGCCGACGGCATCGAGGGCGACCAGTACAACGTCGACTACAACGCGCCCGTCAGCCCCTCCGGCGGTGCGATCGTCCTCTCGAAGGACGTCGAGCGCGTCGACGGGAACGTCGTCTACGTGGACGGCGCCGGGGAACAGGACACGCAGTTCCAGGAACCGTACCAGTTCCACGCGGTCTGGGGCGTCCCGGTCACCGAGGACGCACAGGAGGTGAACGATGAGAGCGAGTGAGATACTCAAGCCGCTCGGCGTCTTCGTCGTCGTGATCGCGGTCATCCTCGCCGGCACGGCCCTGGTCGGGACCCTCGGCGGGTCCGGCTCCGCGGGACCGGCCGACGGCGAGGAGATCGAGGGACAGGCCCCCGGCCAGTTCGCCCCGGAGAACGTGCTGGCGACCAGCGCGCCCGAGGACGGCGAGATATCGCTCGATAGCTCCGGCGAGAGCAAGCGGATCCTCGTCGACAGCGGCCACAGCAACCGGTACTCGCAGTCGGACCTGGCCCCGCTCGTCGAGGCGCTCGCGCGGGCGGGCCACGAGGTCGACTTCACCCCCGACGTGCCGGGCGACGGCGGCGGGTTCGGCGAGAGCAGCTACAACGCGACGCTGCGGGCGTACGACGCGGTGCTGATCGTCCAGCCGACCGCCTCGTTCTCCGACGGCGAGATCGCCGGGCTGGAGGCCTACGCCGACGGCGGGGGCCGGATCGCGGTGCTCGCCGAGCCGCCGCAGCTGTCCGTCGGCAGCGGCCTGAGCGCCCAGATCTCCGAGGTCCGGTTCGGCGCGCAGGAGCTGACCCAGACGTTCGGGCTCCGGATGGGTACCGAGGGCCTCTACAACATCGAGGACGGCGGCAACGACAACAACTACGAGAGCATCATCGCCAGCCCGGACGGGTCGAGCGCGCTGACGGAGGGCGTCTCCAACGTCACGTTCGACTCCGCCGGCTACGTCGTCCGGACCGGCGACGCCCCGGAGATCCGGATGCGCGCCCTCTCGGGCACGCGGACGCTCGAACGCCGGCAGGCCGGGCAGTACCCCGTCGCGGCCCAGAACGGCAACTTCGTGATGGTCGCGGACACCTCGTTCCTCAAGTCCTCCGAGCTGTACGACCTCGACAACGAGCGGTTCGCCGGCAACCTCCTGGAGTTCCTCGTCTCCGGCGACAAGGACGAGGACGTGCCCCGGGGGAGCGGCGGTAACGGCGGCTTCGGCGGTGACGGCGGCGGCGAAAACGGTGGCGGCGGAGGCGGCGATACCACGCCGATCACCCCGTCACCGTAACTCCCGCAGTGTCGCTCCCCGGTCCGACGCTTCGTTCGGTCCGGCGGAGATAAAAACGGCCGTGCGGTTACCCTTTCTTGAAGCCGACGAGGAACCCGCCGGTGAAGCCGGCGCTGACCGGGATGACCGACAGCAGGCTCACGACGATCCCCGGCGGCTGTCCCCCCGTCGCGGCGTCGGTCGCGGCGCTGCTCGCGTTGACGAGCCCCGCCGAGAGGCGGTCCCAGTCCACGATCAGGATGCCCTGCGACTCCAGAAATTTGAACAGCGCCAGTTCGAGGCCCACGAGGATGGCGATGATCTTCGCGACCTTCTTGGCGGTGAACCCGATCAGCCCCCCGATCACGGCGCCCGAGCCGAGTTCCAGCCCGATCTGTTGCAAGCCGATGTCTACCATATCCGTCCCGGTGACGGCGGCGGGATAAGGCTCTTGTGCCCGCCGGCCAGCGCGGGTAGCCACGGCTTACCGCGGTCGGCCACGTGTCCGCCGCCCGGCAGATCGGCCGTCTGAGCGGGTGAGTCGTCAGACCTGCCGGCTCGCCGGCCCCGAGCGACCAGAGTTTAAATACGCGGGCGCCGTAGCCACGCGCGAGTGACGGAGACAGGATCCGAACGGCGGGCTGTCGTCGCCAAGCGCGTCGACAGCGGACGGGCCGACACGACGGAGATCCGCGACCTCGCGCGCGCGGCCGGCTACGAGGTGGTCGGCGAGGTGACCCAGACCAGGAAGGAGGACCCGGCGACCCACATCGGCGAGGGGAAGGTCGCCACGCTGGCGCGCCGGGTCGTCGAGACGGATGCGACGGTCGTCGTCTTCGACAACCAGCTCGGCCCCTACCAGACGTACAACATCGGCAACGAACTCCCCGAGGGCGTCAAGCTGGTCGACCGGTTCCGGCTCATCCTCGAGATCTTCGGCCAGCGCGCCCAGACGCGCAAGGCCCAGCTGCAGGTCGAACTCGCGGAACTGCGCTACGAACTCCCGCGCGCGGAGGCCAAGGCCAGCCTCGCCCGGCGCGACGAGCGGCCGGGGTTCATGGGACTGGGCGAGTACGACGAGAGCCGCGAGCAGGACATCAAGGCCCAGATATCCCGCATCCGCGACGAACTGGAGCAGATCGAGGAGACCGAGGAACACCGTCGGGCCCAGCGCCGCGAGTCGGGGTTCGACCTGGTGGCGCTGGCCGGCTACACGAACGCCGGGAAGTCGACGCTGCTCCGGCGGCTCGCCGAGGACGTCGAAGTGGACGAGAACGAGGATCTGCACCCCGACCTGGACACGACCGCCGAGTCCGAGGACCGGCTGTTCACGACCCTGGGGACGACGACCCGGCGGGCGGACATGGACCGGCGGGACGTGCTCGTGACCGACACCGTCGGGTTCATCTCGGACCTGCCCCACTGGCTGGTCGAGTCGTTCAAGTCGACGCTGGACTCGGTCTACCGGGCGGACCTCGTACTGCTGGTCGTCGACGTGAGCGAGTCGACCGAGGAGATCCGCGAGAAGCTCGTCACGTGTCACGACACGCTCGCCGAGCGCAACGAGGCGCCGATCGTGACGGTGCTGAACAAGGTCGACAAGGTCGACGCGGAGGAAGTACAGCGCAAGCGGGAGGCGCTGTCGGCGCTGGCGCCCAATCCGGTCGCGGTGTCGGCGCGGACCGGCGAGAGCGTCGACGACCTCCGCGAGCGGATCCACGCGGAACTGCCCGACTACGAGCGCGAGCGGCTCGTCCTGCCGATGACCGACGACACGATGTCGCTCGTCTCGTGGATCCACGACAACGCCCAGGTCGACTCGGTCGACTACGGCGACCAGGTCGTCATCGAGTTCGAGGCCCGCCCCGCGGTCGTCGAGCGGTCGCGGTCGAAGGCGGGCGACCTCGTCGAGGCGTCGGCCTGAGAGGCCCCGCGGGTGCCTTCCCGACCCCGCCTACTCCTCCCGGTCCCGACGCCACGCCAGCGCCCGCTCGCGCAGTTCCCGACAGCGCTCGCCCTCGACGGTCAGATCCGGGACCGGCACGGGCGAGCCGTCCTCGTCGATGGCGACGAAGACGAACTGCGACTCGGTGGTCATCTCCTGCTCCCCCGTCCGGGGGTTCTCCCGGGCGGCCCGGAGGTGGACGCTGACGCTGGACCGGCCCTCGTCGTAGACGAACGCCTCGATGACGACCACCTCGCCGGTCGGGACCGGGCGGTGGAAGTCCATGCGGTCGATCGAGGCGGTGACGCAGGGTTCGCCGGCGAACCGCATCGCCGACATCGCGCCGAGTTCGTCCATCCACTTCATGACGTTGCCGCCGTGGACGGTCCCGTAGTTGTTGGCGTGGTTCGGCTGGACGCGCCATCGGTTCTCCAGGTAGGTGTCGCTGACCCTCGGCATGGTCCGACAGAGGGGCGGGAGGCTTGTCGGTCTACCGGCGCCGAGGCGTCGCCCGCGGGTCGCTCACCAGAGGGCTCAGGCTGCGGGCCGCTCACCCGGGGACGCCGGCGGCGAGCAGCGCGGCGTCGACCAGCAACAGCGCGGCGAGCGCCGCCGAGGCGCGGAGGTACGGCCGGAACTGGTCCGCCGCCCGCGACACGTCGGTAACCTCGTCGCTCCCGAACGGGACGACGAAGTGACGGACGAGTCCGATCGTGCCCCCCGCTCGCAGACGGTAGACGCCGAGTTCGATGACTCCGTTCATCAGGCCCCACAGCGCGGCCATCCCGACCACGAGGTGGCCGCGGCCGGTCGCGACCAGTGCGTCCAGCGGATAGAGCACCCACACCTGATAGGCGCCGGTCAGCGGGAGCGCGACGCCGGTCCAGCGCGTCACCTGCAGCACGCCGTCGACGGTCGCGCCGAACGCCTCCGCCCCGAGGTGGCCGGCGTCGGCCGCCGGCAGTACCGCGTAGGCGGCGTAGAGCACGCTGCCCGTCCAGAGCGCCGCCGAGACGACGTGGACGACGTACGAGAGGGTCAGTATCGCTGTCACGGGCGATCACCGGCGGGCGATACGGGAGCGGCCGGAAAAAGCGCGGTACGCAACTGCGTGGGCTCGCGCCGGACTCAGGGTTTCACGAGCACCTTGATGGCCTCGCGCTCGTCCATCGCGCGGTAGCCCTCGGCGATGTCGTCCAGCGAGACGGTCTTGGTGAAGATAGGGGAGGGGTCGAGCGTGCCGCCGAGCACGTCCGCGAGCAGCTCGTCGGCGTAGGCGCGGACCGGCGCGACGCCGCCCGAGAGGGTCACGTTGTCGCCGAAGAAGGGGAACAGGTCGAGCCCGTCGCCCATGCCGTGGGGGACGCCAACGTACCCGACTGTGCCGCCCGGGCGAGCGGCGCCGACGGCCGTCCCCATCGCGCCGGCCGCGCCGACGCATTCCAGGACGTGCTCGGCGCCGCCGTGGGTCAACTCCCGGACGCGCTCGGCCTCGTCGTCGACGCCGCCCTCGCCGCCGAGGACGGTGTCGGTCGCGCCGAACTCCTCGGCGAGGTCGAGGCGGTCGGCGTGGTGGCCGACGGCGACGATCCGCGAGGCGCCCAGCCGGCGAGCAGCGAGGACGCCGCAGAGGCCGACGGCGCCGTCACCGACGACGACGCAGGTGTCACCGGCTTCGACGCCGGCGCTGACCGCGGCGTGGTGGCCAGTGCCCATCACGTCGGTCAGCGGCAGGGCGGCCTGCAACGCGTCCTCGTCGTCGGCGTAGCGGTCGGGGATCCGGACCAGGGTCCCGTCGGCGTGGGGCGCGCGGACGTACTCGCCTTGAGCGCCGCCGTTGTCGCCGCCCCAGCCGTCGCCGTTCACGCAGGAGGTGTGCAGTCCCCGCCGGCAGAACTCGCACTCGCCGCAGCTGACGACGAACGGCGCGAACACGCGGTCCCCGGGCTGGACGCTCCGCACGTCGTCGCCGACCTCCTCGACGATCCCCATCGGCTCGTGACCGATCCGCGAGGGCGTGTCCCGGTCGCTCCGTCCCCGGTAGGGCCACAGGTCCGACCCGCAGATGGCCGTGTGGGTCACGCGGACCAGCGCGTCGCCGGGGCTCTCGATCTCCGGTCGGTCCACGTCCTCGACGCGCACGTCCCGCTCGCCGTGATAGATCGCTGCTCGCATGCGCGAACCCACGGCTACGACCACCAAAAATCGGCCGACCCCGGCGAACGCGAGGGGTTCGTGTGGCGAACAGGCGACGCGCCGATGGCTCCGCGCGGCGGTCGCGTCGCGCGACCGCAGGCCGCCGCGCGGCGAGTCTCAGCGCATGGACGGCCCTGGTCGCGTTCCGGTACTTGAAGCCTCGGACCCGAACGCGAGGCGCGCGACCGCGGGGGCGGCCGCTCCGCGGCCGCGGCGGTCACTCCAGCGGCCGCTTGGTCTTCTCGACGACTTCGACGGACTCGATCCCGGTCTCGGGGTACTCGCCGTCGGCGCCCTTCTCGGCGGCCTTCACCATGTCCCAGACGACGTTGAGCCCGGTCGTGACCCCTTCCAGCGCCTCCATCTCGCAGCCGGTCTTGCCGGTCGTCTCGACGGCGACGGTAAGCTCAATGGCGTCGTCGCCGAGCGCGAAGTCGGTGTCGACGTTCGTGACCGGGATCTGGTGGCACATCGGGATCGTCTCCCAGGTGTGTTTGACCGCCTGGATCGCGCCGATCCGGGCGGTCGCGAGCACGTCGCCCTTGTCGACCGCGTTCCCGCGGACGGCGTCGACCGTCTCGGGGCGCAAGCGGATGACCCCGCGGGCGACGGCCCGCCGCGCGGTGTCGGGCTTGTCGCCCACGTCGACCATCTGCGCCTCGCCCGACTCGTCGGTGTGGGTGAGCTCCGTATCCGTCTCCCCGTTCCCGTTGTTCTCGCCGCTCACGCCTCGCCACCCCGGTCGGTCCAGAGGACGGCGGGGATCTCGTCGTGCAGGTCGGTCGCGGTGAGGCCGTTGTTGCGGCGCTCGTAGACGCGGTCGCCCGCCCTGCCGTTGGCGTAGGCGGCCATCGCGGCGGCGTGGACCGGCTCCTGCGTCGCCGCGAGCGCGCCGGTGATCCCCGCGAGCACGTCGCCGGTGCCGCCGACGGTCATGCCGGCGTTGCCGGTGCGGTTGACGCGCGTGGTCTCGCCGTCGGAGATCACGTCGTACTTCCCCTTGACGAGGACCGTCTGGCCCAGGTCGGCGGCGAAGTGCTCGACGTAGTCGGTCCGTTCCTCCCAGTCGTCGGTGACGCGTCCGCCCATCTCCGCGAACTCGCCCTGGTGGGGCGTACAGATCAGGTCGGCGTCCGTGTCGACCTCCGGCACGCGGGAGAGCGCGTCGGCGTCGACGACGGCCGTCCCGGAGTACCCCGAGAGGATGCCCTCGACCGCTTCGAGCGTCTCCTCCTCGTCGCCGAGGCCCGGACCGATGACCACGGTGTCGTGGTGGCGGGCCATCTGGAGGAGGAACCCGACCTGCTTGGGTTCGAGCTGTTTGCCCTGGTAGGGGCGGACGATCAGGTCCTCGCCGAACCCCTGGAGCTCGCGGCCGACCACCATCGGACAGGCCACGCGGACCAGGTCCGCTCCGGCCCGGAGCGCGGCCTTCGCCGACAGGGCCGGCGCGCCGGCGTAGGGCCCGCCGCCGACGACGAGCACCTCGCCGTTCTGTCCCTTGTGGCTGTCCGGGTCGCGGTCGTCGAGCCGCATCAGGTCGCCCCGCTCGACGAACCGCTCGGCGGCCGCGGGGATGCCGATGTCCGCGACGGTCACGTCGGCGTCCAGCTCGGCGAGGCCGGGCTTGGTGTCGTGGAACGTGACCACGCGGTCGGCCTCGACCGCGGTGTCGGCGAGGTCGCCCGTCTCGGCGTTCAGACCGGAGGGCACGTCGACCGAGACGACGGTCGCGTCGCTGTCGTTGATCGCCGCCGCGGCGGTGCGCTCGGGTTCGCGCAGGTCGCCCGCGATACCGGTCCCGAGCATCGCGTCGACGACCACGTCCGGATCGTCAAGTTCGAAACCCGTGGAGTCGCGGACCGTCTCGGTGTCGTACTCGCCGGCCGCGAGGGCCCTCCAGTTCTCGCGGGCGATGTCGGTCGTGATCGTCTCCGGGCGACCGAGCAGGCTCGTCGTCACGTCGTAGTCGTCGAGAAAGCGGACCGCGACGAAGGCGTCGCCGCCGTTGTTCCCCCGGCCGGCGACGACGCGGACGCTCGCGCCCGGGTCGGCGGCCTCGCGGACCGCGCGGGCGACGGCGTGCCCGCTGGACTCCATCAACTGCTTGCGCGGGACCCCCATGGCCGCGGCGTTCTCGTCGACCACGGCCATCTCCGTGCCCGTAATCATGGACGGGCGTTCGCCCGCCCCCCGGAAAAGGGTGGGGGCAACCGGCCGTCGGTTCCGGCTGTTTCACCGGACGGCGGCCGGACGCCGGTCACCGCCGGATCTCGAACCCGTCGAGTCCCTCGGGCTCGCCGTACTCCGCCTCCACGTCCTCGACGCGCGCCCGGTCGCTCCCCTCGTGGCACCACTCGACCATCGCCTCGACCGCCGGCTCGGGGCCCTCGAAGACCGCCTCGACCCGGCCGTCGTCGAGGTTCCTCACCCAGCCGTCGACGCCCCGCTCGCGGGCCTCGTCGCGAGTCGTCGCGCGGTAGAAGACGCCCTGCACTCGTCCGGAGACGTACACGTGTGCTCGCGTTCGGTCGGTCATACGCGCCGGTAGCGCGCCCGCGGTGAAAAAACCGTCCTGGCTCGCCTCGCTCGCGCTCGGCGGGAAGTGCCCCGACCGGCCCGGTCGCTTGCACGGCCGGGTTGTACACCTGTCGATACAGCCGTCGACAGTTGGACGATAGCGGATCGATTCGCCGGGTCGATGCCGAAAGTTCGAGCGAAATCGCGGAAAACTCCGGCGTGTTCCAACAGTACTTTGGTGGTCTCCCACCGATGCGTGGGCATGCGTGACGAGGAACTGAACCGCGGGCTGGAGGGTATCAGGGTCGCGGAGACGCGGCTGAGCGACATCGACGGCGAGGCGGGCGTGCTCACGATCGGCGGGTTCCCCGTCGACGAGCTCGCGCGCAACGCCACCTACGAGGAGAGCGTCTTCCTGCTGTTCGAGGACCGGCTCCCGACGGCCGACGAACTCGACGCCTTCCGGGCGGACCTGGCGGCCCGTCGCGGGATCGGCGACGAAGTGAAGGCGGTCCTGCGGCGGGCCGCCGAGGAGGAGAGACCGGCGATGGACGCCCTCCGGATGGGCGCCGCGGCGGCGAACCTCGGGACCGGCGCGGAGGACCCCGAGGCCGACGCCCGGCGGGTCGTCGCCGTCTTCCCGACCATCGTCGCGGCCTACTGGCGCTACCGTGACGGCGAGGAGCCGGTCGAACCCCGCGAGGACCTGCGCCACGCGGCGAACTACCTCTACATGCTAACCGGCGAGGAGCCCGACGCGGCCGCGGTCCGCGGACTGGAGACGTACCTCAACACGGTCGTCGACCACGGGCTGAACGCCTCGACGTTCACCGCCCGTACGGTCGTCTCGACGGAGTCCGACGTGGTCTCGGCGGCGACCGCGGCCGTCGGCACCCTCAAGGGACCGCTCCACGGCGGGGCACCGGGACCCGTCCTCGACATGCTCAAGGACATCCACGAGTCGGGCGACCCCGAGAGGTACGTCCGCGAGAAGCTGGAGGCCGGCGAGCGGCTGATGGGCTTCGGCCACCGGGTCTACCGCGTCAGGGACCCGCGGGCGGCCGTCCTCGAAGCGGCGGCGTCGGAGTTCTACGAGGAGGCCGGCGACTCCGACTTCTTCGAGACGATCAAGGAGTTCGAGGACATCGCGGTCGAGGCCCTCGCCGAGCACAAGCCGGGCCGGGACCTGGAGACGAACGTCGAGTTCTACACCGCCGCCCTGCTCGACGGCGTCGGCGTCCCCAAGGAGCTGTTCACGACCTGCTTCGCCGTCTCCCGCGTCGGCGGCTGGACCGCCCACGCGCTCGAACAGCTGGACGACAACCGCCTCATCCGCCCGCTCTCCGCCTACGTCGGCGACCACGACCGCTCGTGGACGCCCGTCGACGAGCGGTAGCCGGCCCGCCCCGTTCCGCGCCCCGTCGTTCTCCCGTCCGCGCTACCGCAGGTAGTGGAACACGTAGGTCTGGGCGTAGCCGGCGTACTCGCCGCCGAAGGCCTCGCGGATGGCGCGGGAGGTGTCGGCGTAGTTGCCGCGGTCGCAGTCGGGGTAGTACTCCTCGATGGTCGTCCGGATCCAGGTGTCCAGCGGGACGGCCTCCAGGTAGTCGAGCGCGAACAGCAGGACACAGTCGGCTACCTTGTCGCCGACGCCGACGAAGCGGGTGAGCGACTCGCGGGCGTCCTCGTAGTCCAGCCCGGCCGCCTCCTCCGGGTGGGCCTCGCCGTCGGCGACCATCCGCGCCGTGTCGCGGACGTACGGCGCCCGGTAGCCCAGCCCCAGGTCGCGGAGTTCGGCCTCGCTGGCCTCGGCGAGTTGCTCGGCGGTCGGGAACGCGTGGTAGGTCCGGCCGTCGAACTCGACGGTCGAGCCGAACGCGCGTTCGAGTTCCCGCTGCATGCCGTGGATGCGGGCGACGCGCATCTGGGCCGAGCAGATGAACGATATCAGCGACGGGACGGCGGGGTCGTCGACGAGGCGCATCCCCCAGTAGGCGTCGAAGGCCGACTCGACCACCTCGTCGTCGGGCGTCGCCGCCCGGATCGCCGGGAGGTCGTCGCCCAGTCGCAGCCGCTCGCGGAGTATCGGGACGGCGTCGACCGACGACTCCCACTCCAGGCGGTCGTCGACCTGGCGGACGCGGACGACGGCCGGGTCGCCGTCGACGCGGACGACGGTCTCGTACCAGGCGTCGCCGCCGAAGGCACCCGTCTCGTCGTACATCCGGCCGTCGGCGCGGTCCCAGAGGTACGACTGGCCGCTCTCGACGGTCGACTGCAGGTCGAACGGACCGGGAAACTCATCGAGGGCGAGGACGCCGCGTTCGACGGTCATACCCGGGCCAGGCGTCGGGGTGCCTTCGACCTTTCGAGAGCGACCCGGCGGGGAATCCGACTGGGCCCGTTCGACGCCGCCGGATCGACCGGGCCCGTTCGGCCGGACGGCTTCGACGGCACCGGATCGACGCGGGCGGTCCGCCGCCGGTTCGGACGGGCGAGGGCCGCCCCCGCGGAGGGGTGTGTGCCGTGCTATCGAGGCGAACCTTCATGTCGCTGCGCGGCGAAGGCGGGCACATGAACTGCAGAGTTGTCGTCGAAGCGGCCGTCCCCGTCTACGACGTGGAGACGGCCGACGAGGCGGTCCGGATCGCCATCTCGAAGACGGGGGAGATGCTCAACCCGGACCTCAACTACGTCGAGATCAACATGGGCGAGCGGTCCTGTCCCCACTGCGGCGAGGAACTCGAACCGGCCTTCATCGCCGCCGACGAGAGCCTCGTCGCGCTCGAGCTGGAGATCACCGTCTTCAACGTCGAGCGCGAGGAGCACGCCGCCCGGATCGCCCGCAAGGAGATCGGCCAGCGCCTCGAGAACATCCCGCTCGAGGTCCTCGAGATCGAGCAGGTCGACGAGGACGGCGACGAGGACGAGGAGGAATCGGGAGACGACGAGAGCGAGCCCGCGGCCGACGAGGGGGAGGAGCCGGTCCGGGAGGACCGGTCGGGCGACGAACGGGGCGACGGGGGGTCGGGCGACGAACGCGGCGACGACGTGTTACCCGAGTTCGAGGAACTCATCGACGAGTCGTAGCGGCGCTCCACGCCGGCCGGTAACGGGATTCTCGCGGTCGTATTCGGAGGTGCCGAGCGGTGTGACCCACAGACGGGCGGGACAGCGACGCCACTGGGCGGTCGGGTGTCGGGAGGACGGGACGAGTCGATTCGTTCAGTCCGCGGAGGCCGGGACGCGCTCGCGCGTCTCGGTCTCCATCTCCGAAGTGATGCCCTTCGCCAGGGCGAAAACGGCGTTCTTGTGGTCGGTCTTCGACTTGTGGATCGAGGTCGGCCGTACGCCGAGAGAAGTGTACTCGTCGTGTTCCACCTCTTCCCCTGTCTCCATTTCGTAGTGGTTCTCCACCTGAGCAAGCAGGCCGTGAAGGTGAATGAGCTCCTGCTTTTTCATAGTCGTCCCGTCCTAACCACTGGAGGTTAATAGTAGTATCCTGAGTCGCGTTAACACACACCTGCTTAAAAACCGTGTACAAAAGCCTCTCGATATCGGTTTCGGCGGGCGGTGGCGATCGGGGTGGGGTCGTCGACAGGGGCGCAGTAGTCGGGCGGTTGCGACGCGAGCGACGGTCGGTGGGTGCGGACCGGAACGCCGGGTGCGCGGCCGCGGGGTTGAAAGACTTTTAGGCGGGGACGGGCTTCTCACGGGTATGGACTACGACGACATGCTCGACCGGGCGATGGAGGAGACGCCGGAGATCGAGGGGAGCTCCGACCGGTTCGCGGTGCCGGACCCGGACATCCGCCAGGAGGGCAACGTGACGGTCTACGAGAACTTCCAGGACACCTGCGACCGCCTGGGCCGCGAGGACGACCACGTCATGCAGTTCCTCCAGAACGAGCTGGGGACCAGCGGCCACATCGACGAGAGCGGCCGCGCGCGGCTGACCGGCGAGTTCAGCGAACGCCGCGTCAGCAACGCCGTCGACGAGTACGCCGACGAGTTCGTCCTCTGCCCGGAGTGTGGCCTGCCGGACACCCACTTCGAGCGCGAGGGCGGCGTGTTGCTCCTCCGCTGTGAGGCCTGCGGCGCGCGGTCCGCGACGAGCGGCTAGCTCAGTCGCTTCAGCGTCTGCAGGTCCCGGTCGGTCCGCGTGAACTCCGCGAGCCGGCGGCTCGCGTGGCAGTTGGGGCAGTGAAAGAGGTCGGTGTGTTCCGGCAGGTCCGTCGGCGTCGACTCCCAGTCTTTGGTACACTCGGGGCAGAGCAGTCGGACGTACGCTTCCTCCATGCGTGATATCCACACGCACGACGAATACAAAAAGGCTTGTGCGGCGAGCGACGGGACCGGCGGCCGGGCGCGGCCGGCACACACCGACGGGTCCGTGGTGGGCCGGCTACCGGACGATCAGGCCGGGGCGTCGACGGATTCGAGCAGTTCCTTGTAGCGGTTGCGGATGGTGACCTCGGAGATGTTGGCGACCTCGCTGACCTCCGACTGGGTGACCTTCTCGTTGGTCAGCAGGGCGGCGGCGTACACCGCGGCGGCGGCGAGGCCGACCGGGCTCTTCCCGCTGAGGATGCCCTGGTCGCGCGCGCTCTCGATGAGCTCGCGCGCCCGGCGCTCGGTGTCGTCGCCCAGCGCCAGGTCCGAGACGAACCGCGGGAGGTAGCTCTCGGGGTCGGCCGGCCTGATCTCCAGGTTCAGCTCGCGGACGACGTAGCGGTAGGTCCGCGTGAGCTCCATCTTGTCGACGCGGGAGACGGCGGTCATCTCGTCGAGGCTGCGCGGCGTGTTGGCCTGCCGGGCGGCGGCGTACAGCGCCGACGTGGCCACGCCCTCGATGGAGCGGCCGGGCAGGAGGTTCTCCTCCAGCGCGCGGCGGTAGATGACCGAGGCCGTCTCCCGGACGGTCTTCGGGAGGCCGAGCGCGGAGGCCATGCGGTCGATCTCGCCGAGCGCCTGCTTGAGGTTGCGCTCCTTCGAGTCGCGGGTCCGGAACCGCTCGTTCCAGGTGCGCAGCCGCTGCATCTTCTGGCGCTGGTTCGACGACAGCGAGTTGCCGTAGGCGTCCTTGTTCTGCCAGCCGATGTTGGTCGAGAGGCCCTTGTCGTGCATCATGTTCGTCGTCGGCGCGCCGACGCGGGACTTCTCGTCCTTCTCCGAGGGGTTGAACGCCCGCCACTCGGGGCCGTGGTCGATCTCGTCCTCCTCGACGACCAGGCCGCACTCCGAACACACGGTCTCGCCGTGCTCGGTGTCGGCGTCGAGCCGACCGCCGCACTCGGGGCACTCGTGCTCGGTGGTCGACTCCTCCTGCTCCGCCCGCAGCCGTTCGCTCGTCTGTTCCTCGGCGCCGGTTCGAATTGTCGTGTCGCTCATGATTGGTCTCCGGAGCGGCTCACCGGTGGCGAAAGCCATAAGAATCCGATGCCGCGCTTCCTAACACTACGTAAGTCCGAAAAGCTCTTAAATGTTTCGATGATCGCGGCGTGACAACTGGTCCCAAATGTCGGTGTAGCGGGGCCGTCACCTCCGGTTCCGGCGGTTTCGAAGTTCGGCGCGACGCGGGGGGCTGTCGCGGGTTCGAACCGTCTGTGACCGGTGACAGGAGGGGCTCGACAAGAGGGCGTCGTCGGTCGGGGACGGCCGTCGGCCGGCCCGTCGGTCAGGTGCGTTCCACCCGCAGGAGCACGACCGCGAAGACCCACATGAAGACCGCGCCGACGGGGACGGTCGGCTGGTGCTGGAAGAACATCGCCGTGGCGACCGAGAAGGCGACCGCGAGGACCGCGAAGCAGGCGCCGAACACGCGGACGGGGTCGAGCGTCAGCCTGGCCGCGGCGGCTCCGGGGACGGCGTCGGCGAGCGCGTCGGGCGCCCCGCCGGCGATCCGTGTCTCGGCTCGCTCGGCGGCCGCTTCGAGCTGCTCGTCGCGCGCGTAGTAGACGAGACTCAGCAGGAGCATGCACCCGAAGAACCCGGCGGTGGCGAGCCAGAGCTGTCCCTCGGGCACCTGGTTCGGGGGGACGAACCCGGGGATCTCGGGGACGAACTGGACGAGCCCGTCCAGCGACTGCCGGCCCAGCGCGACCCCGAACAGGTAGTGGAACTGGAGGAAGACGAACCGGATGTTGACGACGGTGAAGGTGCCGTCGAGCCAGGAGGGCGACTCGCGCAGCACCGACACCGACCACGGCAGGAGGGCGGTCAGCCACGTCGCGAGAACGGCCAGTTCACCGGCGTACTCCGAGCGGACCCACATGGCCAGACTCGCCGTCGCCGCCCGTATAAAAGCTACCGGCTCCCGGGGCGACGGTCGTCCAGACGCGCTCGGGCCCAGCGCGGTCGGCCCAGCCACGGCCGGCATCGGCGTTACGTTCATGCACGCCCGTTCCCTAGTGGGGGGTGTCGAATGAGGCGCGATTACGTCACGCTGGAACTCCGTCACGTCGACCGGGACGGCGACCGCCTGCCGACGGCCGCGTTGCGCTACGACGGCCCGTCGGACCTCCTCGAGGAGCGCCTCACGGACGCCGGGGGCGACCGGCTGGACCGCGACCGCGTCGACGTCGCCTTCCGCTTCCGGACGGCCGGCGACGACGACGCCGCCGGCGTCTTCAGCCTCACCAACCGGGTGACCGGGGAGTTCGTCGTCGAGGTCAACGCCGACGCCGGGTCGGTGCGGGAACTCGTCGACGCCGCCCGCCGCGAGGACGACCCCGACGACGCCGACGGCTGCTACCGCGTCGTCGTCGAGCGCGACGGCGAGACGGTCGCCGACTTCGAGAAACGCACCCTGCTCGTCTACGACGACGAGGGGAGTCTCCTCCGCCAGCACAGTCTCATCCCCAGCGGCGTCGAGCTGTAGCCCGGCCGTCCCCGGGCCCCGTGTGCCCGTCGCCGATTCGCCCGTCGGCCGCCCGTCGCCGTCCTACCCGTCGAGCGCCGCGACCAGCGCCGGCAGCGCCGCCGTCGCGTCCGCCCGGAGATCGTAGGCCGCTCGTTCGGAGTAGTCCGTCTCGTCGAGGTTCACGACGGCCAGCGTCGCGCCCGACTCGGCGGCGATCTCGGGCAGCAGCGCCGCCGGCCGCACCGTCAGCGACGACCCGACCGCGAGGAACACGTCGCAGCGCCGCGCGGCGGTCTGGGCCCGGTCGAACGCCTCGTCCGGCAGCGCCTCGCCGAACAGCACCACGTCCGGTTTGAGGACGCCCCCGCAGTCGCAAGTCGGCGGCCGCTCGCCCTCGCTGACGCGCTCGAAGACCGGGTCGGCCGGTCCGGTCGCGCCACAGCGGTCACAGACCACGCGGGCGCTCGTCCCGTGGAGTTCGACCACCGACTCCGAGCCCGCGGCCGCGTGGAGCCCGTCGACGTTCTGGGTCAGCAGCGTGTCGAGGTAGCCCCGCGATTCGAGCGTCGCCAGCGCCTCGTGGGCCGCGTTCGGCTCGACCCCGTCGCCGTACAGCGTCTCCCGGAGGGCCAGCCGGTCGGTCCAGAACCCCTCGGGGTCGGCGTCGAAGCGCCGCCGGTGGAAGTCCGCGGGGTCGTGGGTCTCCCAGACCGGGTCTGGCCCGTCGTCGCTCGACTCGCCGCGGAACGGCGGGATCCCCGACGGGACGCTCACGCCCGCGCCGGTGAGCGCGACGACCCGCTCGGCCGCTTCGATCTCGCTCGCGAGCGCCGACACCGCCGCCCCGTCCGCGCCGCTGGCGTCTGTCACTCCTGCCGGGTCGCCCCCGCTCTCGGCGTCGTCGCCGTCCATATCCGTGAGGACGGGTGAGACCGGGAAAAGTCACTCGTCGCGCTACGCGGACGGGAGCGGACGGAGGTCGGCGGTCGCTACGCGGTGCGGTCGCTCCCTGGTGGCGAGCGAACGGTGGAAAGAGAGGGTGGGTGGAACGGCGGAAAGGGTGGGGTGGAATCGGTGGGGTGGGTGGGGTGCGGCGCCGTCGGGCGCCGACACGCGTGATCGGTTTCGTCGGCAATAAGTGCCTTGTGGCCCAATTTTCGTGAACGATACCTGCCGGTGTACTTAACCGGGAGCCGGTCGATACCGTCGGGATTTAAGCGCTCGCCGGCCGCGGGTTCGAGTGACATGCGACTGCACGAATATCAGGCCAAGCAGGTCTTCTCCGACGCCGGGATCCCGACACCGGCCTCGGACCTGGCCGGGACCGTCGACGAGGCGGTCGCCGCCGCGGAGGAGATCGGCTATCCGGTCGCCGTCAAGGCACAGGTACACGTCGGCGGACGCGGGAAAGCCGGCGGCATCAAGCTCGCCGACGACGAGAGCGAGGCCCGCGAGGCCGCCGAGGACATCCTCGGCATGGACCTCAAGGGCTACACCGTCGACCGCGTCCTCGTCGAGGAGGCCGTCGACTTCGAGAACGAGCTGTACGTCGGCGTCACGATGGACCGCGGCGAGGGCAAGCCCGTCGCGATGGTCTCGACCCGCGGCGGCGTCAACATCGAGGAGGTCGCCGAGGAGGACCCCGACGCCATCGCCCGCGAGCACATCGACCCCGCGTTCGGCATGCACCCCTACCAGGCCCGCAAGGCCGTCTACGACGCCGGCGTCGACCGCGAGATCGCCCGCGACGTGGCCTCGGTCCTGACGACGCTCTACGAGCTCTGGGACGACCGCGACGGCTCCGACGCCGAGATCAACCCCCTCATGGTCACCGCCGACAAGGAAGTCATCGCCGCCGACGCCGTCTTCAACGTCGACGAGGACGCCCTCTTTCGCCAGCCCGAGCTCCAGGAGATGGAGGAGGAAGGCGAGTTCGCCGAGAGCGAGCTCGACCGCAAGGCCGACGAGTACGGCTTCGACTACGTCCGTCTCTCCGGGAACGTCGGCATCATCGGCAACGGCGCCGGTCTCGTCATGACGACGCTGGATCTGGTCGACCACTACGGCGGCGAGCCCGCCAACTTCCTCGACGTGGGCGGCGGCGCCAAGGCCGACCGCATCGCCAACGCCCTGGACATGGTCTTCTCCGACGACAACGTCGATTCGGTCGTCTTCAACATCTTCGGCGGGATCACCCGCGGCGACGAGGTCGCCCGGGGGATCAACCAGGCGCTCGAACAGTTCGACGAGATCCCCAAGCCCGTCGTCGTCCGGCTCGCCGGGACGAACTGGGAGGAGGGCATGGAGATCCTCAACGAGGATCTCGTGACCGTCGAGAAGACGCTGGAGGACGCCGTCCAGCGTGCGGTCGACTACGCCGAGGAGGTGGAAGCATGAGTGTTCTCGTCGACGAAGACAGCCGCGTCATCGTGCAGGGTATCACCGGCGGTGAGGGCAAGTTCCACACCGAGCAGATGATCGAGTACGGGACGAACGTCGTCGCCGGCGCCGTCCCCGGCAAGGGCGGCCAGGAGGTCGCGGGCGTCCCCGTCTACGACACCGTCGCCGAGGCCGCCGAAGAGGAGGACGCCGACACCTCCGTCGTCTTCGTCCCGCCGGCGTTCGCCGGCGACGCCTGTTTCGAGGCGCTGGGCGTCGACGAGCTCGACCTGGTCGTCACCATCACCGAGGGCATCCCGACCCAGGACGTGTCGCGGGTCTACCGCCGCCTGCAGGAGACCGACGCCTACCTCGTCGGCCCGAACTGCCCCGGCGTCATCACGCCGGGCGAGGCCAAGCTCGGCATCCTGCCGGGCAACATCTTCGAGGCCGGCCGCGTCGGCCTCGTCTCCCGCTCGGGCACCCTGACCTACCAGGTCGTCGACAGCCTCACCCAGCGCGGCATCGGGCAGTCGACCGCCATCGGCATCGGCGGCGACCCGATCATCGGCACCTCGTTCATCGAGGCGCTCGCGCTGTTCGAGCAGGACAGCAAGACCGACGCCGTCGTCATGTGCGGCGAGATCGGCGGCGAGGACGAGGAAGAGGCCGCCGAGTACATCGACGAGTACATGACCACGCCCGTCGCCGGCTTCATCGCCGGCCGCACCGCCCCGCCGGGCAAGCGCATGGGCCACGCCGGCGCCATCGTCTCCGGCTCCGGCACCGGCACCGCCCAGTCGAAGATCGACGCGCTCGAATCCGCGGGCGTCCCCGTCGGCGACACCCCCGAGGAAGTCGTCGACAACGTCGAAGACCTGCTGTAGCGGCGCCGTTCTTCTCTCGGGATTCTCCCTTTTCGCGACCGTTCCGAACACGAGAGGCATCCGCCGGTTCGATCCCGGGCGGTCCGCACGACGCTCTCACGGCGCTGGCCGCGATCCCCCTGTGGTCGGTCGCCTACTGCGCCACCGCGGGGGAAGAGCAGCCGTCCGGGACCGGTCGGGGCTTTCGGGTCCACTGCGGTCCGGGGACCGCCACAGCCGGAAGCTATTTGCACACTCATTCGAGACGGTGGGTAACGACCGTGACGGACACGAACGAGGACGCGAGCCCGCGGTTCGAGCCGACGATGGACCCGACGGGCGTCAGGATCGTCGACCCGATCGAGTCGGTCGAGTTCGCCGTCGGGACGGACCGACCGGTGGATCCGATCCCGGTCGCCGACGAGCCGTTTCGCTTCCCGGTCGACGCCACTGTCGAGTTCGAAGCGACGGAGATCGAGTTCCCCTACCGAGCTATCCTCACGGTGAGAGACGCCGACGGAACTCACCGATGTGACCTGTTCGAGGACGGGGAACAGCGGTTTTCCGGCCGACGATACACGGTCGAACTGAGCAAGACGCCCGTGAAGGTCTACCTCGCCGTCGAGGGCGAACTCACCGTCCGGATATCCGGAAACTCCGCGGTGGTTCGGACCGAGAACGGTAAGGGAGTCCGTCTCGGCGCTCGGAGCTATCACTCCAGCCCGGCGGGGACGATCACGACCACCGAGGACCCGACGGACGTGGCGTCGGCGCTCTCGCGTCTCGGATCGGCACTGAAGACGCGCTCGCCCGAACGCTCGTGGCCGACGCTCCGGGGGTATCCACCGCTCGTCGAGTTCGGTGACGCACTGCACGTACCGGACGGGCTCTCCTCGCCCGACTCCGGCGTGTCGATCGTGGTACCACCGCGGCTCGATGCCCTCCTTCCGGTCGCTTCACTGGCGTTCTACCTCGACGCGACCGTTCGCATCGGGATGCCCCCTCGTCTGCGCGCGGACGGACGGGAGTGGTCACTGACCGAGGACGGCGACATCGAGACGACCGTCGCGAACGTGCTTCGACGGCAGTTCACGCTCGACTGCGTCGTCAGAACGACGGGATACTACGACTTCGACCTCTTCGAACGTGACCTGCTCGCCGACTTGCTCCCGTTCGACCCCGGTGAGGCGTACGAGTGGCCGCTCGCCGCCCGCGTGGCAGCCTACATGGATGTTGCGCCGACTGCGGTCGACGGAGCGGCCCCCCGCTGGCGACTCACCGCCGATCTGGTCCCCGAGCCGGACGCCGTCGAAGCGCTCCCGCACCTGGCCCACGAACTCGCCGCGATCCGCTGTCCGACCCCGGGAGACATCGACGATCCGGGCGTCGGTGGCGTCGGTCGACCGGTCTTCGGACGAGACCGGTCGGAGCAGGCGGCGCTCGCTCGGGGGGCAGATGAGGCGTGGAACCAGAACTTCGTGTACCCGGAGACCGCGACGAGCATCGAGCACGCCTACCGCGGACCCGGCGTTCCGGTGGGTGCGAGCGAACTGTCCGTCTCCGCGTACGAGCGCAGTCTGCGGCGGGATCCAGTCGAGGATGTCGAGACCAGCGTCACGGTCGTCACCAACGACACCGACATGATCGAGGGCGACACGGTCGCGGCCATCTACGACCTGAACGAACTAGCGTCGTTCGACGTGAGGATGCTGGAGGGGCTGTCACGGTCGGAACTCGCGGACGCGCTGGCGACCGAGACAGACCTCTTGCACTACATCGGTCACGTCGACGACAGGGGGTTCGAGTGTGCCGACGGCTTTCTCGACGCGCGGTCCGTCGCGTCGGTCGGCGCCGAGGCGTTCTTCCTCAACGCCTGCACGTCGTACGAACAGGGCCGAGCGCTGGTCGAGAACGGCGCGACGGGCGGTATCGTCACCGTCGCCGACGTGTTCGACAGCACGGCCGAACGCGTCGGCGAGACGGTCGCCCGACTACTCGGGCAGGGGTTCTCGCTGGCCGCGGCGCTGGAGATCTGCAAGCGGACCACGGGGTTCCCGACCGGGGAGTACCTCGTCGTCGCCGACGGCGGCGTCCGGGTGACGCAGAACGAGACGGGGGTTCCGCTCGTGTACCGCGTTACGTGGGACGAGGGGTTGATCGTGACGCCCGTGGCCTTCCCGGCGAGGGGGATCGGACTCGGGACAACCGTCGTGCCGTTCGGGAACGAGAACGATCGCCACTTCCTCGCTGCCGGCGAAGGGTTCCCGATCGACGCCACACTCGACGCTTTCGCCGAGACCATCCGGTCCGAACCGATCCCGCTTCTGGTCGACGGCGACCTGTACTGGTCCCCGGACCTCACGAGGGACGATATCGCGGGTCTAGTCGATGCCGACTCGAACGAGTGACCCCGGTTCGCGCGTACCGCTGCCAAATCCCTGTCACGTGTGACCGGCCGACGCCCCTTTGACCGCGCCGCCCCAACGCCGATGCGTGATAGTCGCCGAGACGGCGGAGGGCTACCAGTTCGTCACCCAGCCCGACCACGCCGCCCTCGCGGGCCAGTTCGCCGACGCCTGGGGGAACGACGACTTCGACCGCCCGGACCCCTTCGGCTCGCTCGCACTCGCGGCGTACGCCCACGACACGGGCTGGCGGACCTACGACCGCCGGCCGCACCTCGCGGACGGCGAGCCGGTCGACTTCCGCGAGATGCCCGCCGGGACGTGGGTCGACCTCTACGACGAGGGGATCGAGGCCGTCGCCGGGATGGACGCCTACGCCGGCCTGCTCGTCTCGATGCACGGCGCCGGGCTGCGGAACCAGCGATACGGCCTCTCGCCGGCGTGGCCGGAGACGCCCGCGGCGTTCCGGGAGTTCGTCGACCGCGAACACCGTCGCCAGCGCCGCCTGCTCGACGCGCTCCGCGACGGCGAGCGCGACGGGCCGGCGCCCGTCACGGCCGCCGACCGTGACCTCCTGCGGTCGCTCCATGACGCGAAGCGCGTCCCCGGTGGGTACGACGGGCGGCTGTGGGCCGACTACCGCCGCCTCCAGGCGTGGGACGCTCTCTCGCTATCCTTCTGTATCACCGACTCGCCGCCCGGCTACGGCGAGATCGACGCCGTTCCCGCGACCGGCGGGGACGACGCGACGCTCTCGGTCACCGCGCTCGACGACGGCACCTACCGGGTCGATCCCTACCCGTTCGAGACGGCGCCGCTGGAGGCGACGGTCCCAGTTCGGACCGTCGGGGAGGACGCCCTCGCCGACGAGGCGACGCTCGCGCGAGCGTTCTACGACGCCGGTCGGGAGCTTCGGCGGGTCACGCTCCGCCCGCCGCCGGAGTGACGGGCCGGGCGACGACCGCCCCTCACCAAAGCGATTTATCGACGGCTCCCCTCGTGACGTGGTATGGAAGACGAGGCCTGGCGTTCGGTCGAAGTCGTCCGGAACAACAAGGGCGAACCGCACGTCCTCCAGCAGAAGGTCAGCGTCTACACCGCGGGCGTCACCGAGGAGTCCTCGGGCTACACGAAACCCGAGATGCAGCACCGACTCGTGCCGCTCAAGAGCCTGGTCGAACTCGACGGCTGAGTCGGCGGCCACCGCCGGCCGGTCGCCGTCGACCGGGTTCGGCCGGCCGACGCGTGCGATACTTTATGAGGGAGTCCGGGACCACTCCCGCTCGCCGTGGGAGCGCGCACGCTGGTCGCGGTCGAACGCGACGCCGACGGGTACGACCTGCACCGCTCACAGTGGGGCGGCGAGCACGTCGACCGGCTGGTCGCCCTGGTTCGGGCCGACGAGGCGCCCCCCGACCTCGTCGACCCGGAGCCGTTCCGCTCGGGCGCGTCCGTCGAAGAACTCCTCGACTCGCTCGACCCCCGGGAGTTCGAGGTTCTGGTCGTCGCCGGCGACCGGACCGAGGCGTTCCTCGTCCCCCGGCTGGCCATCGAGACCGGCCGGCGGTACGGGACCGCATCCGGTGCGGCCACCGACCGGGAGACTCCTTCCACCGACGCCGAACCGTCGGCGCTCGTCCCCTGGCCCGGCGAGGCCGCCGCCGAGCGGATCCGGCGGTTCCTGCGCACCGCGAAAGACGTGCTCGGCGACGCGGTCGACGCCGGCCTCGTGCCCGCGCCCGCGGCGACGCGGTACCTCGCCGTCCGGGTCGCTCGCCACCCCGATACGCTCGACCCCGACGCGATCCTGTGGATCGACGGAGGTGAGCGCGCGAGCAGCGGCTGACCCGTCCCGTGTCGCGCGGTTTTTAGCCCCCGACGCCCAACCCCGAGGCGTGACTGCCGTCGAGGAGGGACTCCGGCTGGAGACGCGCGAGCGCCCGGGCCACGAGACCGCACGGGACCTCGTGGCCGAGGCCATCGACGCCGGCGCCCTGGTGACCGTCGTCGGCCGCTGCACCGTCGACTACGAGGGCCGCGCGTCGAGCACGCTCGGCCCCGGCGAGCGGCTGGTGATGCTCAAGCCAGACGGCGCCGCGCTGGTCCACACCGACGAGGGCCAGCAGCCGGTCAACTGGCAGCCCCCGGACTGCGACCACGAGGCCCGCCTGGACGAGGGCCACCTCGTCGTCGAGAGCCACCGCGAGACGCCCGAGGAACACCTCCGGGTCGACTTCGAGGCCGTGCTGGAGGTGTCGGCCTACGGGCTGACCGACGAACGGGACCTCTCGCTGGAGGGCACCGAGGAGGACCTGCGCCAGCGGATCCTCGACGAACCGTCGCTGGTCGAGGAAGGGTTCATTCCACTTGCGACCGAGCGGTCGACGCCCGCCGGCGCCGTCGACATCTACGGCGAGGACGCCGAGGAGCGGGCGGTCGCCGTCGAACTCAAGCGCCGGCGGGTGGGGCCCGACGCCGTGGGGCAACTGGGCCGGTACGTCGACGCGCTGGAGCGAGACCTCCACGCCGACCGACAGATCCGCGGCATCCTCGTCGCGCCGTCGGTCACCGACCGCGCGCGCCGGCTGCTCGCCGAGCGCGGGCTGGAGTTCGTGCCGCTAACGCCGACCGGGCCCGACGGCGTCGACGGCTGACCGCGGATCGACGCGGAGAACTGAGCGGATCCCGTCCGCTTGTCCGCCCGAGCCTCAGTCGTCCAGCGACTCCTTCAGCTCGGCGAGAGCGTTCATCGCCTCCAGCGGCGTCATCGTCGCCACGTCGAGGTCGGCGAGTCTCCGTTCGAGCTCCGAGTCGG
This sequence comes from Halosimplex halophilum, assembly GCF_004698125.1. Classification (NCBI taxonomy): domain Archaea; kingdom Methanobacteriati; phylum Methanobacteriota; class Halobacteria; order Halobacteriales; family Haloarculaceae; genus Halosimplex; species Halosimplex halophilum. Next base: position 1,780,481 of record NZ_ML214297.1, read on the forward strand.
GACCGCTATCGTCGCCGCCGGCGCTGTCGCCCTCGTCGGCGGTGCTGCTCACGCGGACGTTCTCGTCGAGGTCGTGGCCGTTAGACTCGACCGTCCCCGGACCGTCCGACCCGGACTCGCTCTCGTCGAGCAGCTCGCGCGAGCGGTCGACCACCGCGTCGGGCACGCCGGCCAGCTTCGCCACCTCGATGCCGTAGGAGGCGGCGGCGGCGCCGGGCGCGACCTCGTGTTCGAAGGCCACCTCGCCGTCCGTGCGCTCCGTCTCGAAGTGGAGGTTGAACACGCCCGACAGCTCGTCGGCGATGGCGGTCAGCTCGTGGTGGTGGGTGGCGAAGAGGGTGGTGGCGCCGATCTCGTCGTGGATGTGCTCGGTGACCGCGCGGGCGATGGCGAGGCCGTCGGCGGTGCTGGTGCCGCGGCCGACCTCGTCGAGCAGGACCAGCGACTCGCCGGTGGCGTTGTTCAGGATGTCGGCGAGTTCGGTCATCTCGACCATGAAGGTAGAGCGACCGCCGGCGATGTCGTCGCTGGCGCCGACGCGGGTAAAGACTCGGTCGACGACCGGGAGCCGGGCCTCGGCGGCGGGGACGAAACTCCCGGCCTGGGCGAGCACGGAGGTGAGCGCCACCTGGCGCATGTACGTCGACTTGCCGCTCATGTTCGGGCCGGTGATCACGGCGAAGAAGTGCTCGTCGTCGAAGTGGGCGTCGTTGGGGACGAACCGCTCCTCGGCGCGCTCGACGACGGGGTGGCGCCCGGCCTCGACGGCGAACTCCTCGGCGCCCACGCAGGGGCGGGTGTAGTCGAACTTCGCCGCCACGCTCGCGAAGGAGACGAACACGTCCAGCCGCGCGAGCCGGTCAGCCAGCGCCTGCACCCGCTCCGACTCGTCGGCCACGTCCCGGCGCACCTCGCAGAACAGCTCGTACTCGAGGTCGTCCGCGCGGTCCTCGGCGCGGATGATCTCGTCCTCCCGTTCCCTGAGTTCGGGCGTGACGAACCGCTCGGAGTTCTTCAGGGTCTGCCGGCGCTGGTAGTCGTCGGGCACCCGATCGAGGTTCGGGTCGGTCACCTCGATGTAGTAGCCGTGGACGGAGGTGTGGCCGACCTTCAGCGAGTCGATGCCGGTGCGCTCGCGCTCGCTCGCTTCGAGGTCGTCGATCCACGCTTTGCCCTCCCGTTCCGTGCTCCGGAGGTCCGCGAGTTCGTCGTCGAACCCGGGCTTGACGATGCCGCCCTCCGTGAGGTCGGCGTCCGGGTCCTCCTGGATGGCCTCGTCGATCAGTTCGCGCACGTCGGCGAGGGGGTCGAGGTGTTCGCGCAACTCGACCAGCGTCGCGGAGTCGGCGTCCGACAGGGCGGCTTCCACGTCGGGGACGACCGCGAGCGTGTCGTGCAGCGAGCGCAGGTCCCGCGCCGTCGCGCGGCCGCGGGCGACCCTGGAGATGAGCCGCTCGATGTCGTACACGTCGTCGAGCAAGTCGTGCAGGTCCTCGCGCAGTCCCACGTCGCCGGTCAGTTCCGCGACGGCGTCGTGGCGGGCGGCGATGCGGTCCTCGTCCAGCAGGGGGCGGCGCAGCCAGTCGTCGAGCTTCCGGCGGCCGAGCGCGCAGGCGGTCTCGTCGAGCGCGTCGACGAGCGTGAGCGCCCGGTCGCCGTGGACCGCCCGGCGGTCGAACAGCTCTAAACTTTCCAGCGCGACCCGGTCCAGCAGCATGTACTCCCGCGGGTCGTACCGCGTGAGGGTGTTGATGTAGTCGAGCGTCGCGGTGTCGTCGATGCCGTCGTCGTTCGCGGTCGCGCCGGGCCCGGCCACTTCGGCCGTCGCGTCGTCGCCGATGTCGCCGGCGTCGGGGTTGCCGCCGCGGGTGTACTCGGCGTAGGCGAGCAGGGCGCCGATGGCCCGGACCTCCGCCTCGTCGGCCAGCCCGAGGTCCCCGAAGTACGCCTCGACGCGCTCGCGGGCGCGCTCGGCGTCGAAGGCCGTCCGCTCGTAGGGCGAGACCATGCAGTCGCCGTCGAACACGTCGGCCGGCGCGTCGGGGCCGACGATCGCTTCGGCGGGCGCGAACCGCCCGAGTTCGTCCGCGACCGAGTCCAGCCGGTCGGCGCTCGTCGCGTAGCAGTCGCCGGTCGACACGTCCAGCAGGGCGAGCCCGTACGGGCCGTTCTCGTCGCCGCCGGCCCCTGCACCGCCGCCCGCCCGCTTCGTGTCCCGGGTCGACGTATCGCCGCCCGGACCGTCCGCGGTGAGGCAGGCGACGAAGTTGTTGTCGGCGCTGCGCAGGAGTTCGTCCTCGGTGAGCGTCCCCGGCGTGACGACCCGGGTGACCGCCCGGTCGACCACGCCGCTGACCTCGTCGGGGTCCTCGACCTGGTCGGCGACCGCCACGCGGTAGCCCGCCTCCAGCAGCCGTTCGATGTACGACTCGGCGTTGTCGATGGGGATGCCCGCCATCGCGTACTCGCCGGTCGAGTCCTCGCGTTTGGTCAGCGTGATCTCGCAGATGCGGGCCACCCGCTCGGCCGCCTCGCAGAACGCCTCGTAGAAGTCACCCACCTGAAAGAGCACCAGCGAGTCGTCGTACTCCCGACAGAGCTCGAAGTACTGGGCCATCATCGGCGTCAGGTCCTCCTCCCGCTCGGCCATCTTCGCCGGCGCCCCCAGTGCCGCGTCCATGGGTGTGTGGGAGCGGGTCCCCCGGGTTATATCCATCGGCTCCCCGTCTCCGAGTTGGTTCGAGCAGTCGGCCGGGTCGATACCACCGTCGACAGCGAGCGGTGAAAGCCCTCGCCGCGCTCGCTAGCAGTGACTGTGACCGCAGGATACAGCGAGCGATGAAAGCCCTCGCCGCGCTCGCGGTCGCTGAGCGGCATATCCGCGCTCTCCGCACCGCCCGCGCGGATAGCGGTCGCTCAGGCGACTGAACTGCACGCAAGCGCGCCTCGCCCTTTCAGTCCACCAGGAACGGCACCGCAACCGCCCTGCACAGCACCGCAGACGGCCACGAACCTCCCCAGCCGATTCGCTCCGTCACTCCGTTCCTCCGCTCATCCCTCGCGCGGCTACGGTCGCGCGCATGAACGCGCGCTCCAGCGCACGCCGACCGCATTCGTTGCCACGCCGTCCCGCATCGAATCCCGCTAGTATCGTCCATCCACCGACTCACACACGAGCCGAGCCGCAGAGGGCTTACACGCGTCGGGGACGTACACCCGGGCATGGCCGCGACACACGACCGTCCCGTCTCGCTGTCGACCCGGGCCGAACTCGACGACCTCGTCGCGAGTCACGACCGGGTGCTCGTCGAGTTCCACACGGAGGGCTGCGGGAAGTGCGCGGCGATGGAGCCGGTCCTGAGCGGGGTCGCCCGCTCGACCGACGCCGTCGTCGCGACGATGAACCCGCGGGACGACCCCCAGCTGATCGACGAGTACGACGTGCGGAGCGTCCCGAAACTCCTCCTGTTCGTCGACGGCGACCTCGCCGGGACCCGCGAGGACGGGGTCCTCTCCGTCGGGGAAGTACAGGAGTTCGTCGCGGAAAGCGGCTGACGCTCCGGTCGAGTGGCGCAGCCGGACGGGCCGCCGCCGGCAGTCCCGGCCTCAGTCGAGCGGGTCGAGTTCGGTCACTGTCACGTTCTCGAAGACGGCTTCGCTGGTCTCGTCGGCGCTGTGGCTGCAGACGGCGAGGCCGACGACCACCGGGTCGGCGAGATCGATCCGTCGCTGGTCGATGGGGTGCCAGTCCTCGCCGTCGGTGGACCACGACAGCGTCACCGTGCCGTCGACGGCGTCGAGGCGGTACCACGGGTAGGCGTCGTAGGGCTCCTCGAGCTGGTCGCTCCCCGCGGCGGCGCCGGCCTCGTGGCGCCACATCGTCTCGGTGCCGTGGTCGCCCGTCGCGCCGACGAACGCGAACGCGGCGTCCTCGGCGAGGGTGTCCCTGACCATCAGCCCGGCCTTGCTGTACTCGTGGACGGCCTCCAGTTCGTCCAGCCGCCCCTCGATCCGGACGGGCCCGTCGAGTTCGACGTAGGCGAAGTGGAACTCGTCGATGTCGTGCCAGATGTCCCGGCCGTCGCCGACGACCCGCCAGGACCCGTCCGCCGCGCCGGGGGTCGCCGAGCCGGCGACGGACACGTCGCCCACGTCGACGTTCCCGGTGAGCGCCACCGGCTCGCCGGTCGGCTCGGCGGGTTCGGGGACCACGACCGGGCACTCGGTGAACTCGAAGCGCGCGCCCGGGGCGTCGCCGGTCTCGCTCTCGCGGATGTCGACCTCCCAGCCCTGCTGGTCGACGGTCTCGGCGACGATCGCCAGCCCCGTCCCGGTGCCGTCCTCGGTGGTCGTGTAGCCGGCTTCGAGGACCTGCTCGCGCTCGGCCTCGGGGATGCCGGGGCCGTCGTCCTCGACGTAGAAGCCGCGGTCGGTCGTCCCCACGCGGACGGTCACGTCCGGACCGGCGTGGTCGAGGGCGTTCTTCAGGAGGTTCTCGACCAGCGGCCGGACGGCCTCGGTCTCGGCGATGACCTCGGTGCCCTCGGGAACGGCCACCTCCAGCGTCGCGTCGTCGGTGCCGTGGACGCTCCAGACCTGTTCGACCAGCGGCGCGAGCTCCGTCGAGGAGACGCCCACGTCGAGCACGTCGAGCACCTCCTCGGAGAGGTCGACCGTCCGGTCGCCCTTCGAGAGGGCGCTGAGGTCCGCGAGGATCTCCTCGATGCGCTCGTTGGCCCGCTCGATCCGGTCGAACGCCTCCTCGTGGCCCTCGCGGGCCCGTTCGAGGGCGCCGACGGAGACCTGCAGCGGCGTCCGCAGGTCGTGGGAGACGTAGCTGGCGAACTCGTCGAACCGGCGCTGCTGTTCCTCCAGGCGTCGCTTGAGCTGCATCCGCTCGGTGACGTCGAGCGCGTAGCCGACCACCCCGACAACGCGGCCGTCCCCGTCGCGCCAGGGGACCTTCGTCACCTCCGACCAGTGGTCGCCGCCCTGCGTCTCGAAGTGCTCGATCTGGCGACGGATCGGCTCGCCGGTCTCGGCGACGCGGAGGTCGTCCTCGTAGGCCTCCCGGTCGGCGTCCGAACCGTGGTCGAACACCTCCGGGTCGGTCTTCCCGACGAACTCCTCGGGGTCCGGCGTGTACGGCACGTCGGCCATCCGGACGTACCGGCCCGCCTCGTCCTTGGCGAACATCGTCATCTGTCCCTCTTCGAGCAGCGTCCGGAGGATGCCGCTGTCGGCGGCGGCCTGGCGCCGCTCCCGGAAGGTCGCCACCGCGTCGTCGACGACCGCGCCGAGCGTCTCGACGGAGGCCGACCGCGGGAGGTACCGGCAGTCGGCCCGCCCCGCGACGGCCGCGGCGACCGCCTCGTCGTCGGCGTAGGCGACGACCGGCAGGTGGTCGCTGACCGCTCTGGCGGCCTCGACGGCGTCGTCGAACCCGGCCTCGTCGACGCCCACGGCGACGATACAGCCGACGTCGTTCCGTGCGGAGAGCCGCTCGGTCAGGTCGTCGCGGTCCGCGACGGCGACGGCCTCGATCGCGTCCGGGAGCGCCCCGCGGACGCGGTCCCGGTCGTCGGTCGATCCGCCGACGACGAGGGCGACAGTCGGGTCCGCCAGGAGGTGACTCATCGGGATTACCGACACCGTATGCGATGCAGGTAAATAAGGCCCGGGGGGGCCGGTGAACGGTCCGGTCGCTGGTGTGTACCGGCCTACGTGTCGACGGCACGACGGATCGCCGAGGGGTCGGTTCCGCCGACGAGCAGCGACGTGTACCAGCCGGCCGCCCGCGCAGCGAAGTTACAGACGTGCAGCGACGCGAGCGTCGCCACCAGCCCGAACGCCGAGACGGCCAGCGCCTCCGGCAGCGTGGTGACGTACCACGTCGTCAGCCGGAACGGGACCGTGAGCCCGACCTCCCAGGTCCGGAGCGCGACCTCGACGGACGGCTGGACGTTCATCTCCCCGGAGACCGGCCGGACGCCGACGTTGACCGACCGGTAGTACAGCGGCACGAGCAACAGCGACAGCGACACCGTCCCCAGCAAGACCAGCAGCGTGAACGCCGCGGTCCCGACGAGGACCTTGCTCAGGAGGAAGACGACCCCCCGCCACGTCGAGAGGCTCGTGAGCGCGTGTTTCAGGTGGGCGACCGGGTCGGTGAGCGGGGGCACCTCGGCCTCGCCGGCGGGGGCGTCGACGGCGAGCAGCCGGTCGGCCGCGTACCGTTCGAGCGCGGTCAGTTCCCGGACCAGCAGTATCGTCCCGGCGAGCACGGGGAGGCCGACGAGTATCACCGCCAGCCCGACGCCGAGCCCGAAGCCCAGCGGGAGCAGTATCGAGTACGCCATTCCCAGCGGGAACAGCGCCGAGAGGTACAGCAGGTTCGCGTACGTCCGGAGCCGGAAGGGCACGCCGACGAACCGCCGGAGGAGGGCGCCCGGCCGGCCGGGTATCCGGAGCGCGGGGACCAGTCGGCTCATTGTCGACTGCTCGCCCGCCGGCGTAGTAAAACTGTTCGTACAGGCGCGAGGACGGCCGCTACCGGCGGCTCCGGCCCCGGGTCGACGAACGACGAGCGGCGAGTCCCGGTCACGCGCCGGTCAGCGCGTAGAGGATCGACCCGAGGCCGAGGATCTCCAGGAGCGCCCAGGCGAGGACGCCCGCGGCGTCGCTGGCGAGCAACACGGAGACCAGCAGCGTCGTGACGACGAACGGGGCCGCGGTCACGAGGAAGATACCGACGCCGAGAAACAGCATCGGGCGGCTGTCGTTGCGGCGGTACCCGCGGTAGGCCTGGTAGGCGACGAACAGCCCGACTGCGGCGGTCAGCGCCCCGGTGAGCGTCGCCGGCGTAACCGCCGGGCCGCCCTGGAGCGGTGCAGTCCCGGCGGGGAAGGGCACCGCGGGTGACGCGGCGCCCGCGAGCGGGTCGCTCACGGCGCCACCTCCCGGCGGGGACCGGCGTCCGGGTCGCGTTCGTGGGGGTGTGGGGTGCGTGCGGTCATGGTCGTCCGTAGACGGCGTAGAGGATACAGCCGAGGCCGAGCAGTTCGCTGACGGTCGTCGACAGCAGGCGGACGGACTCCGGCGCGTCGGTGAGCGTCGGGAGGGCGATGCGGAGGGCGATGGGGCCGCCGGTCAGGAGGACGATCCCGACCGCCAGGAACAGCATCGCCCGGTCGCGGGTGCCCCGGTAGCCCTTCAGCGCCTCGTAGGCGATGAGCAGCGACAGGCCGGCCGCGACGGCCAGCCCCAGCAGGGCCAGCGCCGCGAGCAGGGCGGACCCGCCGGTCGCGGAGACCTGCAGGGCGGGCCCCGGGGCGGGAGCGTGGCCGATCGCGGGAGCGGATGTCGCGGGTATCATGGTTCTGTGAGTCCCTCGAACAGCCGCGTGAACCGGTCGGCGGCGTCCACCTCGCGGCGAGACACGTCGATGGTGCACTCGCCGTCCTCGATCTCGACGGTGACGCGCTCGACGCGCGTCTGATACGTCTTGTAGTGGTGGCCGTCCGGGTCCAGCTGCTGCTGTTCGACGATGAGGTCGTACTCGCGGAGCTGTTCGATGCGCCGGTAGATCGTCGGCTCGGAGGCGTCGCAGCGCTCGGCCAGCGCCGAGGCCGACAGCGCCTCGCGGCTCGACTCGACCAGGATCGCGCGGGCGTACTCGTCGTCGAGCAACGAGATCACGTCCGCCTCCTCGGGATCCTGCCCGGCTGCCATCACCCGACCGTTTTCCCGGCGGTCACATAAAAGGGGCCACACGCTTTCCGACCCGGAAACTGTGACCCGGGCCGGGCTACGCGAGGGTCGCGATCCAGCCGACGGCCAACAGGAGGGCGGCGCCGGTGGAGATCACGGGCAGGAGGTACAGGTAGGCCGGTGCCGGTTCGACGCCGTTCCGGAGGTGATCCGGGTTCCGATACATCCGGACGGCCCCGAGGAGCGCGAACCCGCCGAGGGCGGCCATACCGGCCTCGTAGGTCGTCGCGCTGGCGGAGAGGGCCGCGGCCGCGAACTCACCGACGTACACGGCGCCCAAGAGGCCGAAAACGTACGCGATCACGTCGACGCGCCGGACCCGCTCGCTCGGAGGGCTCGAGAGGGCGGTCGCCATACCGGATCGTCTCCGCTCAGCCACAGGAACGTTTCGGTGCGGCCAGGACACGGTCCGCCCGGCATCGCCCGCCGGCCCGGTGTTACCCGAACCCCTCGGCTTCGATATACTGGCCGGGAACGCCGACGGACTCTGCGGCGTCGACGAGGCTGTTGACCATCACGTTGATCCCGCAGGCGTACACCTCGGCGTTCCCGGGGTCGATGCGCGCGTCGACGCCGGAGGCGGGCGCCTCGTCGAGCCACCCCTCCAGCTCCCGGCCGAGCGGTGCGGTCACGGCGCTCTCGTCGACGTGTTTGACGAACGCGTGCTGGACGTAGTCGGTCTCGCCCGTCCACTCGCTGAGGTAGGACTCGCGGCTCAGACAGGGGACGAAGTGAAAGCCCTCGTGGTCGCGGTCGTACGCGCGGAACGCCTCGCGGTAGGGCAGGTCGTCCTCCCAGGCTGCGCCGAGGAACAGCCACACGTCGCGGCGGTCGCCGTCGACCACGTCGGCGCCGGTGTCGAAGACGTAGTCGATCATCCCCTTCAGCGGCGCGACGCCGGTCCCGGTCGCCATGAAGACCAGGTCCCGCGCCGAGGGGCCGTCGAGGACGAGTTCCCCCCGCGGGCCGCGCATCGTCACCTCGTCGCCCACGTCGAGGTCGCGGCAGAGCCGCGGCGACAGGTCCCCGCCGGGGACGCGACGGACGCAGATCTCGACGGTGTCGCGGGTGGGCGAACTCGCCAGCGAGTAGGCCCGCGACTCCCCGCAGTAGCGCAGCCCGACGTACTGGCCGGCGAGGTACTCGAAGGTGTCGTCGGGTTCCAAGGCGATGCGGACGAGCATCGGGTGGGGCCGCTCGTAGCGCTCCCGCAGCGTCGCACACCGGCGCGCGAACCGCGCGTAGCCGTCCGCGCGCAGTTCCGCGACGAGCTGTCCCCAGTCGTCGTAGTCGGTGACGCTCTCGTAGCGGTCGGCCAGCCCCTCCCGCTCGAACCAGTGGTCGACGGTTCGGCGGACCTCCTCGGTCCGGTCGCGGTCCATCGCCTCCCGCTCGACGACCGTCGCCGACTCGGTCACCAGCGGCAAGTCGGCGATCCGGTCGTGTCTCGACGCGTGCTCCCTGACGGGCATTACTCAGTCCTCCGGGCCCGCGGTAGTAAGTACTGGCGGGCCGTTCGACGTGTCGGTCTCCCCAGTCCTGTCAGCGCCTTTCGACCAGCCGCCCGCTCAGCGCCCTTCGACCAGCCGCCGGAGGTGCTCCGGCGGGACGGCGCCGCGGGCGGCGTACTCGCCGTAAGTGAAGGTGGGGACGCCCGTCACGCCCTCGCGCCGGGCGGCGTCGAACCGCTCGGTGACCCGTTCGTGCCACGCCTCGTCGTCGACGGTCTCCCGGATCTCCGCGGGGTCGAGGTCCACGTCGCTCGCCAGGTCCGCGAGCACGTCCGCGTCGCCGATGTCCCGCTCGTCCTGCCAGAGCGCGTCGAGGATCGCCTCGTCGAAGGCGAGCCACTGCTCGTAGGGGTAGGTCTCCTTGACGTAGAACGAGGCGACCTGCGCGGGCAGCGAGTCGACCTCCCGGGAGAGGTCGAGACTCATCTCGACGCCGTACTCCTCCTGCAGGCGCTCGACGTTCTGCTTCGCCTGCTCGAAGTAGTCCTCGTCCTTGCCGTCGTCGACGGAGTGGTCGATCGACCCGTCGGGTCGGCGCTTGTCCGCCCGCAGGTCGAAGGGGTACCAGTCGATCCGCAGGCGCTCGTCGCGTTCGGCCTGGTACTGCGCCAGCGACTCGCGGCCGAGGTAACAGAACGGACAGACGTAGTCGGAGTAGATCCCGATGGGCTGGTCGGCGTCGGCGCCCCCGTCGGTGCCGGCACCGGTTTCGGTGTCGCTCATACCTCCCGATTGCGGTCGCACGGGGAAAAGCGCCCGGTAACACGGGTGTCACCGGCCGTCGACCCTGACCGCCGTCACCGGCCGGCGACACCGATCCCCGGCACCGGCCGACGTTGCGGCCACGGACAGATTTAACAGGGAGATCCAGTCTTGTGGGTGATATGTCGACGACGACGATCAGGGGCACGGTGGGCGGCCTCGGGCGGCGAGCGAACCCCGCGTTCGCGGTCGCGGTGGTCGTCCTGCCGCTGGCCGCCCTCGGCTACGCGCTGACGGTCGCGTCGGTCCAGGGACACACCTACGTCCACGTCATGGCGGGCGTGCTGTGGACGGGCACGGACATCTTCATCGGGGCCGTCCTCGGCCCGGTCGTCGGCGGGCTCGACGACGAGCAGAGCGCCGCCGTCTTCCGGCGGCTGACGCCCAAGACCGCCTTCTTCCTCCCGTCGATGGCCACCGTCACCATCGCCTCCGGGCTGGCGCTGGCCCAGCGGATCGGGGTGTTCACCCACGCCGAGCCGTGGCTGGCGCTCTTTACCGCCGCGAACCTGATCCCGGTGTTGCTGCTGATCGGCAAGCGGCTGGACTGCTACCGCGACCGCCGCTGGCAGGCCCTCTTCGCCGTCGCGGCCGTCGGATCGCTGGCGTGGGTCGCGACCACCATCGGCGAGTTCCGGATGACCGAGCCGACGGTCGTGGTCGCGCTGGTCATCGTCACGATCCTCACCGTCCAGGGCTTCGGCTTCCTGATGCCCGGCGAGGTCCGGATGTACCTGGAGATGGTCTCCGCCGACCCCGACCCGTCGGTCATCGCGTCCATCGGCAAGCAGAACGCCATGCTCGGCGCCGTCCAGGGCGCCTTCCAGCTCCTGCTCATCCTCGACATGGTGTACATGACACGGGGGACCATCCCCTGGGTCCCGTTCCCCGGCTGACCGGGGGCGGGGTCAGTAGTGACCCATCAGGCCCTGCCGGCGGGCGCGCGCCCCGAACCACTGGAAGGCGGCGTAGCCGAGGGCGAAGTAGCCGACCGCGGTCCCGACCAGCAGCGCGAGGTCCGCCGGCGGGATCTGCCAGAGGCGGATCCCCTCGGCCATCGACCGGGTGAGCAGGTAGCTCCCCTGGGAGATGGGGAGCAGCCGGGCCCAGAACACGCCGACGGTCGGCGCGGCGATGAGTCCGATGAGGGCGAACTGCATGATGTTGAAGATGTTCTCGACGCGCTTGTACACGAGCGCGAGGCCGCCGAAGAAGAAGCCGAGGCCAACGGCCGGCGCGACGGCGAACACCGTCAGGACGAGGACGGTGGCCACCGGCAGGTGCAGCGACTCGCCGGTGACCGCGAGCATGAAGGCGAGCGTCGCGCCGCCCCAGACGAGCGTCTCGAGGAGGGCGACGGCGACGCCCGCGACCATCACCCTGCCGTAGCCGAACGCCGACATGTACAGCTGTTCCAGCGTCCCCCACTCGGACTCCTTGGTGACGCTCCGGGCCACGCCGGAGAACGCCCCCAGCGCCATGCTCCAGAGGAAGTAGCCGACGATGATGCCGCCGAGGCTGTCGGTCAGCGCCTGCCCCGCCACCGCGCGGCCGCCGAAGAAGACCATCCCGAAGAAGATGAAGTTCATCGCCAGCCCGCTCAGCGTGTTCAGCGGGTAGCGGTACATCAGCAGCAGCCGCTTTTTCGCCTGCGCCCACAGGAGCGTCAGCAGGGTCGCGGTGCCGCGCTCGCCGTCGCGTCCGGTCGCTTCGGACCCGTGAGCCGGCCCGTCGGGCGCGGCGGTGTCGGTGCTCACGGGCGGTCACCTCCGTCGACGCGGGCCGCTCGCTCAGGCCCGCCGGGGTCGCTCGCGGGACCGGCCCCTTCGCCGCTGGTCAGTTCGAGGAACACCTCCTCCAGGTCGGGGTCGACCGACTCGACCTCGTAGACAGTCAGGTCCGCCGCCCGCAACTCGTCCATGAGGTCGTAGAGCCGCTCGGGGTCGCCCAGCGACACCTCGAAGGCCGTCCGGTCGCCGAGACGCTCGAACTCGTCGACGCCGTAGACCTCCCGGAGTCGCTCGCGGGTGTCGTCCGCGAGTTGTGGGTCCGTCCCCTCGTGGATGGACGCGTCGGCTCCCGCGGCGGCCCCGGCCCGGCCGGCGACGACGCGGTACGCGAACGTGCGGAACACGTCGATGAGGTCCTCGACCGCGTCGTCGGCGACGACTTCGCCGTCCGCCATGATGACGACGCGGTCGCAGATCTCCTGGACCACGTCCATGTCGTGGCTGGAGAGGACGATAGTCGTCTCCTCCTGGTCGGCGAGCCGCCGGATCTCCCGCCGGAGGTCGACCGACGACGCCACGTCCAGCCCGAGCGTCGGCTCGTCGAGAAAGGCCACCTCGACGTCCCGCGCCAGCGCGCAGGCCAGCGACACCTTCTGTTTCTGCCCCCGCGAGAGGTCGTTGACCGGCGTGTCGGCCTTCTCCGCGAGCGAGAGCTGGTCGAGGAGGGCGCCGTGGCGGTCCCGGACCGCGGCCGGCGACTCCCCGCCGATGGCCGCGAAGTACTCCAGGTTCTCCCGGACGGTGAGCCGCCAGTAGACGTTGCGCGCGCCTTCCAGCATCGCGCCGACCCGGGCGTAGGCCGACTGCGGGTCGCCGTACACGTCCGTCCCCGCGACCCGCACGTCGCCCTCGTCGGCGACGACCAGCCCCAGGATCGACTTGATGAGCGTCGTCTTCCCGGCGCCGTTCGGCCCGAGGACGCCCACGACCGTCCCGGGGTCCACGTCGAGGCTCACGCCGTCGACCGCCCGGACGGCTTCGTCGCCGTCGCCGAACGTCTTCGAGAGACCGCGGACCGAGAGGGCGGGCGCCGCGTCCGTCGACGCGCCGTCGCGTTCGGGAACCGGATCGCCGTCCTCGGGGACCCGTTCGGGTGCCGTCGTCATGATGGGAACGGGTAGCGGGTGTCAGCGTATAACCATTTCCTGTACGGCCGTTCAGTTTGAGATCTGATACGACGTAACCGTTTTTCGACCGGCCGGGGAAGCGGTGGTATGGTCGAGGGAAGCGGGTCCGGGGAAACGGACGGGCAGCAGGGGGTGGCCGGTGCCGGGGACGGGTCGAGCGGCGCGGGGGTCGATCCGACCGCGGTCTTCGAGCTGCTCGCCGACGAGACGCGGCTCTCGATCGTCAGAGAGCTGGCCGTCGAGCGCTACTCGAACTGGCGGTGGTCCGGGAAGACGTTCGCGGAGCTGCGCCGGGCGGTCGGGGTCGAAGACGCCGGCAACTTCAGCTATCACCTGGAGAAGCTGAGGGGGCGGCTGGTCGTCAAGGAGGGGGACGAGTACTACCTGCTCAACCACGGCCTCCAGATCGTCGGCGCCGTCGAATCGGGGCGCTACAGCGACGCGAGCGAGGTGGTCCGCGGGGCGACGAGCTACGACTGTCCGTACCCGGACTGCGAGCGCGCGCTCGAAGGCATCTACGAGGACCAGTACTTCCGCCTGCGCTGTCCCGACCACCACCGGTTCGCCGCGACGATCCTCCCGCCGACCGTCGCCGTCGCCCACTCGCCCGACGAACTCGTCGAGATCATGACGGTCGACACCCGACAGGAGGTCCAGCGGGCCCGCGCGGGCGTCTGCCCCAACTGCTGGGGCCCCGTCGATGTGGCGCTCCCCGCCGAAGACCCGACGCTGGCCTCCCAGATCGAACCGGACCTGCCCGACGACGCGCTCCTCGCGACGTTCGACTGCCGGCAGTGCGGGCTCTCCTTCGAGATGCCGCCCGGCGCCTGCGTCGTCGACCACCCCGCCGTCGTCGCCTTCCACCACGACCACGGCGAGGACATCCGCGGCCGCCCCTACGTCGCCCTCCCGTTCTGCGGGATCGGTCGCGCCGCCCTCGAATCCGAGGACCCGGTCCGCGTCAGGGTGGACGTGCGACTCGACGGCGACGCGCTCCACCTGTGGCTCGACGGGGAGACGGACGTGGTGGCGTACGACCGCGAGGCGAACGTCGGCGAGGTCGACCGCGCGGCGGAGTGACCGGCGCCGACCCGCGCTCACTCCTGCAGTCGCTTGGTCTTCTGGACGAGCGGGTGGTGGGCGTAGTCGACGACCGCGATGTCGTCGATCGAGTGCAGGTCCTCCTTCTCGGCGGTCCTGGCCATCCCGAGGTCGACCGGCTCGGAGAGGACGATGACGTAGGCGTCCATCGCCTCGATGTCCAGCCGGGCGGCGGCCTTGACGCGGTGGTGGCCGTCCGCCAGCAGCAGGTCGCCGTCGTTGTCGATGACGACGAGCGGTTCGGCCAGCCCGCGGTCGAGCTCGTAGCGACGGCCCTCCAGTTCGTCGGCGTAGACCTTCGCCTGGGTCGGCGTCAGCTCGGCGAGCGGGACCTCCCGGCGCTCCTGGGAGACGGCGACGCCGTGGATGTTCTCCAGCGTCTGCATCAGGTTGTCCACCTTCCCCGGCGTGGCCCGCTCGATCTGCGAGCGGATCACGTCGGCGTTGGAGATGATGCCCACGAGGTTGCCGGCGTCGTCGACGACCGGTAGCTTCTGGATGCCCGACCGGAGGATCACCCGGGCGGCGTCGTCGATGTCCATCTCGGGGTGGGCGACCAGCAGGTCGTCGCTCATCACCTTGAAGATGGGCTCGTGGTCGGGCTCCTGGAGGAGGTCCCGGGCGCTGACGAACCCCTCGACGTGGCGGCCGTCGGTGACCGGGAACCCGCTGTGTTCGGTGCTCTCGGCGATCAGCGTCGCCACGTCCTCGACCGTGTCGTCCGGCGAGACGGTGTCGACCTCGCGAGTCATGTAGTCTTTCACCGTCAGCGCGCCCTCCTCGACCATCGGCTACCGATCCGCGTCGCCCACGCAAAAACACACCGGCTCCGCCCCGCGGTCAGCGCTCGTCGTCCTCGCCGCCGTCGGCTGCGTCGTCGCGGTCGCTCGTCCGGCCCCGGTCGCCCGCGCCGTCGCGGTCGCCCACCTCGTCGCCGCTCCCACCGGCGCCGGAGATGCGGTCGAGCGCCGTCGGTCCGCCGGCCCCGGTGCCGTGGTAGTCGTCGGGGTAGACGCCGGTCAGGACCCGGTGGTCCCGCGAGCCCATGGCGTCGAGGAAGCGGTCGGTGACGATGGCGTCGAGGATCTCCGAGAGGGACTCGTCGTCGGCGTCGATGGCGTCCAGCAGGCCCAGCGAGATCTGCGCGCCCGCCATGTCGGCGTGGCCGCCGGCGCTGCCGATCTGGCCGAAGGCGTCCCGGAGCGTCTCCCCGAGGTCCAGGTCCGTCCCGCGGGCCCGCGCGGAGACGTAGATGGTCCCGTTCATGATCCCGTAGACGAGCGTCGTCGTCACGTCCTCGAGGTCGAGCAGGCGGTCGGCCGCCTGCGCGAGCGCGTCGCGGTCGGTGAGCTCGCCGACGCCGGACAGCAGCGCCGACCCGTGCCGCTCGCGGCCGCTGATAGCCCGCGCGATGGTGTCCAGCGTCTCCGGGTTCATGCTCGGCGACTCGATGCGGTCGAGCGTCCCCGCGTCGGCGTGGGGGACGAGATACGCCGTCGCCTCGAAGTCCGCGGCGCTCACCTCCCGCGTGTACTCGTCGGTGTCGACCCGGATGCCGAACAGCAGCCCGGTCGCCACCTCGCGGCTCGGCGTGATGTCGAGCGTCCGCAGGTAGTCGACCAGCAGCGTGCTCGTCGCGCCGACCTCGCTGCGCAGGTCGACGAACCGCGCCTCGACGGGGTAGCGCGGCGGGTGGTGGTCGACCACGATGTCGACCGGCGTGTCCTCGGGCAGCCCGTCGTTGACGCCCGGCCGGGAGTGGTCGACCAGCGCCACGCCGCCGTACTCCGACAGGTCCGCCCCCGGTTCGAGCTCGCGCAGGTCGTACTCCAGCAGGTTGACGAACGCGCGGTTCTCCTGGTGGGTGATGCTCCCGAAGTAACACACGTCGGCGTCGACGCCCGCGCCCTCGGCGACCCGCGCCAGCGCGACGGCACTGGCGATCGCGTCCGGGTCCGGGTTGTCGTGGGCGACGATCGCCAGCTCGCCGTCGATGTCCCGCAGCGTCGCCGTCAGCTTCCGCGTCCGGAGCCCGTCGTCGCCCACCCGCTCGTCCAGCCAGTCGGTCGTGGCCGCCAGCGCGTCGACCACCTCGTCCGCGGTCGCCGACAGCGCCGCCCGCTGGTCGTCGGTCGCTTCCGCGGGCGCGTACGCCAGCAGGAACGCGTCGGGGTAGACCGAGTCGACGGCCGCCGCGGCCGCGACGTTCGTCGCCGCGTCCTCGGTCGCCACGGCGACCGTGTCCGGCCGGGGACACGCCCGCAGCGCCGCCTCGTCGGTCGGGTCGCCGGCCTCGGCGGCGACGCCCTCCTCGCGCAGCGTCCGGACCGCGTTCTCGTCGCTCGCGAGCACGGTCACCCGGCCCCGCCGCTCGCGCAACTCCCCGACGAGCGACCCCGCCAGCGATCCGGTCCCCAGCACCAGGCGGGCGGTCATGGTTGCCCGTCGGGCGAGTGCGCGTAAAAATCTATCACACTCGTTTCAGTCGTCGCAAACACCCCCGGACGCCCCGTCGCGTCGGTGCCCGGGCCGGCCCACCGTCCGTCGCCCGGCCGGTCGCCGCTTACTTCAGCCGTTCCTGGAGAAAGGAGGGGTGGGCGGCCGTGACGCCCTCGATGTCCTTGATCGTCGACTCGATCACGTCCCCGACGGCGTCGCCGTCGGGACCGCGCACCTCGGCCATCAGCATGTGGTCGCCGCTGGAGGTGTACAGCTTCTCGATCTCGGGGATCCCCTTCAGCTCGCGGACGGCCTCGACGTAGCGGCCGCTGTCGACGTCCATCCCCACGAGGGCGATCGACTGGCCCGGCAGTTTCTTCGGGTCCACGTCCGCGGAGTAGCCGACGATGACCTCCTCCTCCTCGAGGCGCTGGATGTACTTGCGGACGGTGGGCTTGGACACGTCCACCCGGTCCGCGATCTCGGCGTAGGAGGCCTGGGCGTCCTCCTCCAGCACGGAGAGGATGCGTTCCTCCGTCGATTCGGCGCTCATACACATTGATTTGCCGCGCCGCGAAAAATATCTTCCGAAACCACAAACCGTCCCCGAACGGACCGGAAACGGCCGCCAGCGGCCGTACAGGCGGGTTACCCAGTCGTCCGGTCGGTAGGGTGGGCCTATGTATGCTTGTCGATGAGCTGCTCGGCGCAGCGCTCCCACTCGGCGTCCTCGTCGTAGTAGCGCTCGGCCAGCGGCTCCTCGGGCATCTCGCCCGTCGCGCGCTTCTCCTCGCCGTAGGAGCGGCGGTCCTCGTCGCGGTAGAAGCGACCGGTCAGCACCTCGCCCTCGTAGAGCTTCGACTCGACCTCGTACATCATCTCGCCGGCCTCCTGGCGGTCGGTCACGTCGAAGTCGTAGTCGTCGGAGTCCTGCACGTCCGTGTAGGGGACGTACTGGCGGGCGTCCTTGTTCCAGGTCGGACACTGGGTCAGGAAGTCGACGTGGGCGAACCCGTCGTGTTCGACGGCCTCGGCGATGATGTCCGCGGCCTGGTTGGGGTTGACCGCCGCCGTGCGGGCAACGTAGGAGGCCCCGGAGGCCAGCGACAGGCTGAGCGGCCGGACCGGGTCCTTGGCCGACCCGCTGGGCTGGGTCTTGGACTTGTGACCCTTCGGGCTCGTCGGCGAGGTCTGGCCCTTGGTGAGGCCGAAGATCTCGTTGTTGAACACGATGTAGGTCATGTCGTGGTTCTCGCGGGCGGTGTGCATGAAGTGGTTCCCGCCGATCCCGTAGCCGTCGCCGTCGCCGCCGGCCGCGACGACCTCGACGCCGGGGTTGGCGAGCTTGGCCGCCCGCGCCACGGGCAGCGACCGCCCGTGGATGGTGTGGAAGCCGTAGCTCTCGAAGTAGCTGTTCAGCTTGCCCGAACAGCCGATGCCCGTACACAGCAGGACCTCGTCGGGGTTCTTCCCGAGCCGGGCCATCGCCTTCTTCAGGGCGTTGTTCACCGCGAAGTCGCCACAGCCCGGACACCACGTGGGCTGGGGCTCGATCCCGGGTGTGAACTCGTCTTCCTCGGCCTCTCGCTGTTCGCCGATGGCGCTGAATGCACTCATTGGTTAGTCACCTGCCGCTGGTACGTACTTCATGTTGCTCACCGCGAGTTCCTCGCCCTCGATGCTGGACTCGAAGCCCTCGACGATCTCCGCGGGCTCGAACGGGTTGCCGTTGTACTTCAGCAGGCTGGAGAGCTTCGGCCCGAAGCGACCGAGCTCCTTCTGGGTCAGCCCGCGGAACTGCGCGGTCGCGTTCATCTCGACGACGAGACACTCCTCGACCGATTCGAGGAACGCGCTGACCTCCTCCTTGGGGTAGGGCATCAGGTCGCTGACGCCGATGGCCTTGACCGAGTGGCCGGCGTCGTTGAGCCGGTCGACGGCCTCGAAGACCGTGCCCTGGTGGCTGCCCCAGCACATGATCCCGTACTCCGCCTCCTCGGGACCGTGGTGGGTCTGGTTGCCCTTCTCGTCGAGCTCCTCGCGGATGGACGCGAGCTTGCCCAGGCGACGGTCCATCTGCAGGACGCGGTTCGTCGGGTCCTCGCTGATGTGGCCGGCCTCGTTGTGCTCGTTGCCGGTCGCGAGGAAGCGCCCGCCCTTCTGGCCGGGCACCGAGCGGGGGCTGACGCCCTCCTTGCCGTCGTCGGCGTCGTACTGGAAGCGCTTGAACTTGCCCGCGTGGTGCTCGGCGGCCTCGGCGATCTCCTCCTCCGTGATGACCGAGCCCGGGTCCGCGTCGGGCTCGCGGTCGAAGAAGCTCGCGTCGACGTTGCGCAGTTCGCCCTGGAGCTTCTGGTCGTAGACGAGGATCGCCGGGATCTGGTAGTCGTAGGCCAGCTCGAAGGCGGTCCGGATCTGCTCGTAACACTCCTGCTGGTCGCCGGGCGCCAGCACGACGCGGCTGGAGTCGCCCTGGCTCGTGTAGAGGACGTGTTCGAGGTCGGCCTGCTCGGGCTTGGTCGGCATCCCGGTCGAGGGCCCGGCGCGCATCGCCTCGACGAGCACGACCGGCGTCTCGGACATCTCCGCGAGGCCGAGCGGCTCGCTCATCAGCGCGAACCCGCCGCCGGACGAGCCGGACATCGCCTTGACGCCGGCGTGGCTGGCACCGAGCGCCAGCGACGCGGCGGCGATCTCGTCCTCGACCTGCTCGGAGATCCCGCCGAACTTCGGCAGGTTCTGGGACATGATCGTGAACACGTCCGTCCACGGCGTCATGGGGTACCCCGAGATGAACCGACAGCCGGCGTCCAGGGCCCCGTAGGCGATGGCGTCCGACCCCGAGACCAGCGCCTGCTCCTCGTCGGGCCCGTCGTGGTCCGGGATGGAGAGGTCGTGGGTCTGGTCGAACTCCTGGGCCTGCTCGTAGCCGTCCTGGATGACCGCGAGGTTGGCCTCGAGGATGTCTTCCTCCCACATCTCCTCCATGATTCCCTCGTACTCCGAGGTGTCCATGTCGAGCAGCGCCGCGGTGACGCCGATCCCCGCGTTGTTGCGCATGATCTCGCGGCCGTGTTCCTTCGCGATGCCGCGCAGGTCGACGGGATAGACGTGCCAGCCGTTCTCCTCGGCGCGCTCTTCGAGGTTGATCTCCTCGACCTGCTCGTCGTCGATGAGCCCCGAGTCGTAGACGATGATGCCGCCCTCGCGGAGGTCGTCTAAGTTCTCCGTGAGCGGTTTCAGTTCCTCGTTGCCGTAGTAGGCGTCTTCCGAGGGGTTCCGCGCGAAACTGTCACCGAGCGCGAGGAGGAAGTTGTAGCCGTCCCCGCGCGAGGCCGCCCCGTCCGGGGTCGCCCGCACCTCCACGTACGTGTGGCCGCCCCGAATCCGGGACGGATAGTGTCGGTGTGTGAATACGTCGAGCCCCGACCGCATGAGGGCCTTGGCGAAGTACCGACTGTTGCTGTCGATACCGTCGCCGGAACCACCCGCAATCCGCCATATTAGTTCCTGATCTGTCATGGATACATCCGTCGGCCCCGGTTCGGGTGCCGTGAACGAAACGAGGACTGGACCCGACTAAAGCGTTTTCACTCCGATACCGCTGAATAATCGTGAAGGTTGGGTACGGCCCGTCTCGCGCCTGAACTCGGCCGGGGGTGACAACGGCATGCACAGCGCGTCTCGCTCGCGTGCCTCGCATCTGTTCTCGAAGACAGAACGTAGTTCTCTATATCCTCGATCGCCGGACCTGAAAGCTCCCGATCAGTTTTTCGGACGGTCTCAGCGACGATTCTCGGGCGGCCAGGCTTTTGTGGCAGTCCACCAACGGCCGGGTATGATCCGACGGACTCTCGCGGTCGGGAGCGTGGCCCTGACGGGGCTGGCGCTGGTCGCCGGGGCGGCCTCCAGCGCCGCCGGTGCGGGCGGCGACGGCATCGGCCTCGCCCTCGTGGCGCTGGGGGCGGTGCTCGGCACCGCCATCGTCGCCGGGGCGGCGTACCTCTACCGCAGCGACGTGGCCACGGTACACACGGCGCGTATCGCCGGCTGGAACCTCCTCGGGGTCGCGCTGCTGGGCGTCATCCTGGCGCTCGCCCGGGCGGCGCCCGGAGCCTCGATTCCGGCCTACGTCGTCGTCGACGTGCTCGGCGTGAGCTCCGTCGCGCACCTGCTCATCGGGTACAACGACGTGCGCCGCATCCGCGCCGAGGAGCTCGCCCGCCAGCGCCGCACCCTCGCCGTCGTCAACCGGCTCACCCGCCACAACCTCCGCAACCGCACCCAGGTCCTCACCGGCCACGCGTCGCTGCTCGCCGAGGAGCTGGACGACCCCGACCACCGGACCGCCGCCGAGACCGTCCGCGACACCGCCCGCGACCTCGCGGAGATCGACGGGGAGCTCGAGACCATCCAGACCGCGCTCAACCGCGACTCGCCGGACCGGTCGGTCGATCTCTCCGCGCTCGTCGAGGAGGTGCTCGACCCCTACCGCGAGGCCCACCCCGACGGCACGTTCGAGTCCGACGTGCCCGACGGGTTCACCGTCTACGGCGACGAACAACTGCGGACCGCGGTCGAACACCTCGTCGAGAACGCCGTGGAACACGGTTCCGCGAGCCCTGATTCGCGGGCTCCCGAGGACGCCGACGGAGCGAGCTCCGGCGAGCCTTCGGTCGCTGGCGCTCCCGAGGAGGCCGTCGAGCACGGCGACTCCGGGTCGCCGTACGTCCGGGTCGCCGCCGAGACCGACGGCGACAGCGCCGAGATCCGGGTCTCCGACCGCGGTCCGGGCGTCCCGGCCGACGAGGTCGCCGTCCTCGACGGCGACCGGGACATCTCACAGCTCGAACACGGCTCCGGGCTGGGCCTGTGGGTCGCGAAGACGGTCGCGGAGCGGTACGGCGGCGACCTCGCCGTCGAGAACGGCGACCGCGGCGCGACGGTCTCGCTCGGTGTCCGGGCGGCGTGACGAGGTGTCCGCCCCAGGTGCAGACTCGTTCGGTATCGTCGAACGGAACTACTTCGGCGCCTGGTTGTACACGAGGTTGCGCTGGATGTCGTTGGCCCCCTCGTAGATGACCGGCACGCGCACGTCGCGGTAGACGCGGGCGATCCGGCGGTCGTGGAGCACCGAGCGGCCGCCGTGCAGTTGCATCGCCTTCTGGGCGCAGTCGTTGGCCGTCTCGGTGGCCTTGAGCTTCGCCATCGCCGCCCAGAAGCCGGCGTCGTCGCTCTCGGCCACCTGGTCTGCGGCCCGCCAGGTCAGCGCGCGGGCGGCCTCGAACTCGGTCCGCATGTCCGCCAGCTTGTGCTGGACGGCCTGGAACTCGTCGACCGAGCGGCCGAACGCCTCCCGGTCGTGGACGAATTCCCACGCCTCCTCGATGGCCGCCGCCGCCATCCCGATGCCGTGGCCGCCGACCACGACGCGGCCGTGGTTGAAGAACTCCGCGAGCATGTAGAAGCCCGCGCCCTCGACGCCGATCAGGTACTCCTCCGGCACCCGGCAGTCCTCTAGCGTGAGGTGGGCCTGTTTCGACGCCCGGAAGGCCATCTTCTCCGGGATGTGCTCGGCCTCGTAGCCGTCGGCGTCGGTGGGGACGACGAACAGCGAGTAGTTGCCGTACCGGTTGTTCTCGTCGTCGCCCGTCTTCGCGTAGACGGTCACCCAGTCGGCCTCGACGCCGTTGCCGATCCAGTACTTCTCGCCGTTCAGGACGTACTCGTCGCCCTCTTTCTCGGCGGTCGTCGTCATCCCGGCGAGGTCGCTCCCGGTGTCGGGCTCGGAGACGGCGAGGCCGGTGATCTGTTCGTTCTCGGCGACCGGCCGGAGGAACTCCTCTTTCAGCTCCTCGTCGCCGTGCTCTTCGAGGATCTCGGCGCCGAAACTGGCCAGCTGCAGCGTCAGCGCGATCCCGGCGTCGGCGCGGTAGAACTCCTCGGCGATGGCCAGCACCTGCTGCAGCGAGAACCCCTCGCCGCCGTACTCCTCGCCGATGTCCTGGGCGACCAGCCCGGCGTCCATCCCCGCCTCCAGCACCTCCCGCGGGTACTCGCCCGACTCGAAGTACGCCTGGGCGTTCGGCGCGATGTGCTCGGCGGCGAACTCGCGGGCCTGTCGCTTCACGTCGTGCGCTTCCTCGGGGACCGGACGGTCGTCCAGCAGTTCCATACCCGCGTCACGGACCGCGAGCCCATATACCCCCTGGCACGGCGGGAAACGCCCCGGGAGTTTCCGGGCGACGCCGGGGCGCTCGCGGCCCGCCGGGACGGGCCGACGGCGACACCGTCCCCGGGAACTTTTGGCGAGGGGCCGAAAACCTCCGGGCGTGACTCCGCGCCCCGGTCCCGCCGTCGCCGTCGACTCCTCCGCGCAGGTGGCCCCGAACGGGTGGCCGGCTCAGTCGTGGAGCCTCGGGGACTGGTTCGGGACGATGTTCAGCGGACCGCTGGAGGTCCACGCGTTCGTGCTCGGGGCGTTCGTCGGCGGGATCCTCGCGACGGTGTCGACCAGCGGCCGCCCCCGGACGGCGCTGGCGGCGACGCTCGGGGTGTTGCTGTTCACGTTCGGCGCCTTCGAGACGGTGCTGTGCCGGGAGAGCTTCGCCGCCTGCCGGCACGTCCGGTTCAAGCCGTGGTACTTCCTGGCCGGCGTCTTCCTCGCCCAGGTGCTCGGCCTCGGCCTCCTGGGGCGAGCGGTCGAGGAGCGCCCCGACCTGCGGACCGAGCGCGTCCCGACGCCGCTCGCCGGCGCGATCGTCGCGGCCCTGCTGGCGGTCGCGGCCGCCTCGCTCGCGGTCGGCCGGCCCGCCCACCCGATCACCGGCCTCGCGACGGCCGGCGGGCTCGCGGGATCGGTCCTCGGCTTCGGCGCCTACCAGTGGAGCCGCCCGGACGGTGGGACGGACCGCTACCGCGCCGCGGTCCGGCGCGTGGTCGGGCGCGAGGGCGAGGCGTCGGCGCTGTTCGTCGCCGCGGGGACCGTCTTCGGGTTCGGCTACCCCCGGCTGCTCTGGGAGGTGGGCCGGGCGACCGGCCGCGGCGGCTTCCCGTTCGGCCCGATCACCTGGTTCCGGTTCGGCGTCCCCTCGGTCGCGCTGTACGTCCTCCCCGCGGTCGCCGCGACGGTAGGTGCCGCCTGGCTCCGCGGCCGCCGCCGCGACGAGCGCCTCGACGGCGGCGTGGTCGCCGCCGTCGTCCTCGGCTACGCGACCTACGCGGCGTGTCTCGCCCTCGCGACCGGGCTGGCGGCGACCCTCTGGTTCCGCGCCGTCCCCCTCTGGTGAGGGCGACCGCGGTCGGGCACCGCCGGCCACGTCGGGGATCGGCCGGCCGCGGGTCCCGCTCACCGGCCGAGGAACGCGACCACCCAGTCGACGGCGTTCAGCGCGACCAGCAGGGCGCCCTCCGGCCGGGAGAGGGCGCGGCGCGACCACAGCAGGCCGGTCGCGACGACGGAGACGCTCAGCAGCCAGAGCGCCCCCGTGAACGCCGCCGGGCCGACGGTCAGCGGCTGGAGGACGCTCGCCGCTCCGAGCACCCCGAGCACGTTGAAGACGCAGCTGCCGACGACGTTGCCGGCCGCCAGGTCCGCCTCCCCGCGGGCGGCGGCCGCGACGGAGGTGACAAGCTCCGGCGTCGACGTGCCAAGCGCGACCACCGTCGCGCCGATGGCCCACTCCGAGACGCCCAGGTCCGCCGCGGTACTCACCGCCCCGACCACGAGGAGGTGCGCGGCGACGACCACGACGGCGAGGCCGCCGAGCAGTCGCGCCACGTCGGACCGCCGGAACGGGTCCGGCTCGACGGCCGGGCCGGCCGCGTCCCCGTCGGTCCGGGCGAGCAGGAGCACGTAGCCGGCGAGCCCGGCGACCAGCAGGGCGCCCTCGGCCCGGGTGACGGTCAGGTCGCGGAGGACCGCGAGCAGGGCGACCACCGTCAGGACCATCAGGACGCCGTCCCGGCGCACCAGGTCGGCGTCGACGGGCAGCCGGCGGACCAGCGCCGTCCCGCCGAGGACGACGCCGAGGTTGACGACGTTCGAGCCGACGACGTTGCCGACCGAGATGTCGGCCTCGCCGGTCAGCGCCGCGTCGACGGTGACCGCCAGCTCCGGCGCCGAGGTCCCGAACGAGACCACGGTGAGCCCGATGACGAGCCCGGAGACGCCGAGCCGGCCGGCGAGCCGGCTCGCGCCCGTGACGAACTGGCCGGCGCCGACCCACAGGCCGGCCACGCCGACCGCTACCAGGGCGACGTCGCGCAGGAGTGCCGCGACCATCCGCTCGCCGGTTCGGAGTGCTCCGGGATAACGCCGGTGGTCCGGTGCGGTCTGCGAGTCGGGGGCGACGGGAGGGGAAACGACGGGGCTCGACCAGGGAGGGCGTCGAGAACTCAGACCTCGATCTGCTGCATGAGCGCGACCAGCTCCTCCAGTTCGGGGAAGGTGTAGACCTTCACGTCGACGTTGGAGTCGGGCGCCTGGACGTGCGAGTCGAACATCAGCGCCATGTCGCTCTCGCGGTCGCCGACGAGGTCGTCGACCATCCCGGACCCGGGGCCGAAGATGAACGACGGCGGGCCGATGTCGATGGTCGTGTCGAGGACGTTCGCCCAGCCGTCGATGAACCCGGAGGTCATGATGTTGCCGATCTCCTGGATCGCCGACCGCTCCATGTCCGTGAACCCGCGGGCGTTGGGGTCGGTCTCGCCCATGTCGCCGATCATCCCGCGGGCGAGCTCCTTCGCGCTGCCCGCTTCGAGGAGAAAGAGGATGTGGCCGTGGGGGGGTTCGACCATCTCGATGCTGATGCCGATCTGCTCGGCGTGGCCGACGTGGGTCTTGATGTCCGGGATATCGATGAAGTTGATCTTGGTGATCTCCATCTCCGTCTCCATCCCCGTCATCTGGCTGAGGTGGTCCGCGACCGTGTTCCCGCCCTCCTTCGCCATCCTGTTGAACAACCCGAGCTTCCGGATATCTATCTTCAGACTCATCGGTGACCCTGCGAGGTGGGGAGGCGTTTCGACCCGACCCACATAAGCGGTCCCCCCCGATTTTCGCGAGCGAGACTCGGCGGCCGCCGGGCCGCGACTTCGGCCCGACGAGCGGGGCGGGCGCTTACCGCTCCCGCTGGCTGACCGAGACGCCCTCGCCGAGCGGCAACAGCGCCGTCTCGAAGGCGTCGGCCGCGGCGACGGCGTCGAGGTAGTCCGCGATCCCTTCAGTCATCCCGTCCATCCCCGAGCGGTCCGCGCCGCCGGCCCGCCCGCCGTCCTCGAAGTACGCACGCAGGTCGCCGGCGTCGATCGAGCCGCCGGCGACGACGTTGTCCGCGACCACGACCCCGCCCGGCGCGACCTTGTCGCGGACCGCCTCGAACGCCTCGGCGTAGCGCTCCTTCTGGCAGTCGACCAGCACCGCGTCGAACGGCCCCTCGTAGTCGTCGACCGTCTCGATGGCGTCGCCGTGTTCGAACGCCGCCCGGTCCGCGAGGCCGCCCCGGCGCATGTACTCGCGGGCCTGGTCGAGTTCGCCCGCGTCGATCTCCGTGAGGACGACCTCGCCGTCGGCGGGGAGTTCGCGGGCGAACCAGTACGCCGAGTAGCCGAACCCCGACCCGAACTCGAAGACCCGCTCGGCGTCGGTCAGGCGGGCGAGCATCGCCAGCCACCCGCCCACGGCCGGCCCGACGTAGGGGAATCCCTCCTCGCGGGCCTGCGCGCCCATCTCCGTGAGTATCTCGTCGGGCTCGGGCCCCAGCGCGGTCGCGTACGATTCGAGGAACTCGGATACCTCGTAGTCGGCCATGGTCGGGGTTCGGCGGCCGTCGGGATAAACTGCGCCGCACCGGCCAGGCGTTCCGGGATCGGGCGGTCGTCGCCGCCAAATCGCCGGGTTCGCGGCCCCGACATCGCCCCGTCGCTGACCCCGACCGTCGAGAGATTCATGCCGGTCCGGCCGTAACTCCGGACATGTCGGACACCCCGCCGGGGCCCAAGGGCGAGCCGCTGTTCGGGAGCAGCCGGCGCTACGCCCGGGACCCCTTCTCGTTCATCTCGGCGCTCGAAACGACCTACGACGACGTGGTCACCTTCGACATGGGGCCGATGGAGACGTACATGGTCACCGACCCCGCGGATATCGAGCGGGTCCTCGTCTCCGAGGCCGACGCCTTCCGGAAACCGGACTTCCAGAACGACGCGCTGGGCGACCTGCTCGGCGACGGCCTGCTCCTGAGCGAGGGCGACACCTGGGAGCGCCAGCGCGACCTCGCCAACCCCGCGTTCCGCATGTCGCGGCTGATGGGGATGGCCGACCGGGTGGCCGGCCACGCCGAGTCGATGGTCGACTCGTGGGAGCCTGGGCAAACGATCGACGCGGAGACGGAGATGGCCCGCGTGACGCTCCACGTCATCCTCGACCTGATGATGGGCGTCGAACTCTCGGAGTCGCGGGTCGACACCGTGCAGGCGCAACTCGACCCGCTCGGGCGGCGCTTCGAGCCCGACCCGCTCAGGTTCGCGATGCCCGACTGGGTGCCGATGCCCGGCGACGAGGAGTTCGAGTCCGCGGTCGCCGAACTCGACGCCGTCCTCGACGACATCGTCGCGGCCCGCCGGGGTCGTGAGGTCAGCGGCGTCTCGACGGTCGTCGACGCGCCCGCCGAGGGGGCGGACCCGCCGATGGACTTCCTGTCGGTCCTCCTGCGCGCACGCGACCGCGGCGAGCAGTCGGCCGAGCAGCTGCGCGACGAGATGATGACGATGCTGCTGGCCGGCCACGACACCACGGCGCTGACGCTGACCTACACGTGGTTCCTGCTGTCGGAACACCCGGAGGCCGAGCGGCGCGTCCAGGCGGAGGTCGACGAGGTGGTCGGCGACGACCGCCCGGCGATGGACCACGTCCGGGAGTTCGAGTACCTGGAGTGGGTGATCAACGAGGCGATGCGGCTGTACCCGCCCGTCTTCACCATCTTCCGCGAGCCGACCGAGCCGGTCGAGCTCGGCGGCTACCGCGTGCCCGCGGGGGCGACGCTGATGCTCCCGCAGTGGGGCGTCCACCGCTCGGCCCGCTACTGGGACGACCCCGAGACGTTCGACCCCGAGCGGTTCAGCCCCGACCGGCGCGCCGACCGCCCGCGCTTCTCGTTTTTCCCCTTCGGCGGCGGCCCGCGCCACTGTATCGGCAAACACCTCTCGCTGCTGGAGGCGAAGCTCATCGTCGCCACCGTCGTCTCCGAGTACGAACTCGACTTCCAGGGGGAGACGCCGCTGGAACTCATGCCCTCGCTGACGATGCACCCCCGCCAGACGATGGAGATGAAACTCGTCGAGCGGTAGCGTCCGCCCCGCCGGTCCTACTCGACGGCCGGCGCTTCCTCGTCGGGACGGCCCGGCAGCTCCAGCTCGATCTCCAGTTCGGGGTCGTCGACGCCGTCGAAGTCGACCTCCAGCTCGACGGGTTCGCCGAACGCGAAGGGGAGTTCCCACTCGTCGGTCGCGATCGTCAGCTCGTCGCCGTCCTGCAGCTGTTCGCCCAGGTCGACCAGGAACGCGCCGGCCTCGCTCGCGTCCAGCCGGTAGCTCTGCTCGAAGTCGCGGCCGGTCCTGATGGTCGTCCGCTCGTCGGCGTCGGTCGCTTCGGTGTCGTCGGTCATCGATCACCTGTTTTAGGCCGTCCGAAAAAAGCAGTGCGATCCCGGCCGGGCGCGGGCGGCGAGCGAGATGCGGGACCGCGCCGGGCGGTCGCCGGGCGCGCTCAGACGTTCCCGGCCACGATATCGGCGACCCGCTCGCGGTCGAACAGTCGCTGCTCGTCGGGAACGTCGGGGAACCGGTCGGCGTCGAACACGCCGAACTCCCCGGGGTAGAGTTGCTGGGCTACCATCTCCGTCTGCAGCAGGTTGACGAGCGGGCCCTGCGAGCCGAACGCGCCGGGGTAGACGTTGCCCTCCCGGACCGCGGTCAGCCGACGCCCGACCGAGTCCGCCTCCAGCGGCGCGACGTACCGCTCGCGGAACGCCTCGGCCGAGAACCCCTCGCCGTCCCCGGTCGTCCCGATCCCCCAGTGGAAGACGAGGATCTCCGGGTCGACCTCCAGCAGTTGCTCGTAGTCGATGGTGCCGGCCTCGACCAGATCCGCCGGGAACGCGCTCCCGACGCCGAGGTCGCGGTAGGGCTTCATCTCGACGCCTTCGACCCGGGTGTCCATCGGGTAGAACGTCCCCTCGCTGGGGTTCGACGCGCTGTTGAGGAGTCCGATCTCCGGGCGTTCCGCCGCGGGCGGCAGCCGCGAGTCGATCTCCGCCTGCAGGCCGTCGTGGACGGCGGCGAGCGCCTCGTAGCGCTCGCGCTCCCGGAACAGGTCGGCCAGCCGCTCGAACGCCTCGTACAGCGAGTAGAGCCTGTAGTCGTGAAACTCCCGGCGCCGGAGGATGTTGTTCCCGAAGAAGGGCGCGACGTTCTCGCGGATCTCCGCGGTGTCCGCCCGGTCCCAGGCGTCGTCCCACCCCGTCTTGTGCATGTAGTTGGGGTCCATGAGGATCACGTCCGGGTCCTGCTCGTAGAACACCTCCTTGTCCCAGTCGGTCGCCGAGAGCCCCGTCGCCTCGGACTCGGGGGGCACGTCGAGGTCGAACGGCTCGAACAGGAAGCCGGGGATCATGTTCGTGGCCGTCAGGAACCCGTCGCGCTGCCCGAGCGCGAACGCCATGTCGGCCCACTCGCCGTTGTTGACGATGTACGTCTCCGGCACCTCGTCGAAGGCCAGACACCCCACCGGCTCGATACAGGCCTCGTACGTCCCGGCCGCCGTGGCCGTCGACCGCTCCGCGCTCGGCGACGCCGTCGCCGTGTCGGCGCCGGTTCCGGGAGTCGCCGTCGGCGTCTCGGTCGCCGTTGCGGTGGCACCGCTCTCCCCGTCGTCGGTCGGCGTCGCCTCCCCGCTCGAACAGCCCGCGAGCAGGCCGCCGCCCACGAGCGCCCCGCCGTATCGCAGATACGTTCGTCGACTCGTTTCGCCGGTCATCTCGGTGTCGTCGTCGCCCATACTCAGATCTCTCCGTTGACGATGTCGGCGACTCGCTGGCGGTCGAACAGCTCCCGGTCACCGGTCACGTCCCCGAACTCGTCGGGGAACAGCTGTTTCGCGGCCCGCTCGGTCAGGAACAGGTTGTGGATCGGTCCCTGGTGGAGGTAGCCGCCGCGATAGACCCGCCCGTTCTGCACGGCGGTCAGCCGGCTGCCGACGGGGTGGTCCTCCATGTACGCGAGGACGGTGTCGCGGAACTCCGCCGCCGACTTGCGCTCGTGGCCCCGGACCAGGAGCACGTCCGGGTCGACCGAGAGCAGGTTCTCGTAGTCGAGTTCGCCGCGGTTCTCCGTGCTGAGGTTCTCGATGCCGGTGCCCGCGAGCGCGTCGCCGACGCCCAGGTCGCGCCACTGCTTCTTGCTGGTCCCCTTGTCCGTCAGCCGGTACGGCGAGAACGTCTCCGGTTCGTCCGTCCCCTCGAAGGTGAGCATCACGTTCGGGCGCTCGCCCGCCGGGGGGAGCCGGGCCTGGATCCGGGCCAGGAACTCGTCGTGAAGCGACTTCATCGTCTCGAAGCGCTCGCGCTCCCGGAACACGGCGGCGACCTTCTCGAAGGCCTCGTACAGCGAGTAGTAGCGGTAGTCGTGCCAGGCGTCCGACCGGCGGAAGATCAGGTTGCCGACGAACGGCGCGACGTTCTCGGCGACCTCCTCGACGTCGGACCGGTCCCAGTCGAACCAGTTGATCAGCATCCCGGGGTCGTAGAAGTGCACGTCGCTGTCCAGCTCGTAGAACGCCTCCCTGGTCTGGACCGTCGGGTACTGCTCCAGCGGCTCCGTGTCGACACTCACGCCGGGCAACTCGTCGTAGACGTACGTGTAGTACCGGTCGGCGCCGCCGATACCGGCCATCCCGTCCCCTCGCCCGAGCGCGACGCCCATGTCGGCGTACTCGCCGCAGTAGGGCAGCCACGTTTCGGGCACCGCGTCGAAGGTCACTTCGCCGACCGGCGCCATCGTCACCGAGTACGACCCCCCGCCCGTCGCGGTCGTCGTCCCGGTCGCGGCCGGTTCGCGCTCGGTCGGCGCCTCCGTCGCAGTCGCCGTATCGCCGTCGCTCGCGGCGTCGGTCGGCGTCGCCGGACCGCCGGCGCAGCCGGCCAGGAGGCCGCCGCCGACGACCGCGCCGCGCTTCAGGTAATCGCGACGGGTCGGCTCGTCGGCCGACGGGCCGTCGCCGGCCCCGTCGCTCCCGTCGCTCATGCGTCGACCCCCTCGGTGACGATCCGCGCGAGGCGGTCGCGGTCGAACAGCTCGTCCTCACCGAACTCCTCGGGGAAATAGCCCTGCGCGTACCGCTCGACCATGAAGAGGTTGTGCAGCGGGCCGCTGTAGATGGGGCCGCCGCGGAACACCCGACCCTCCTGGACGGCGGTCAGCTTGCTGCCGACGGGGTGGTCGCGCATGTACTCCAGCACCGAGGTCTCGAACTCCTCGCGGCTCTTGCCGCGCCGGTGGTAGCGCAACAGCAGCGAGTCGGGGTCGACCTCCAGCAGCGTCTCGTAGTCGATCGTGCCGGTATCGGTGGTCGAGAGGCCGTCGACGCCGGTCCCCGCGAAGGCGTCGGCGAGGCCCAGCGTCCGGAAGTGCTCCTTGTTGGCGCCGTTGCCCGACAGCCGGTAGGGGGTGAACTCCTCGGGCTGCTCGCCGGCGAACACGAGCGCGGCGTTCGGCCGGTCGTCGGGCGCGGGCAGCCGCGACTGCACCGTCGCGACCAGCTCGTCGTGCATCGACCGGATCGCCTCGAAACGCTCGCGTTCCTGCACTACCTCGGCGACCTTCTCGAAGGCGTCGTACAGCGTGTAGTAGCGGTAGTCGTGCCAGTCGTCGGTCCGCCGGAAGATGACGTTCCCGAGGAAGGGAGCGACGTTGTCCCCGACCTCCGTCAGGTCCGACTCGTCCCAGACGCCGAACCAGTCGGTCAGCGCGTGGGGGTCGATCAGGTGCAGGTCGGCGTCCATCTCGTAGAACGGTTCCTTCGATACCCCGTCGTTCCACAGCTGGGTGAGCCCCTCCACGTCGACGGAGACACCCGGGAGTTCCTCGTAGTGGATGGTCTTGTAGCGACCGCGATACCAGATCGACTCGACGGCGTCGCCGTGCCCCAGCGCCACCAGCATGTCGATGTAGTCGGCCGTGAACGGCGCGATCGACTTCGGGACCTCGTCGAACTCCACCGTTCCGACGGGTTCCATCGTCACCGAATACGACCGCGCTGGTGTCGCCGTCGCCGCGTCGCTCTCCGTCGACCCCTCGTTCGAGGGCGCTGTCGGCGTCCCGGCGGGCGTCCCGGTCGGCTCGCCGCCGCCGTCGTCGGTCGGCGTCGACTCCCCGCCGGAACAGCCGGCGAACAGGCCGCCACCCACGATCGCTCCGCCGTACTTCACGTACTCGCGCCGCGTCGGCGCTTCACGCTCCGTCTCGTCTGCCATATTGTTTTAGGCCAGCCTAAAATCTAAAAGCGTTCCGGTTTTAGGCCGGCCGAAACCATTGCGACTGCGGTGTGGTACCGGGGAGAGTCGGTCGCGGTCACGCCGCCGGACCGCGGAGGGTGCCCGAGTCGACCCGTCCCGCTCGCGCTCAGAAGTCCCCGGCCACGATGTCGGCGACGCGTTCGCGGTCGAACAGCCGTTCGCCCTCGGGGATCTCGGGGTAGGGGTCGCCGGCGCTGTAGCCCGGCCACTCGCCGAACCGCCCGGGGTAGAGCTGTTTGGCGGTCATCTCCAGCTGGAAGAGGTTCATCAGCGGCCCCTGGACCGGGTTGGCGCTCGGGTAGACGGCGTCGTCCTCGACCGCCGTCAGCCGGCTCCCGACGGGGTGGTCGGCCAGCGTCTCCCGGACCTGCCCCACGTCGTAGTAGGAGGCGATCCCGAACTGGTGGAGCAACACGTCGGGGTCGACCTCCAGCAGCTCCTCGTAGTCGTAGGTGCTCTCGTAGGTCACGTCGCCGTCGGCGAAGGCGTCGGTCGCACCCAGCGGCCGGACGTGCGCGTTGGCGAAGCCCGGCGTGTTGATCGTCGACGGGTAGAACGTGCCGTCCACGAAGATGACCGCGCCGACCCGCGGGCGCTCGGACTCGGGCGGCAGGTCCGAGTGGATCCGCTCGCGCAGGTCCGCGTGGACCGCGGCCAGCCGCTCGTAGCGCTCGCGCTCCCGGAAGACCGCGGCGACTCGCTCGGCGATCTCCCAGAGCGTGTAGTACTCGTAGTCGTCCCGGTAGGCCTCCGGCGGCTGGCCGTGGTTGCGGCTGAAGGCGTTGCCGAACCACGGTGCGATCGTCTCGGCGATCTCCTCGATGTCGGGCTGGTTCCACCCGTCGAACGACGCCACCAGCGCCGGGTCGACCAGGTGCAGGTCCGAGTCGAGCTCGTAGAACAGCTCCGTGTCGACCGTGAGGCTGCCCGAGCCCGTGTTGAGCTGGGCGAGGCCCTCGCGGTCGAACGCGACGCCGTCGAGCCGTTCGTAGTAGGCGTCCAGTGTGTTCCCGCCCGCCTCGGCGTCGAAGCCCAGCGAGTTCACCGCGTCGCCGTGGCCGTAGGCGACCGCCATGTCCGCGTACAGCAGGCTGTAGACCATCACGTCCGTCGGCACGCTCGCGAGCTCGACCTCGCCGACCGGCGCCATCGAGACGGTGTAGGGCCCGTCCGGCGTGGCGGTCTCGGTCTCCGTCGGCGCGGCCGATTCCGTCCCCGCAGCCTCGGGTGTCGGAGTCGCCGTCGCGGTGTCCGCGCCCGCCGCCTCGGGCGTCGCGGTCGAGTCCTCGCCGTCGCTCGAACAGCCGGCGAGCAGGCCGCCGCCGATGATCGCTCCGCCGTACTTCACGTACTCGCGCCGCGTCGGTGCGTCCGCGTCGTCCGCGTCGTTCACCATGGTTTTAGGCTAGCCAAAACCACATTTATGGATTCCGGATCGCAGGTTGGCAGGACGGTGACACTCATCGCGGGGCACCACAGCGCGGGCACATCGGCGGCCCGGTATCGCGGAGAGCGAGCCCGCAGTGGGGGCACTCGCCCTCGGCGTCCGGCGACCGCATCGCCTCGACCGCCCGCTCGGTCGACCGCCGGATCGATTCGAGCGAACCGAGCGGCGCGCGTTCGGCCTCGTCCTCGGTCGAACGGTCGCCGTCGTCCGTCCGTGACCCGTCGCCGTCGAGACGGGCCGAGAGGAGGCGGGCGCGGTCGGCGACGAACGCCTCGTCGCTGTCGGTCAGTTCGGCGACGCGGTCGACGGGGAGGGCCGGGTCGGGACCCGCTCGCGCCGGGGCGGCCAGCGCCTCGGCCGCCCGCCCGCGAACGTGCGGGTTCCCGTCGTCGAGTCGCGCGACGAGGGGGTCGACCGCCTCGGCCAGCCGTCCCGGGTGAGCCGAGCCGACGGCGGCCAGTGCCGTACAGACGTGGAACCTGACGAACTCGCTGTCGTCGTCGAGGTGTTCGGCCAGTCGGTCGACCAGGTGGCGGAGCCGGTCGGGGTCGCCCAGCGCCACGAACGCCAGCGCCTTCGCGAGTTTCTCGGAGACCTCCGGCTCGTCGAAGGTCAGGCCGACCCGCAGGTCCGCCAGCACGTCCGGCGACGCGACCGCGTCGGGGTGGTCCAGGGCGACGTACCCGAGCCCCTCGGCCGCACGCGCGCGGACGTAGTAGAACTCGCCGTCGTCGGCCAGCCGGTCGGCGAGGGCCTCGACCGCCGGGATCACGGCCTCCGGCTCGCCGTCGGCGACCGCGACGAACAGTTTCGCGGTCGTCAGCCGGACCGACCGCTCGTCGTCGGTCAGAAACGGGGTCAGCGCCGTCGCCACCCCGTCGAACAGGGCGGGCGCTTCGTCCGCGACCGCCCGGAGTTCCCGGACCGCGTCCTTCCGGGCGTCGGCCGGCGCGGCCGCGAGGTCGTCCAGCGCGGCCCGCGCTTCCCCGGTCGCGCCGCTCTCGATCGCCTCCACTACCCGGTCGGCCGCCGACGAATCCCCGTCCATCCGTTCACGCCCCGTATCGCGGGAGACCCACAAACCGCTTGCGCTCGTCGCGTCGGCCTCGACGCCGCGACGACCGGACGCCGCCGACCGTGTTTTAGGCCCGGCGAAAAATACCAGATAGAGATACAGGATTTTGGCGCGCCCAAAAATACATCCGAATGAGCGCTTTACTACGCCGATTTTAGGCACCCCTAAACACACAGATTTATGATACT
This sequence comes from Halosimplex halophilum, assembly GCF_004698125.1. Classification (NCBI taxonomy): domain Archaea; kingdom Methanobacteriati; phylum Methanobacteriota; class Halobacteria; order Halobacteriales; family Haloarculaceae; genus Halosimplex; species Halosimplex halophilum. The sequence goes on from NZ_ML214297.1 coordinate 1,815,263, forward strand.
TGGGGCCGAAGTGGGTCGTGTATGAGCGCCGAAGGACTCGAACGGCAGACGCGGAACTACCTGAGCAACAACGTACCGCAGATCCAGCAGCACGGCGGTAACTTCGAGGTGCGGGACGTCGACGAGGCCGCCGGGACGGCGACGGTCGCGATCGGCGGCGCCTGCTCGGGCTGTGGGATCGCGCCGATGACGATGAAGGCCATCGAGGAGCGACTCCCCGAGAGCGTCGACGGCCTAGAGGACGTGGAGGTCGTCCGCGCCGGCGGGCCGCGGGCCGCCGTGATGCCCTCCAAGACCGACGAGATGGAGGACATGGACGAGTACGAGGACTACAGCCCGCCGTTCTAGAGCGTCGTCCTTCCGCGACCGGCCCGCCCGCTCGGGCGAGCCACCGACTCGAACCCCCTCCAGGTTTTCCGACGAACAGTGCCCCGACAGCGTCGCGTCCCGGGAGCCGGCCCGACCGGTCCACCGGTGGATGCGCGCGGCCGTGGGGCGGACGCGCGCGGTCCGGGCCCGCCACCGTGTGGGCGGACGGCGTACGCGTCGCGTCAGTCTTCCATGCGGACGGGGATCCACCAGACGCGGCTGCGACCGCCGACCTTCTTGCTGGTCACGTCGGTCTCCGCCTGGAGGTCGTGCAGTCGGTTCAGGGCGGTACGGCGGGAACAGCCCAGCGCCTCGGCCACCTCGCTGGCGGTCAGCGGCTCCGCGTAGTCGCTGCGGTCGCGGAACACCTCGATCACGTCCGACTCGGTGTACTGGGTCTCGCGGCCGGGGTCGACCATACCCGAGGTAGGGCCGCTCGACTCTTAGGAGTTCCCACGAGGGTACCACCCGCCGGGTCACGTCGCGACGCGCCGGACGCGACGAGTGCGACCGACAGATGTAATGTGTTCTCTCGACGTACAGTATGTAGAGGCGACACTACCGATGCACGCCCGGATCGCACTGCCGCCCCGCCCCCGCGCCCCCTCCGTCGAGCCGAGAACCGATGTGGCGTGACCGCGGGCGCTCGCTTCTCGCGGGCGTCCTCCTCGCCGTCGCGTTCGGCGGCGTCGCCGCGACGGTCGACCCGCGGGACCGGTCGAGCGGGCCCCCGCCCGAGCCGCGGGAGCCCGCGGCGACGCCGCTGGAGCTGCCCGCCCCCGTCGAGCCGTCGACCGGCCGGAGCTGTCCCGCCGTCCTGGCCGACCCTGGCGGCTTCGCCCTGGTCGTCGCGGGGACCGTCGCCGTCGCCGCCGCGCTCGCGTGGTGGCGCGACTCCCCGGCGCTCGGCGTCGCCGCGGGCGGGCCGGTCCTGACACTCGCGGTCGCGCTGTGCCCGCCGCCGGTCGTCGTGGACCTGGGGACCGGGCTGGCCGCCCTGCCGCCGGTCGGCGTCGCCATCGAAGCGGCGCCGCCGGCGCCGCTACTGGTCAGCGGGTTCCTCCTCGCGCTGGTCGGCGGCGCCGCGCTGCTGTTCGTCGTCGAGGACGACCGCGACCCGCTCGACAGCGACACGGCCGACACCGACGAGGCGGGCGACCTGGAGCGGGTCGGCCGCGCGGCCGGCGACGCGGCCGACCGGATCGAACACGGCTCGGCCGGGACGAACCCGGTGTACCGCGCGTGGACCGAGATGGTCGCCCACCTCGACGTGGCCGACCCCGAGACGGCGACGCCCGGCGAGTTCGCCGACGCCGCGACCGCCGCGGGGATGGACCCCGACGACGTGGCCGAACTCACCGAGCTGTTCGAGGCGGTCCGCTACGGCGACCGCGACCCCGAGGCCCGCGCCGAGCGGGCGCTCGCGACGCTGCGCCGGATCGAGGCGGCCTACGCCGACGGGGGTGACGAGGACTGATGGGCCGGCGGCTCCGCGCCCTCGGGTTCGTGGCCGTCGCCGTCGGGCTCGTCGTTCTGGTCGCCGCGCCGTCACTGGACTTCGGCGACGACTCCCTCGCGTCGGCGGCCGCGGCGTTGCTCGGGGTCGTGGCGGTCACGCTCGGCGCCGGCCAGCTGCTGGAGCGCCGCCTCGCCGAGCCCGAGCGGTGGCGACCACCGACGACCGAACGCGGTCGGCGCGTCCCGACGCCGGACGACGGGTTCGCCGACCTGAGCGGCCGCGAGCGCACCGAGCGACTCCGCCGGCTGGCCGTCCGGTCGCTCGTCGACGCGACGGGCTGTACGCCCGCCGACGCCGCGGACCGCCTCGACGGTGGGACCTGGACCGACGACTCCGTGGCCCGGCAGTACTTCACGCCCGGAGCCGTCGACCTGCGAGGGCGGACGCGCCTGCGGCTCGCCCTCCGGCGCGAGCCCGTCGAGGCGTTCGTGCTGGAGCGGACCGTCCGCGCGATCCGTGCGCTCCGGGAGGGGAGCGACCGATGAGCGACGACGCGAGCGTCGGCGACGCGGCGACGGCCGCCACAGACGCCGCCGACGGCGCGACGGCCGACACCCGCCTCGCCGACCGCACCGTCGAGGACACCCCCGTCGTCGACCACGCGACCGGCCGCTGGACCGGGATCGGTGCGCTCGCGCTCGGCGCGTGCGGTGCGGGCGTGCTCGCGGGCGCACCGGGCCCGGTCCTCGCCGGCGTCGTCGGCGCGGTCCTCGCCGTCGCCGCCCGCTCGGCGGAGCCGGTCCGGCTCACCGACCCCGAGACGGGCGACCCGGTCGTCTCCGTCCGCCGGGAACTCGACTCCGAGCGGCCCGACCCCGGCGACGAGGTGACCGTCACCGTCGCCGTCGCCAACGAGGGCGACGGCCTGCTGACGGACCTGCGGGTCGTCGACGGCGTCCCGCCCGACCTCGAAGTCGTCGACGGGTCGCCCCGCCACAGCGCGGTGCTCCGCCCCGGCGGGTCGACGGGGTTCGCCTACACGGTGGTCGCCACCAGGGGCGAACACGACTGGCAGCCGGCCAGGGTCGCGGCCGCCGACCCGACCGGGAGCGTCGAGCGGGAGACGCCCGTCCCCGCGGCGACGACGCTGCGCTGTGCGCTCCCGGCCGTCGACACCGCCGCGGCGCCGCTCCAGGACCTGACGGCGCCTGCCGCCGGGCACCACGAGACGGCCACCGGCGGCCCGGGGCTTGCCTTCCACGCCACCCGGGAGTACCGTCCGGGCGATCCGCTCGCCCGCGTCGACTGGAACCGCCGGGCGAAGACGGGCGAGCTCGGGACCGTCGAGTTCCGCGAGCGACGCGCGGCGACGGTCCTGGTGGTGGTCGACGCCCGCCGCGCGGCGTATCGCGCCCCCGCGCCCGGCGCCGTCCACGCCGTCGAGCGGAGCGTCGCCGCGGCCAACCGGCTGTTCGCCGCACTGCTCGACGACGGCGACCGGGTCGGCCTCGCGGCCTTCGCCGGCGGCCCCGAAGCGTGGCTCGCGCCCGGGACTGGTCCGGACCACCGGGCCCGCGGCCGCGAGTTCCTGACGACCGAACCCGCGCTCGCGCCGACGCCCCCCGAACGGGGCACCTTCGAGGGGTTCCAGGCCGACCGGCGCGCGGAACTGCGGCGCGAAGCCGTCGCGGCGCTGCGCCGCCGGCTCCCGGCCGCCTCCCAGGTCGTCTTCTGCTCGCCCTGCTGTGACGACTACTCCGCGACGGTCGCCCGCCGGCTCGATACGCGCGGCCACCCCGTCACCGTCCTCGCCCCCGACCCGACGACCGACGACGGGCCCGGGGAGACCGTCGCCCGACTGGAGCGCGCCGACCGGCTGACCGATCTCCGGCGGGCCGGGATCCCGGTCGTCGACTGGAGTCGTGACGAGCGGATCGCTGCCGCCGTCGCTCGCGCCCGCGAGCGGTGGTCGCCGTGACCGCCGGCGGAGCGGCCGGCGACCGGGGCGACGCGGGAGCCGTCGACCCAACCCCTTCACGCGCGAGCGCCGGGCTCGCCGTCGCGATGACCGCGCTGTCGGTCGCGGTCGTGCCCGGCACGGTCGGGACAGTCGTCGGCGTCCCCGGCGCGGTACTCGTCGCCGGCGGTGCGATCCGGGGGTCCCGGCAGGCGGTCGACTACGGGGCGGTCGCGGTCATCTCGGGCGCGGTCCTCGCCGGCCTGGGCGGTACGGCCCCGCTGCCGGTCGCGCTCGGGGCGCTCCTCGCGGTGCTCGCCTGGGACGCCGGTCGCTACGGGATCGCGCTCGGCGAGCAACTCGGCCGCGAGGCGGCGACGACGCGGGTCGCCGTCACTCACTCGGCGCTGACCGCGGCAATCGGCGTCGGCGGCGTCGGCCTCGGCTACGGCGCCTATCTGGTCGCCGCACCCGGTGACTCGACGGTCGCGCTGCTCGCCCTGCTTGTCGGCGTCGCCGCCGTCGTTCCGGCGCTCCGGTAGGACCGGTCACTTCACCGCCGGCGTGACGACGGTGAGTCGGACCGTCTCGCGGTCGGTCGTCACGGTGAGGTCGTAGCCGACGGCGAGGACGAGCGTTCGCCCGCCGCGCTCCTGAACGGCGACGCCGCGGTCGGCCGCACAGGAGCCGAACTCCCGTCCCGGACCGTCGGGGCAGTTCGCAGTCGCCCACTGCCGCGCGGCCGTCCCGTTGAACGCGACCGTATACGCGACGCCCGATTCGACCCGCGACCGCTGTAGCGTGCGTATCCGCGGCCGGAGGCGGTTCCGGGCCTCGGTCACCGCCCGGCCGCGCTCGCTCCAGGTGAAATTGCTCCGGAGCGCGCGAGCCGCGTCGTGCGTGGCTCGCTGGAGGTACGCCCGGCCGTCGGCCGCGGCCTCGCCGTCGACGGCCGCGGTCCGCACGTCGGCGTGGTACCCCAGTTGCAGGTACGCGACGAGCATCGCCACGAGTGCGAGCGCGACGACGACGCCGGCGAGCAACACCATCTGTCCCCTGCGGTCGTCCGTGACCGCGGTCGGCCGTCGGCTCACGCGTACCACACCCTGATCGTCAGGTCGCCGTGGCGAGTGGTCACCGTGGCCGTGCCGGTCGGGACGCGAGCGGGCTTTCGGTACCCGGCCCGACCGTGCGGGGTCTCGACCCTGAACATGACGTTGTCGGGCAGGATGCGCCCGACCCTGCGGTCGAGGGCGTCGCGCTCGCGCTCGAACGCGTCCGCCGACCGCATCACCTCCACGAGACGCGTTCCGCCGCGGTGGCGCGGCGGTTCCTGTGCGAGGATCGTCGCCGCGTCCTCGGCGTAGGCGTCGAGCTGTTGCGTCCCGCCCGGCTGGGGGACGCCGAGCGCGAACCCGGCTGCGACTCCGAGCACCAGCAACACCGCGAGTGCGCCCTCGACCGCCGGCATCGGGAGCTGCCCACGGTCGCCGCAGTCCTCGGCCGCGCGGGGACGCCGCTTCCCGGTGGCGTCAGCCATCGACGGTCACCCCCAGCCGCGCCTTGGTCGTGTTGCTCGGTGCGAACGCGAGGGTCACGTCGCCTCGGTCGAGGGTGCTGTTGGCGACGAACGTGAACTGGACCGTCTCCATCCGGGACACGGAGACCGTGTACTGTCCGTCCAGCCCGTCGGGGTCCCGGAGCACGGTCCGCTCGTTGGCTCGAACGCCGCTGACCGAGACGTTGTCCGGCGCGTCGATGTCGAGTTCGACCCACGGGGTTCGCCGGGGGAGCGTGACCCGGTTCGGTCCGGAGAACGACGGCGTGACCGTCTCGTTGCGCCGGCGTTCGACGAGGACGACCCGGCGCCGCGTGGTCCCGCCCCTCGGCGTGCCCGCGGCCGCGACCGCCCGTCCGTCGACCGTCACTCGAAACGACCGCCCGTCGAGTATCGGATAGTAGCTCCGGAGCGTCGCGGCGTCGAGCGACGCGAGCGCACCGCGGTCGACGACGTTCGACCGGTTGGTCACCGGCGACGCGTCGGCGACGATCCGATCCGCGACCGCAGTCGCCGCGTGACGGTCGCCGGAGTCCCGGAACTCGCCGACGAGAGCGCCGTTCGCCGCCGCGACACCGAGGACGGTCACGGTCGCCAGCGCGAACAGCGCCGCGGCCAGCGCGGCCAGGTTCGCCTGAGCACGACCCGAGTGGGGCGGCGGCCGCTCGCCGCCCGCCCGTCTTCGTCCCCGGCTCACATCGACCACCCCGGACCGGCGACTCGCTCCCGTGGAACGGCGGGATTTACCAGGTTCGACTCCGACGTGTCGGTCGTGCCCGCGGAACTGACGCCCGACTTCCCGCTCTTTCTCGGCGTGATGCTCGCGGCCATCTGCGGAGCGGTCGCGGCGCTCGTGTACGTGGTGGCGCTCCCCGGCTCCCCGGCGGTCGGGCTGGCGTACGGCTTCGGCGCGCTCGGACTCTCGTTTCTCGCTATCGGGGTCGTCGCCGCCGTCCTCCTCCGGGCGCTGGGCGGGGAGTGAGTCACGGGTCACCCCCCTCGCGGAGTTCGACCACCAGCCCGCTACCGCCCCCGCTGTCCCGGACTGCGACGACCGCGTCTGCCCCTCCATCGGTCCGCCCGGTCACACGGTCGACACGCCGGGGGAGCGAGAGGTCGACACGCCCGCCGACGGTCGGGTCGGGGTGGTCGAGGACGAGCGCCGACCCGTCGACCCGGACCGTGTAGCCGCTCCCGGCGATGGTGCTCGGGAGGTCCACCGACCGGCGGACCGACACCTCCCGCGCGCCCGGCGGCACGGCTCGCTCAATCTCCTGGGCGGTCGCGGCGAGGACGCGGTCCCCGACCTCCGAACCCGCGGCCGACCGGTAGTCCGGGACGACGCCGCCCAGCAGCGCGGTCGTGACCAGCCCGACGAACAGGACCACGATCCCGATCTCCAGGGTCTTGCCGACCGCGGGAGTGACGCCACGCGTCCCCGGGCCGAATCGCGGCTCCGACCTCGGAGAGACCGCTCCGACCCGGTCAGCCATCCGCCACCTCCAGTCGCATCCGGTGTTCGACGAGGTACGCCCGCCGCCGACCCGGGAACTCCGCCACGACGCTGACGACCCCGTCCCCGTCGAGATCCGACCGGCTGACGCTCGCACCCCGGTCGGCGAAGTACCGCTCGAACGCCGCGGGCGCTTCGGTCTCGACGGCCACCTCGTAGCGCCCGCGACCGAGCGACCGTCGGTCGTGGGTGACGTTCGCGGAGAGTTTCGCGGTCACGCCCCCTCCCACCGACGACGGAGTCGCCGAGAGGTTCGCGGCGCCGACGACGAGGACGCCGTTCGAGTCCGACCCGACGATCGGCGGATCCTCGACGAGCCACGCGTTCTCGCCGCGACCGCGGACGACTGCCCCGGCGACCGCGGCGACGCGACGGTCGGCGTTCTCGTAGACGAGCGCTCCGATATCGACGGCCGCGACGGTCCCGGCGGCGTCGGAGACGCGCAGCCGTCGCTCGGCGGTGTAGAGCCGTCCCCCGGCGAATCGAACGGTCGTCGTCCGGTGGCCGGTCGACTCGACCGGACGGAGCCCGGACTGCAGGTCGGCGGCGACGCGGTCGGCGTCGGCGCGGGCGGCGTGTCCCTCGACCAGGGCGCCGACGCTGGCGGTCAGGACGCCGAGCGCGACGACCGTCATGCCGAGGAGCAGTGCGACGCCGACGACGCTGGACTGCCCGCGCTCCCGGCGTACGTCCGCGGGCGCACCGTTTCGAGTCATAGCATCCCCGCCCCCGCGAAGACGGCGTAGGTGATCCCGACGAGCCCGGCCGAGTGCAACAGCGCCTCGTAGCGACCGCGACTCGCCATGCCGGCGAACCAGCCACAGGACAGCATCGTCGCCTGGGTGACGAGGTAGAACCGCCACTGCTCGCGGGCCGGCCGGACCGCGTCCGGGTCGAGCGCGAAGCCGCTCGCCGACCCCTCCACGTTCGACACCGACGCCAGCTGCGAGAAGCCGTCGAGCACGGAGACGTTGACCGCGACCATGATCCCGAGGACGAGCAACCCCGTCGTCCACCCCACCGCGACGTACACCAGCAACGTCGACCGAAGCCGCTTCCGCTCGTGGTAGAGACGACCCACTTCCGTCTGCAGAGCCTCGAACACCTGTTCCGTGTCGCTCCCGGATTCGAGCGCGCCGACCACCAGCCCCATCGTCTGCTCGGCCATCGGCGTGCCGACGTCGTCGACGAACTTGTCGAGCGCGGCGGCCCGCACGTCGCCGTCGCCCGACCCGGCGTCGGTCGTCAGCGACAGCGAGAACGCGAGCGACTCCACGTCGGGCTGGAGCGCACCGTGGTCCACCTCGTCGGCGACCTCGTCGACGGCCGTCGAGAACGGCTGTCCGAGGGCGACGTGGCCGGCGATAGCGTGGACGAAATCGCGAATCTCGCGGTCTTTCGCCTCGTCGATACGCGCCCGCCGGACGGCGACGAACCCGACCGGGAGTCCGAACCCGACGTAGCCAACCAGCAGGACGTTGGCGGGTCTGTACCCCAGCGTCCAGAGCGCGACCGCGAAGGCGGCCGCGAGCGGGGCGCAGACCACCGCTGCACTGGCCGGATTCGTCGGTACGGACCGGACCAGATCGGCGAGGTTCCGGGGTACCTCGTAGCCGGGGATCGCGTGCTGGGCGGGTCTGAGGCTGGCGACGACGGCGGCCGTCGCGAGCCCGACGCCGAGGACGAAGGCGATGCTGCTGTAGATCAGCACCTCCCGGGCGGTGACGGGGCCCAGCGGCGTGGCCACCGTCGCCGAGAGCCCGGGTGCGAGGACGCTCATGACCGTGATGATGAGCACCGTGAGCGCGGGGAACACCAGCATGACGACGAACAGCTCGGCGAGCAACTCCAGGTAGCCCGCGACGCGGTCGTGGGTCCGGGACTGCTGGTGTGAGAGCAGACGGCTCTCCATCCGCAGGTACTCGGCGAGCGCGTCGGTCCCCTGGTTGGCGTGTTCCCGGTACTTCAGGAGGAACGGAGCGAGCAGGTCTCGGGAGGGAGTGTCGCGGGCGACCAGTTCCAGGCCGGCGTCGAGGCTGCCGGTGAGCGCGGCCTCGTTGAGCGCGCGCCGGAACGCGGTCGCCGTCTCGCCGTAGGCGCGCTGGTCGGCGACGCGCCGGAGCATCGCCCGCTGGTCGCTGCTCCCCGAGGCGAGCACGCGGAGGTACCTGACTGCGCCGGGAAGCGTCGTCTCGATGTCGGCCCGCCGGGCGTCGGCCTGCCAGCGGAGGTACAGCCCACCGGATCGAACGACCCCCCAGCGGACGACCGCTCCGGCGACCACGCCCGCAGCCAGTGCCGGAACGACCGGCGGAACGACCGGGAGCGCCACCCGGTCGAGGACCGGAACTGCACCGTGAGCGAACTCGAGAACCGCGGTCAGCGCCGACCGCGGCAACAGCCCGAGAACGACCACGGCGACCGCGAACGCGACCGTCGCGAGCGCCCACGAGAGACCGTACACCCGGGAGATGTAGATGTCGAAGCTCGTCCCGAGGTCGGCCGCGCGATACCGGTGGCGGTCGCGTTCGTGTTTCGCGCTGTCGGCCCGCCGGGAGAACAGCGCGTACAGCGCGCGGTCGACGAACGCGACGGTCCCGTCGGCGCTCGTCGCCGGCGGGTTCTCAGTCGCCATCGGCCTCGCCCTCCGGCTCGCCCCCGTCCGGGCCGGCGTGTCGTTCCGCACGGCCGCGGTCGTTCCTCGACCCGGCGTCGTCGAGCGTGATCGTCTCGCGACTCGCCGTGCGAGCCGCCGGGCCCGCCTGTTCGTCCGTCGGAGTCGCGGTTTCGGAGCCCTCGTCGGTGTGCTGGCCGATGCGCTCGACGGTCGCGGCCTCGTTGGTCTGCAGGTCGGCGAGGAACGCGAACAGCTCGTCGCCGTCGGAGACGCCCTCCCGCTGCAGGTACCTGACGTAGCCGTGCTTGCGATGGAACGCGTTCTCGACGGCGTCGACCGGTTGGTCGGTGAGGTCGGCGATCCGATCGAACAGGTCCGTCTCGACCCGGCGCTCGTCGTCGCCCAGGTCCGGGTGTTCGTAGGCGAGGTCGTAGGACCCGTCGTGGGTCCGGCGGGCGACGGTGTTCCAGTAGACCGTCGTCTCCCCCTTCCGCACGACGCCGCAGGCGTCGTCGTCGCGGTCGCGGTCGTACTCCCTGAACCGCTCCTCGCCGACGAACTCGACGACCTCCCCGACGTAGCGCTCGCCGTCGACCTTCCGGGGGAAGACCAGCAGGTCGATCTCCGAGAGCAGGTACGTCGGCAGGTCCTGCTCGACGACGCGGTTGACGAGCGTCTCCACGTCGCCGGCGTGGGTGGTCCCGATCACCCCGTGACCAGTGTTCAACACCTCTGCGAAGGTTTCGAAGCTCTCGGGCGTGTTGATCTCCGCGATGAGCTCCACGTCCGGGTTCAGGTAGTTCGTCTCGGTCATGAGATCGGCCATCGTCACCTGCTTGTAGTCGTCCTGATGGTCCCGGGTAGTCAGCGAGACGCCGGTCTCGTGGGGGAGCCACACCTCCCGGGACCCCTCGTCGATGCTCACCGGCCGGTCCCGGAAGCTGACGAACGGCATGTGGGCGTTCATCAGCGTCGTCTTCCCGACGCCGGTCGGGCCGCAAAAGAGGACCACCCCCTGGTTCTCGTACAGTTGCCAGAGCATCGCGACCAGCTCCGTCGGGAGACTGTCCCGTTCGAGCAGGTCGACGGGCGTCATCACGTCCGGCGCCTGCTTGCGGATGGAGATGTGCGGGCCGTCCTCGCTGACGGTCGGCAGCGCCACCGCACAGCGGATCGTCTCGGAGACGCCCGGCGGGCTGAGGTTGACCTTCGCGCTCGGGTTGGCCGCGTTGAGTTCGGTGCCGTCCTCGGCGGCGAGCTGCTTGACGACGTTGACGAACTCGCTCTCGTCGTCGAAGGTGAGGTTCGTCGGGATCCGCTCGGAGTGACCGACCTCGTCCCGGGGGACGACCTTGACGCGCTCGCCGACGCGGTTGGCCTCCACGTCTTCGAGGCGGTCGTCACGGACGGGGACGGTGAGCTTGCCGTAGCCGACGTAATCCCGGAGGACGTAGTAGACGAGATCGTCCAGCCGGTCGGTCGCGTAGCGGTCGTCGACCGGCGGGATGGCCAGCCCCCACTCGGCGAGCGCGCTCCGGACGCGGTGGCGAGCGGCATCGAACCAGGCGCGCGTGTTCCGGGCAGTGAGTCGCCGGGAGAGCAACTCGCGGGCTCGATCGCGGACGAACGCCGCCTCGTCGTCGACGACGCCGTCCACGTCGGTCTCCCAGATGCGCTCCTTGCACTCGGCGACGAGGTCGGCGTCACCGGGCAGCAGGTCCGGCTCGCGGACCGCGTACTTCGTCATCCACGAGTCGGATCCCAGCAGGTTCTCGCGGTAGACGACGACGGGCACCTCGAAGCCGTGGAAGTCGACGGTGTGGCGGTCCAGCCGCTCGCTCGTGAACCGGTCGAGGTACGCGGGGTCGGCCGGCAGGTCGGTCTCGGCGGGCGCGAACCGCTCGGTGTGGACGACGACGCCGTCGCCGGTCACGTCGGCCACGTCGATGCGGTCGTCGAGCGCGTACGGCGTTAGCCGGCCGAGACACCCCAGCTCGGACAGCGCGTGGTACTCGATCCGGCGCCGAACGCCGGGCGCGGCGTCGACCAGGCGGTCGATGACCCGCCGGTGTTTCGGGCCGAACCCGTCGGCCATCCGCTCGGCCGCGCCCTCGCGGGTGCGCGGTCGTTCCAGGCTCGCGTCGCCGAAGTAGTCGAGGACGCGGTCGAGCTGGCCGCGCCCGTCGTCCGTGAGCCCGGGCTCGCGCACCTGGTAGTCGAACCCCGTCGCAGTCTCGCGGATCGTGACGACGACGCCCGGCGAGACCTCGGTCTGGGAGCGCACGTCCGGCGCGTACCACGCCTCGGGGTCGTCGGGCGGCAGCGGCGGCGCGACCGCCCCGCCGCCGTCCCCCCGGTCGACGAGTTCGAGTCGGTCGGTCGACATCTACGAGGGCTTGGCTCCCCGATGTGTTATAAAATCTTGCACCTCACTGGACGTGTAGTCTCGTTTTTATCTGTGGCGGATAACACGACCGCCGGACCGACGGATCACGGCACTCGCTGGGCGGATGCTCGAACCGTCCATGCGGGAGTGGTCGGAGAAAACTCCCGATTCAGACCAGCTGAATCGTGTTCCCGTTCGAGGTGACGTGCAGGTCTTCGCCCAGCTCGTAGCCCTGACTCGTCGCCAGATCGACGTACCCGGAGAACCCGGCCAGGTCCTGGTGGGCGGGGATGACGTGCTCGGGCTGGAGCGCGTCGAGCATCTCGTAGTGGCCCTCCCGGGAGAGGTGACCGGAGACGTGCACGTCGTCGTAGATGCGGGCGCCCTGCATGCCCAGCAGCGTCTCGCTCCGGTAGCGCTGACCCTCGTTCGTGGGTTCGGGGATGATCCCCGCCGAGAAGATGACCTTGTCGCCCCTGTCCAGCTCGTAGGGGGTCTCGCCGCGACCCATCCGGGTGAGCATCGCCCGCGGCTCGCCCTGGTGGCCCGTCACGACGGGCAGGAAGTTCTCCTTGCCCTCGTTCATGATCCGCTCGAACGTCCGGTCGACGGACTTGCGGTGGCCGTACATCCCCAGGTCGTCGGGGAACTCCACGGCGCCGATCCGTTCGGCGGTGCCGGAGTACTTCTCCATCGACCGGCCCAGCAGGACGGGCTGGCGCCCGATCTCCTCGGCGAACTCGACGAGGCTCACGACGCGGGCGATGTGGCTCGCGAACGTCGTGGCGACGATGCCGCCGTCGTAGTCCTCCAGACTCAGCATGAGGTCCCGCAGTTCGCTGCGGGCGACGGCCTCGCTCGGCGTGCGGCCCTTCTTGTTGGCGTTGGTGCAGTCCTCGATGTAACAGAGGACGCCCTCGCGGCCGATCTCGCGGAACCGGTCCATGTCGATGGGGTCGCCGACCACTGGGGTGTGGTCCATGCGCTTGTCGAGGCCGTAGACGACGGCGCCCTCGGGCGTGTGCAGGACGGGGTTGATCGCGTCGATGGTCGAGTGGGTGACGTTGACGAACTCCAGTTCGGTCTCGTCGCCGATGGACATCGTCTCGCCCGCCTCCATCTCGACGAGGTCGTTGTCGACCTGGAACTTCCCCTCGTCGTCGATCTCCTCCTTGACGAGCGCGAGCGTGAACGGGGTCGCGACGACCGGCGCGTCGTAGCGGTGGGCCAGCTTGGAGATGGCGCCGATGTGGTCGAGGTGGCCGTGGGTCGGCACGATGGCTCGGACGGTGCCGTCGAGGTCGGCCATGACGCGGTCGTCGGGGATCGCGTCCATGTCGATCAGGTCGAGGCTGTGCATGCGCTCGGTCTGGACGTCGTCGTGAATCAGTACCTTCGAGAGGTTCAGGCCCATGTCGAAGACGACGATGTCGTCGTCGGCACGGACGGCGGTCATCTGGCGGCCGACTTCCTCGTAGCCGCCGATAGTTGCGATTTCGAGTTCCATGATAGGTCCGATCGGAGCGATCCCAGAACCCATCTCAGAGTCCGCCGACAAAGGAGAGCAGGCCGGACGGGTTCCGTCGACGGCACAGAACGGATCGCGACGGAACGCGGCACGGCCTTCCCGGGGACAACGCGTCTCGGTTACGTTGGCATCCGCGACCGAGGCGTAAATAGGTCCCGAAACGGGGATCGCCTGTGAGGGCTGGTCGACGGCCGATGGTCGACGGGCCCCACCGTCGCTACGCCGAGACGGGCAACGGGACAGTCCGGTCACCACTGCCGGAGCGCGCGCTGGCCGTGGGTCCACGACAGGACGCCGAAAAAGGTGAGGACGCCGGAGAACGCGGCGAACCCGCCCGCGAAGAACACCCACTCGATCCCGGCGGTGCCCATCACCCACCCGCCGGCGAGCGGGGCGAGGATGCTGCCGGGCTTCCAGACGAGCGAGCGGACGCCGAAGCTGCTGGTGATCCCCTCGCCTTTGCCCTCGTCGGCGAACAGGGCCATGCTCGCCGGCTCGCGGAACGCGTCGGCGACGCCGAGCAGGCCGTTGAGACAGACGGCCGCGGCGACCGCGCCGGTGACCTCGCCGGCGACCGGCACGGAGACGGACAGCAGGCTCTCGAACGCGGCGGCGAAGGGGAACGCCATCGCGACCAGCCCGTAGGCGCCGCCGCCGACGAAGACGAACAGCGCACGGCCGTGGCGGTCGGAGAGGCGGCCGGTGACCGGCTGGACGAGCATGTTGGTGAACTTCTCGGCCGCCAGCACCGTGCCGACGATGGCCGAGCCGTATGCGAGACCGCCCTGGGCCGCGGAGACGCCGACGAAGATGGGGACCCACTTGCGGACCAGCGAGACGGCGACGGCGTACTGGGCGCGGAAGCTGGTCATCGTCAGGATGCGGCGGTTCAGGGCCAGGTCGGTGAACGCGAAGCCCGCGACGCTCGTCTCGTCGGCGTCGACGAACAGCCAGATGCCGACCGTCGCGAGCACGAACAAGACGGCGATGAGCCCGAAGACCACGTCGAAGCCGGTGAGTGCGTAGAGGAACCCCACGCCGACGGTGCCCGCGATGCCGGCCGCCATCCGGACGGCGTTGTAGCGGCCGATGTAGTTCGCCCGGCTGTCGTCGGGGGCCAGGTCGCCCATCAGCGCCAGCCCGACGAGACCCGTCCCGGTCATGCCCAGTCCTTGGAGCGTCCGCGAGACGAGGAAGCCGTCGACCGAGGCCACGAGCGAAAAGGAGAGGTACGCGACCGCGCTCAGTGCGAGCGCGCCCAGGAGGATGGTCCGCTTGCTGTACCGGTCGGCCGCCCAGCCCAGCGGGACGATCCCGACCGTCCGGGCGACCTCCAGCGCGGTCACGAACAGCCCGATCGTCACGCCGGTCGCCCCCAGGGCGTCGATGTAGTCGGGCAGCAGCGTCAGGACGGTCATGAAGCCGAAACTCGACGCGAACCGCGCCAGGTAGAGCGAGGAGAACTGCAGCTCGTCGTGGGAGTACGTCATCACACGTGGCGGTGATCGGTCGCCGGAAAAACGGGTTCCGGATCCGGAGCGATCCGCCCGCAACGGGGCGGGGGCGTTCCTCGATCTGTCCGACGTGCTCGACTTCGGTCGCTCGTTCCGGACCGGTGACTCGAGAGCCGCTCAGGGCCGCTTGAGCGCGCCTTCCTCGTCGAAGAGGCTGTTCTGTTCCTTCGGGGTGCCGGGGTACTCGCGGGCCGCGTCGGGGTCGAACTCGACGCCGAGGCCGGGCTCGTCGGGCACCTCGATGGTCCCGTCGGAGACTTCCCAGGGAGTCTCGACGATCTCGTCGGCCCACTCGGGCTGGCGGCTCATGTGCTCCATGATCTCGAGGTTTTCGAGGGTGGCACACAGGTGCAGCGACGCGGCGGTCGAGACGCCGGCGTTGGGATTGTGCGGGGCGATCGTCATGTAGCGGGACTTGGCCATCGCCGCGGCGTCCTGGGCTTCCGCGAGGCTGCCGTAGTTGGTCACGTCTGGCTGGATGATGTCACAGGCGTCCTTGCGGATCAGCTGTTCCATGTTCGCGTTGTTGTAGATGCGCTCGCCGGTCGCGACGGTCATGTTCACCTGCTCGGTGACCTGGGCCATCACCTCGGGGTCCTCGAGTTCGACCGGTTCCTCGAGGAACATGATGTCGTACTCTTCGAGGGCGTTGGCGACCTCGATGGCACCCCGACGGGTGAACCGCCCGTGACAGTCGATCGCGATGCCGGGGTCCGGCCCGATGGCCTCGCGGACGGCGCCGATCAGGTCCTCGATCTCCTGCATCTGCTGGTTGTCCAGCGAGTACTCGTAGTGGGCGAACGGGTCGCACTTCAGCGCGGCGTAGCCCTGGTCCTTGATAGCCTTCTCGGCGTGGTGGGCGTAGTTCTCGGGGGTGCGCTCGCCGATGTGCCAGCCGTTGGCGTAGACGGGAACCTCGTCGCGAACCTTCCCGCCCAGCAGCTTCCAGACCGGCTCGTCGTAGTACTTGCCGGCGATGTCCCACAGCGCAATGTCGAAGGCGGCGGCGACGCCGTTGATGAGCTTGCCCGCCCGCCACGCGAACGGGTAGCGGGTGAGCTTCCGGTTCAGCATGTTCCGGTTCAGCGGGTCCTCGCCGATGAGGTAGTGCTTGTGTGTCTCGGCGACTTCCTCAAGCGCGCCAGTCAGTCCCTCCGCACCGAGGGCCTCACCCACGCCGGTAATGCCCTCGTCGGTCTCCACCTGAACGAAAAACCAGTTGCGCCAGTCCGCGTCGACGACGAACGTCTCGACATCTGTGATCTCCATGTTCGGCCGATGCATCGAAGACATCGATTAAAGAAACGTCGAAACGTCACGGTCGACCCGGAAGCCACCGACCGTCCGACCTACCGGGGCGGACGGTGTTGCGACTCCCGAGTTTCGAGTCCAGCCGCGAACGGCGTGTGCGACACCGCCGGTCGACGTGCCGACCGGTCGGGGTCGTCCGTCGGGCTCAGTCATGGTCGACCCGACGTGTCTACTCCGCAGTCCGGCCAAAAAATCATTACGGAGTGAGCGCGGACACAGCGGCCGACCTAGTGCTGGCACGCTCCGCTTGCGAGCGAAAGGCGGTATCTCACCGCTCCCGAGGCCCTGAAAGCGACCGTATGCCTGTCGGAAACCTGGGCCCCGAGGAAGCCGTCACCACGTCACCGGATGCATCGCTCGACGAAGTCACCAACACGCTCGAATCCGAGGGGGTCGGCGCCGTCGTCGTCACCGAGGACGACTCGCCCGTCGGTATCGTGACTGACCGCGACATCGCGCTCGAAGTCGGGAACACGGAGGACATCGCCGACCAGTCGGTCGAATCTGTCATGACCGATGACCCGGTCACGGTTCGCAAGGACGAGCCGGCGATGGAGCTCTCCCGAACTATCGAGGAACACAACGTCCGTCGGGTACCGATCGTCGACGAGAACGACAAGTTGGCCGGCATCGCGACGCTTGATGACCTCGTGGCAACCGTCGGCGAGCAACTCGACAACGTCTCCGAAACCATCGAGTCCCAGTCGCCCGACTACCAGCCCTGATGCGGTCGTTCCGGGCCGACCCGACGCGAGCACGGACCCGCGAGTCCCGGACCGCCGAAGCGGGCGAGATCCGGAGCGAATTCACCCGTGTCGCTCGTGTGCGAACACGTTGCCGGCGCGGTTGACCTTCAGTCGGTGGTCGTACTCGTCGGAGTAGGTGTGCGTCGTCAACTCGACGACCCAGGTAGCGTCGTCGCGCTCCGCGGTGACGACATCCCCCACCTGGCCGACGCATTCCTCCTTGGCGTACTCCGTCGCCACGTCGATCGCGGTCTCCTCGTCCGTGACTTCCCCCATCATGCTACCGACTTCGAGCTACAGCCCGATAGATGCTCGCGCCTGATCGGTCCCGCGGCCGACCGCCGCCGATGGAAAACGCCCGCTCACAGTTTGCCCGACTGTCGAAGCTGTGCCTTCTGGTCTTCCGTCAGGATAGTCGCCCCGCAGTCTGGACAGGTGATCGCCTCGATCGAATACGCGTCGAGGTCGAGGTCGCTCCCGTCGAACTGGCACTTCGGACAGTCGAGCCCGGACACCTTGCCACCGACCATCACTACCCGGTCTCGGATATCGCTATCTAGGGACACGGATCGAGTTCCCCTTCCGGCGAGGAAATGAATTACGCTCGATTCGACAGCTCTACCCCGGTCGGATGCCCTTCCGTACCGTTTATTGTACCGCCTACCGGACCGCCGACCGTATGCTCGACAACATTCCCGACGAGTACGAGATAGACCCGGGAACTGACATCGACCGGCTTGCCGACATCTTTCTCGACAAGTATCCGGATGCCGACGACCACACTGTCGACGAAGCGATCTTCGTCGACGACGGTCCTGTCGACCATCTCACCTGGGTGTCGCTCGACGGCTACTCCCAACACGAGTTCTTCTATCGCGACCCCGACCCCGACGACGAAGTGCTCCGTCGCTTGCTGTCGATATCCCCCAGCGAAAAGGAGATGAAACTGCTCAGAGCGTATCTTTCGAAGCACTTCGCCGTGATCGAATCGGTCGAACACATCGCGTTTCTCACGATTCCCGATACCTACCTCCCTGGCTCGAAACCGCGAGCGAACGTCGCGTTCTATCAGAATCCCGTCGGGGAGCAGATCGATGTGGGGATCAACGCGACCCCGCTCTCACACGAAAAAGAGATACTCTCCGACGCCGACCGACTCGTCCCCGCGAGGGATCTCGAGACGTTCGCCCGGGACGTTATTACGGCCTTCTACGCAGAACTCGAAGAAACGGCCGAAACCCACCTGATCGAAGGCGACATCCGGTCGGTGCTCGACCAAGACCCCGACTTCCGACGGCAGACCGTGAAACCGCTCCCCGACGGTATCCATCCGGTGTACACGGGCGATGAAGCGGAACTCTGGCAGAAACCCATCTCCCAGGAGCCGGCTATCGAGGGGTCTCACGGATTCGTGCAAGTCTGGGTCCCGGACGACGAGCGGGCTGGCTTCGTGTTCCTCACAGACGGCGACTACGAACAGGAGCGACCGCTCGACGACGTTCGTCGGTCGCTCGAATCCGCCCTCGATTGATTCGGCTCGCGTGCTCGCACTCTCCGTAGAGACACGTCTCTGTTCAGGCTCACTAGCCGGAGTTTCCGGTATCGATACCCCTTCGTGAGATCCGGATACGGAGCCGTAGCGACGTGAAAATATCAGAAACTACGAGCGCACTGTGGACTTCCTACGCTTCTTCGGAGGAGTCTTTGATGTCTGCCAGCCGGTCGACCAAGTCGTCGGTCGAAGCGTCGGTTTCGAACGTGACTTCCCCCTCATGGTCGTTTTCGTGGACCGTCACGGCCTCGCTGTCGTCGTCGTCGGCGTCCACGTTCTGGTTCTCCTGCTCGGATTCGTCGTAGCTCCCGAAACCCATATCAGATAGATCTCTCGCCATCGACTAAAGCCGACCGGTCCCATCGGGACGGGAACGTCGGTGTTCGGAAGCCGGATCGGAATCACTCTCGATCGGCAGACCCGAAACGATCCGAGACCCGGCCCGTCGCCGGTCGGTAGGTCAGCTCCAGCGTGTCGTCGGCAGCCGTCGTGACCCAGACGACGCCGTCGACCTGCTCGGCCAGTGCCCGTATCGTCGCGCCGTCGTGCGCGGTCTCGTCGACCCCGAGGAGGGTGAGCCCGGTTTCGGTTCGAATCCCCGAGATCTGCCGGAGCACCGTACAGACCTGGTCGGTCGCGGCCCCCCGGAGGATCGGCGTGAGCGACCGCACGAGGAGGTGTCGGTCGCCGGTCGCCGGCGGCTCCGCCCCGGAGAGGTCGCTCAGCGCCACGACCAGCCGCTCCAGGTCACTCGACGAGGGCGTGAACACCGCGGGAACGTCCCCGTAGCGGGACGCGACCGACTGCTGTTTCGAGACCGTGTCGACGACGCCGAGCGACGGCCGGTCCCCCGCTTCGAAGACCTCGCGCGAGCGTCCGACGGTCGTCTCGGCGCTTTCCGTCGTCGTGACGACCAGGACCGTGTCGTCGCCGTCGGCGAACGCAGCGAGGATCCGGAGGGGCAGCGCGGAGTGGGTCGGATCGCCCACGCTGGCCACGAGGACCGTCGAACCGGGGACGAGTCCGTCCGGAACCGCGTCGGCGCCCGGTACCGAGAACTCGCGCTCCGCGCCTGGGTCGTCGGTCACTGGTCGGCCGTCCCCGCGGGAGTCTCGTTCGCCCGCCCTGCCAGTTGCGCGACCGTCTGTCGCGGGTAGTACCGGGCGCCACACGACGGACACTCGGCGACGCGGACGCTCCCGCGCCAACCGGTCTCGACGGGGAGGTCCGCCGCGAACACGACGCGTTCGGCGAGTTCTGTGCCACACTCGGAACAGGGGAGGTCGATCTCTCTCATGGTGGGTGCGTACTCGGTCCCGTCGGGGAGACCCAGCGTCACCACCACAGGTCGACATCCGGCACGGCGCATCTCAGAGCAGTGCCATCGAAGGACGCCTCCCGTGGGGCGGCGAACCGATGGGCGAACGGAGAAAGACGGGACGAGGCCGTCAGTACGAGTCCGCTACACCGGGTCGAGACAAATACGTTTCGCTCGACCGCCCGGAGCGGACCGCTCTGCGATCCCACGGGCCCGGAGCCGAGAGCAGCGGCGATCTGGTCAGCAATCAAATACCTTCCCAAACCACTAAGCGACCCGAGCGAGAAGCGACGGTCGTCACGAGCCCGCCCAGTCGAGGGACTGTGTATCGGCCCGGGCAGCGGTGCCCGATGAAGCCATCCGGCCGAGGGCGTGCACAGCTGCCTTCCAACCCCAGTCTCCCTGCGACTGGTCTACGGTGGGCCCCACGCGAGCCATACGTGGGAACGACTGCCTGCGAGGTCCCACTGGGCATCTGCGGCCCGGACCTCGACCTGCTTCGATTTCAGTCCAGTATCGATACCTCCACCTCGGGGACGCAGGTCGCCGACCGACAGGCGAGCAGCGTCGTCCAGGCCGCCGACCGGATCCCGTCCTCGAACAGCCCGACCTGGGTGGCCGAGTCGTTGCAGTCGAAGACGGGGCAGGGCACCCGGAGCGTCTGTTCGACGCCCGCGTCGGGGACGCGGACGGTGACGAGATACGGCGCCGGCTCCAGCAGCGACACCCGCACCGCGGCGCCCTCGGGGACCGCGAACGTCCGGTCGAGCGGCCGCGTCTCCGTCGTGTAGTCGACGACCTCGACGCCCGTCTCGGGGTAGCCGGCGGCGTTCCAGACGGCCACGTCGTGGGGCTGGAAGTCCTCGTGGACGCCCTCGCGGCTCCCGACCTCGACCCGCCGGTGGGTTTCCCTCGGCGCGAACCCCCCGAGGTCGCCGGTGCTGACCGGGTACTCGCCGGGCGTCTCGGGCAGGTCGGCGACCGGGTCGCCGGACGCGCGTTCGGCGTCGCCGACCAGGCCCGAGAGACAGCCGGCGGTCGCGGCGGAGACGGCGGTTCCGAGCCCGGCGAGGACCTGGCGACGGTTCACGGGCGTCGGCTCGTCGCCCGACGGGAAGTGCTTTTCCCGGCGAGCGTTCGCCCGGCGGCGCAGGTGGTGGCCCCGGACGGGACCGGGCGCGGCGGGTGGGGACGGTCCGCCGGCGGTAGTTGCCATCCGCTGGGAACGAGCGGGAGGTACAAACCCGTCGGCTGCGGTCGTACGCTCATGACCGGAGAGACGCTCTACGACCGGCTGGGCGGACGCGAGGGGATCGAGGCCGTCGTCGACGAGTTCTACGACCGGCTGGTCGCCGACGACGAACTCGGGCCCTTCTTCGAGGATTCGGACCTGGAGATGCTCCGGCGGACGCAGACGGACTTCCTCTGCGAGGCCGCGGGCGGCCCGGAGACGTACGACGCGGCGCCGGTCCGGGAGGCCCACCTCCACGTCCCGTTCACCGAGGACCACATCCTGCGAGCGATCGACATCCTGGAGGCGACGCTCGCGGCGTTCGACGTTCCGGAGGAGGACGCCGACAGGGTCGTCCAGGCGGTCGCGGCCTACGAGGCGGACCTGCTGGCGACGCCGGCCGACGAGGAGTGAGTCGGCCGCGACGGATCAGTCCCCGGGCCGACGAGCGAGTCGCGTCTCGGTCGCCCGGACCGGACGGATCGCGGTCTCGTCGGGGTCGGGCCGTCGGATGGCCGTCGAAGTCTGCCGGGCCGGTAGCGGGACCCCGCGCAGCCGGTGGTCGGCGGCCGCGTGGCGGGAGCGGTCGTCCGGATCGATGCGCCGGTCGCAGTCGAGACAGTACCAGTTGTCGGTCATGGGTGTACGGTCGGGTGGTAGTCCGGTCGTCCGGTGGTAGTCGGCCGAGCGCGCCGGGTTCGACGAGGGTCGGGTCCGAGTGTGGTCACACCCCCGCGAGGTACGTCGGGACGCTCGCGACCGTGATCGCGGCGGTCACGACGAGCGTGACGTAGAACGTCGTCGCCTGGCGGTCCAGCCCGACCCCCAGATCGACGAACAGCAGGCGGACGCCGTTGAGCATGTGGAAGACGGCGACCGCGAGCAGGCCGATCTCCAGCAGGCGGACGACGAGCAGCGCCTCCAGCGCCCGGAGCGTCTCGGTGTAGACCGCCGGGTCCGCGGCGGTCGCGGTGCTCAACACCGCGATGTGGGTGAACAGGTAGCCGACGAGCAGCCAGCCGGTGAACTTGTGGAGGATCCACGCCCACATGCCCGCGCTGAACTCCCGCCACCGGCCGAAGTCCTCGACGACCCCCCGGTCGTAGGTGTCGGTCATCGGTGTGACTCGTGGCCCGGGGTTCACCCGTGTTTGTACGTGACCCCGGCGCCGGTGTCGGGGTAGGTCCACTCGACGTTGCCGTGGGGGCAGGCCCACCGGCAGCTGCCACATTCGAGGCAGTTCTCGTAGGCGATCTCCGGGACGCCGTCCTCGCCCACGCGCCAGACGCCGGCGGGACAGACGGCGGCGCAGTCGTCGGTGCGGCACTTCTCGGCGCAGATCCCGGGGATCGTCACGTCGAGGTGGGACTCGCCGGGGTCCTCGTACTTGACGGTGTAGAGGCGGTCTTCGAGCGATTCGTTGTCGACGTTCGGGACGCCTGGTTGGACACTCATAGCAGGTTTCGGTAACGGACCGCGAGCTTCGCGGCCCCGGTGTAGCCGCCGACGGCCTGCAGGAGTTCCCGCTTGGCCGTCGCGGCGTGGTCGTCTTTGGGCGCTCTGTCCATCCGGAAGTACTCGCTGCCGGCGTCGGCGACCGCCCGCGGCAGCTCCTCGAACAGCAGCTGGCGGTCCTCCTGCACGCGCTCGATCAGCCACTCGTAGCGGTCGAGATTCCGGACGACGAACGACGATTCGAGGGCCTCGCGGTAGCCCGCGAGCGCGTCGGCGTCCGTGCGACCCCGCTGGACGGCGTCGGCGACCGCCTTGCCGGCGTGATAGCCGCTCTCGACGGCCATGTTCGTGCCTTCGAGGTGGAGGCCGTTGTTGAGGACCAGTCCCGCGGTATCACCGACGAGGACCGCGCCATCGTGGACGAGCTGGGGGATCGCCTCGGCGCCGCCCTCGGGGATGGTCTTGGCGGTGTACTCGACGGTGCGGGCGCCCCGAAGCAGGGGCGCGACCGCCGGGTGGGTCTTGAAGCCGTCCAGCGTCGCCTCGGGGTCGGGCTGGCCGGTGGCGGCGTCCGAGAGGCGGTAGGCCAGCCCGACACTGACGGTGTCCTCGTTGGTGTAGACGAAGCCGCCGCCGAAGGCGTCGCCGACCGCGCCCTCGCCGAAGTAGTGATAGGAGGCGCCCGCGTCGCCGCTCACCCTGAAGCGGTCCGCGATCGCGTGCTCGCGGTCGGGGAACTCAAGGACTTCCTTGACGCCGACGGCGACGTTCTCGCGGCGCTCCGGCGCTTTCAGGTCGGCCCGCTCGCTCACCAGCGAGTTGCCGCCCTCCGCGAGGACGACGTAGGGGGCTCGCACGGTCCCGTCCGGACGGTCGGTCTCGACGCCGACGACCCGACCGTCCTCCCGGAGCAGATCGGTGACCGTCGTCCGGCAGACCAGCGTCGCGCCGGCCCCGACCGCCTGCTCGGCGAGCCACTCGTCGAATTCGCCCCGGCGGACGGTGTAGGAGTCGTTGTGCGGCGGCTCGTGCCACTCGCCGGGGCTGAGCGAGACGGCCGTCTCGTCGTCGTCGGTGAGCATCCCGAAGCGGCGCTCGGCGATGTATCGCTCCAGGGGCGCCGACTCGATGTCGACGAGCTCACGCAGCGTCGGGGTGTAGAGCACGCCGCCGAAGACGTTCTTCGCGCCGGGGAACCGGCCTCGCTCGACCATCAGCACGTCGAGCCCGTTCTCGGCCATCGTCAGCGCGGCGGTGCTGCCGGCCAGCCCCGCGCCGACGACGACGGCGTCGAAGGCGCCGTCGTAGTCCGGCGTCGCCGTCTCCCGGCTGTCCAGGTCGATACGGTCGGCTCCTGCGTCGGTGTCTGCGTCGATTTCGGCGTCGCTCATGGTTTGGCCTCCGGTTCTGCGTCGGCGTCGACGAGTCCGTCCTCGCGGAGCCGCTCGGCCAGCGCCGGACAGACCTCGAAGAGGTCGCCGACGACGCCGTAGTCGGCGTGCTCGAAGATCGGCGCGTTGGGGTCGTCGTTGACGGCGACGACGACCTCGCTGTCGTTCATCCCCTCGACGTGCTGGACGGCGCCGGAGATACCGACGGCGACGTACAGCTCCGGCCGGACGGTCTTGCCGGTCTGGCCGACCTGGCGGGAGCCGTCGACCCAGCCCTCGTCGACGGCCTTCCGGCTGGCCGCAAGCTCCGCGTCGAGCGCGTCGGCGAGCTCCTCGGCCGGGGCGAGGTCGCCGTCGCAGCCGCCGCCGACGGCGACGATCCGGTCGGCCTCCGTGATGTCGGCCGTGTCGCCGACGACCCGTTCTCGGACCTCGCTCAGGGTGTCGCGCTCGTCGACGACCACGTCCACCTGTTCGGTCTCGCCGTCGCGGTCGGGGTCGCGGTCGGCCGCCGCGAAGACGCCGGGGCGGACGGTCGCCATCTGCGGGCGGTGGTCCTCGCAGACGATGGTCGCGAGGACGTTCCCGCCGAACGCCGGCCGGCGGGCCTCCAGCAGGCCGTCGTCGTCGACGCCCAGCTCCGTGCAGTCGGCGGTCAGCCCGGCGTGGGCCGGCACGGCGACCCGGCCGGCGAAGTCCCGGCCGGTGTGGGTGCCGCCGATGAGGACGACCGCGGGGTGGCGGTCCTCGACGAGCGCGCGGAACTGCTCGCCGTACGGGTCCGCGCGGTAGGGCTCGAAGACGGGGTCGTCGGCGACCAGCGCGCGGTCGGCACCGCGCTCGACGGCCTCGCGGGCCACCTCGTCCACGTCTTCGCCGATCACGAGCGCGACCAGGTCCTCGCCGAGGTCGTCGGCCAGCCCGCGGGCCTCGCCGAGCAGTTCCCACGAGACGGTCATCACGTCGCCGGCGTGCTCCTCGACGAACACCCACACGTCGCTGTAGGCGTCGGGGTCGACGGCGCCGGCCTTCTCGCCGCTCATCCGACCACCCCCGCGTCGGCCAGCGCGTCGGCCAGCTCCGCGGCGTCCTCGACGGTCTCGCGCTCGCGCTCGACGGGCTCGACCGTCTCCATGCCGCCGACCTCCGTCGGCGAGGCGCCGATACCGACCTCGCCGTCGTCGAGCCCGATGTCCTCGGCCGACAGCTCCAGCGGCTCGAACTCGGTCTCGGCGTAGAGCTTGCGGTGCAGGCCCGCGGGCCGGGGCTCGAACTCGCCGTAGGCGACGGCGACGACGACCGGGAGGTCGGCGGCGACGATCTCGTAGCCGCCCTCGACGTCGCGGCGGGCGACGAGGCGGCCGTCGTCGAACTCCGGTTCGAGCGCCTCGGCGTAGGTCACCTGCGCCCACCCGAGGTGGGCGGCGATCCCCGGCGGGACCTGGCCGGTCGAGGAGTCGGTGGTCTCCTCGCCGCAGACGAACACGTCGGCGCCGAGCGACTCGGCGGCCGCGGCCAGCGTCAGGCTCGTCGGCCAGGTGTCGCTGCCGGCGAACGCGCGGTCGGTGATCAGCGCGGCGTCGTCACAGCCCATCGCGACCGCTTCTTCGAGCACGTCCGTCGCCGTCGGCGGCCCCATCGTCACGGCGACGACGGTCCCGCCCGCCGCGTCGCGCAGGGAAAGCGCCGCTTCGAGCGCGTCGCGGTCCGGCGGGTTCAACACCGCCGGCGCGCTCGCCCTGTCGAGGTGTCCCGTGTCGGGGTCGATCCGTACTTCGTCGTCGTCGGGCACCTGCTTGACGCCGACGACGATCGTTGGGTCCGTTGTCATGTGGTGGTCTCCGTCAGTAGTCGTGTCTCGCGGTCGGTCGCTCCCGGGTGTCGACGCAGCGCTCGATGGTCACCCGGTGTTCGACGCCCTGGTCGCGTTTGTGTGCCCGCTCGGCGGACAGCGCCTCGGCGACCGAGCCCGCCTCAGTGGCGAACGAGCACGTGTCACAGTCGACGCTGAACCGCGCCATCGTCCCGGTCAGTCGCTCCCGACCGGCGAGGGCGGCCGGTCGCCCGGCGAGACGGGGGTGGTCGGGTCGGGTGATTCGTCGACGAACTCGACGGCGAAGCCCTCCTCGCCCATCCGGACCACGGCGCCGTCGAAGTTCAGTTCGTAGACGTTCTTCGGCCGGCAGTCCTCCGGCAGCCGGTTTTTCTCCGCCACGAGGTCGGCCTCCTGGAGCCGGTTGACCTTCCGGTAGGCCGTCGACAGCGGGATGTCACACTCCTCGGACAGCTCCGGGATGGTCCTGGCCTCCTCGCGCACCGCGTCGAGGATCGTCGTGCAGTCCTCGTCACCCACCGCGTCGAGGAACGCCCGGTCTCTGGTTGCGCCCATCTGTACGCGAACGTTCTCCCCCCGCGTCCATAGCCGACGGAGCTATCTGACTAGTGAGTGGGATCTGAATAATTCGCCGAAATGCTAGTCAACTAGCCTTCGACGCGTGTCACGTCCGCCAGTGGCGCGTCCTCGGCCTCGACGAGGAGTTCGAGGACCTTCCTGGTGGCCTCGCGGACGTGGCGGTAGAAGGTGGGCGAGGCGATCCCGAGCACGTCGGCCAGTTCCTCGCCGGTGGAGTTGCGGGGGGAGGCGAAGTAGCCGGCGTGGTAGGCCAGCGCGAGCGCCTCGCGCTGGCGGTCGGTCAGCCGCTCGGCGACGGCGCTGCGGGTCAGCTCGACGGTCCGCACGTCGCGGTCGCGGGTCCGCTTGGCGACGAAGACGGTGTCCTCGCCGGCGGCCTCGACGGCGGTGATCAGCGCCTCCACGTCCGAGCGGGGCGCCGTCTCGCAGCGGACCGTCGCCGCCTCGCCGGTCGTCTCGAACTCGCGGACGGTCGCGCCGCGCTCGACCAGCGCGGCCACGGGGTCGGCGCCGCCGGTCACCTCGACGACGCCGGTCTCGCCGTGAGCCTCGACCACCCGGGCCCCGCCCACGCCGTCGCGGTCGGCGAGCGCCTCCGCGACCGCCTCCGGCCGGGCACCGTCGACGGCGACGTAGGCCACGTACGACCCCGCCGCGGCGGGCGCGACGCCGTTCAGCGAGAGCCGACAGCCCAGCTCGCCCGCGACGCTCGCGGCCGGCGAGTCGCGGGCGCCGACCTCGAACTCCAGCTCGACGACGGTGTCGGTGTGGAGCAGCTGCCGGTTCTCGGCGGCGTTGATGGCGTGGCCGACCCGCTCGCCGAGTTCGCCCAGGAGCCCCCGCTCGTACTCGTCGAAGGCGTCGGGCCGCGCCGAGTAGACGGTGACGACCCCGAGCACGGACTCCCCGTAGACGGCGGGGATCACCGCCTGGGACTGGAACCCGTGGGCCAGGGCGCGCTCGCGGCGCGGGCCCGCCTCGGGCGCCGTCGTCAGGTCCCGGACCGCCTGCACCTCGCCGTCGGCGACCGCGCGGCGGTAGAGGCTGTCCGCGGCTCCCGCTCCCTCACCGCCGCGCCCGTCGTCGCCGAGCCCGGGGTCGAGTCCTTCCACGAACGCGTCGTCGACGCCGGCCCACTCGCGGGGGGCGACCTCGTCGGCGGCCGTGTTGTACTCGCCGACCCACGCCGCGAGGTACGCCTCCGAGGCGGCCAGCTGCTCGCAGACCCCCCGGTCGACCGCCTCCCGGGTGTCGGCCCGCGCCAGCTCGCGGTTGATCGGCCGCAGGCTCTCGATGATCTGCTTGATCCGCCGCAGGGAGTTGCGCTGGCTCCGAAGCTCGCGTTCGCGGCGCTTCTGGTCGGTGATCTCGTCGTTGACGGCGACGAACCGCTCGATGTCCCCCGAGCCGTCGGCGATGGGGGCGATGGTCTGGTTGACGACGTAGGGCTCGCCGGACTTGCGGCGGTTGCGCACCTCGCCGGTCCACACCTCGCCGTCGCGGATCGTCTCCCAGAGGTCGGCGAAGAAGTCGGGGTCGTGCTCGCCGGAGTTGAGGATCGAGGGGTCGGCGCCGACCGCCTCCTCGGCGCTGTAGCCGGTCACCCGCTCGAAGGTGGGGTTGACGTACTCGATGGTGCCGTCGGTGTCGGTGACGTAGACGGAGTGGCCCGCGTGCTCGACGGCCTTCCGGAAGGTGCGCAGCTCCTCCTCGGCGCGCTTGCGGGCCACCAGCGCCCCGAGGTCGGCGGCAACGTCGGTGACGGCCTCGACCAGCTCCTCGTCGGCGGCCCGCCGCTCCCGGAGGAAGAAGGTCAGCACCGCGACGACGCCGTCGTCGGTCTCGATCGGGACGCCCAGCGCCGCCTGGAGACCGACTTCCTCGGCGGCCCCCGTCCGGTGGAACGTCGACTCGGGCACCGCCGAGGCGTCCGGGATCCACTCGGCCGCTTCGCTCGCCCAGACCCGTCCCGGCAACCCCTCGTCGGCGTCGAAGGTCACGCCGCGGCTGGCCGCCAGGAACGGCTCCAGCCGCTCGGACGCGGCGTGGCCGACGAGGTGTTCGAGACGGTCGCCGTCGTCGGACGGGACCCACGCCTCGCCGTAGGCCCACTGGGTGCGCGCACAGACCGCTTCGAGGGTCGTCTCGACGCCCTCGCGGAACCCGTCGGCGCCGGCGATGGCGTGGTTGACCGTCGCCAGCAGCTCGCGCTCGTCGGCCAGCCGCTTGCGGTCGGTCCGGTCGCGCAGCCGCAGGTCGAACCCCCGGACGCGCCCGTCACCGTCCCGCCGGGCCGCGACCGCGACGCGCGCCCAGAAGTCGGTCCCGTCGCGTCGCAGTCGCCACCCCTCGGTCTCGACCGCGCCCTCGGCGCGCGCACGGGCGAGGGTCTCCGCGGGGTCGGCGTCGGCGTCCTCGGGGTACAAAAGCGACAGGTCCGCGCCGACCGCCTCGGCGGCCGACCAGCCGGTCAGCGCCTCGGCCCCGCCGCTCCAGGCGGTGATCCGCCCGTCGGCGTCGAGTTCGATGCGAGCGGTATCGTCGTCCAGCGCGCCGCGGGCGGTGTCGTCCGCGGACGGGTCGTCCCCCGGTGCGTCGTCCCCGGCGTCCTCCGCCGACGCGCCGCGTGTGGCGTCGCCGTCCGAGGCGGCCGGCACAGCCCGCTCGCCCCGCGTGAGCGTCACGACGACCCGCCCGCCGTCGGCGGGGCTGACCGTCGCGGCGACGCCGCCCTCCGCCGCACCGACGGCCGCGTCCGGGCCTCTGCCTCTGTCCGCGCCGGCGTTCGCGTCCGCCCCGGCGTCTCCGTCCGGCCCGCGCCGGTCGACTCGCCGCTCCGCGCCGCCGTCGGCGACCGCCGCGACCGCGTCGACCGCGCGGTCGGGCAGGACCGACTCGACGGCGCTCCCGGCCAGGTCCGCCGGTTCGCGCCCGAGGTACCGCCCGGCGCGGTCGTTGGCGAACGCGACCCGCCCGCCGTCGACGACGAGGACGCCGGCCGCGGCCGCGCCGGCGACGGCTTCGAGTGTCGCCCCCGTGTCCGCGCCGTCGACCGCGTACCCGCGCTGGTCCCGTTCACCCGTCTCCGGCCGCGATCCGTTGCCCGTCACGCCGGGAACTACGTCGCGAGCGCGCAAAAGCGTATTCCACGGGGCGGGGCGCCCGTCCCGTGAGTTCCGCCGACCGGCCCGCGCGCCGGCCGGCGTTCTCAGCGAGCTGTAACTACCGAAACGCAGGTACGCCGGTGTGGGGTAGCATCCAACGAGGCGAGTCCGATGACACACCATCCCGACCACGAGATCGAGCTGTACCGCGACGACGGGATCTACCGGGTCTTCGTCGACCTGCAGGGGTTCGATCCGGCGGACATCGACGTGACGTGGGTCAACAACCGGCTGACGGTCTCGGCGCGGCGAACGGGCGGGCCGGGGAGCTCGCGGGTGTTCGACCACCAGGTGAACGTCCCGCGGGCCGTCGACGCCGACGGCATCACCGCGACCTACCGGGACGGCGTCCTCGACGTGGAACTCCCGGTCGCCCCCGAGGACGACCCGCCCGGCCGGGCGATCGAGATCGAGGAGTAGCGGCGGTCGACCGGGCGGGGGTGGGCACCGAAAGGCCGGGGGCAGCGGGACGCACCCCGCTGCCCCCGTCGGACGGTCGTGGCACCCGTCGTCGCGGACCCGTGGTCCCGCGCGCCGCTATCGGTACACGGCCGCGGCCCGCGCGGGTCAGACCACGGTGAACTGGTCGGCGACCTTCGTCTCGACGGACTCGTCCTCCGCTTCGACGGTGACCTCGTAGCGGTAGGTCCCGCGTTCGGTCTCGGGGCTGGTGGCGATCTTCGACCCCCAGGTGTCGGCGTCGTAGGCCTCGTGGTCGCCCTCCCAGTTCAGCTCCAGCGGGCCGTACTCGGCGTCGGGGAACTCGACGCGGACGGCGTCGACGGCGTCGTCGTCAAGCGGCTCCCCCGTCTCGGGGTCGTAGAGCGCGACGTGGAGGCCGACCTCCATCCCGGCGGCGAACCGGCCGAGGCTGGCACAGGCGGTGGTCGTCGGCGGCGGCGTCGGGGTCGGCGTGGGGGTCGGCGTCGGGGTCTCCTCGGAGCCCCCGTCGGGGTCGTCGGTCCCGTTGCCGTCGCCGGGGTCCGACGGGGTGGCCGGGCCGACGGGCTCGTCGGTGGTGGTCGTCTCGGTCGTGACCGTCGGCGTGTCGGTGTCGTCGTCGCCCGTCCCGGGGTCGGTGATGTACTGACAGCCGGAGACACTCGCCGTGGCCCAGGTCGCCGCGCCCGCCGCCATGAGTCGCCGTCTCGTCACTCGCCCGTCGCTCGACCCCGACCGTTCGTCCTCGCCAGGCGGTTCGCCCTGTTCGCCCGCGCGGTCGTCGCGGTCGACGCCGGAGGTGTCGTCAGCCATCTCGCTAGGGTCTTCGGCTGGTTTCGGGTAAAACGGCGGGCGTATCTCCCAGCGAGTAGGAACTACGGGGAGGGTTTAGTCGACACCTCCGGGAGTTGTGTGTGTATGAGCCGCGACAGCAGCTACTCGACCGAGGAGGAATCGCTCGCCGGACCCGACGACGGCGACGGCGGAGCGACCCGCCGGCGCGTGCTCGCCGGCGGCGCCGCCAGCTGGGCCACCGTCGCGCTCGCGGGCTGTCCCGGCGGCGAGGCCGACACCGCCACCCCCGAGCCGGCGGCCACCGACACGGAGACGCCGACCGACACGCCGACCGCGACGCCCGAGCCCGAGCCGGAGAACTACGTCGTGACCGCCGAGACCGGGACCGGCGAGGTCCCCGAGGGCGCCGCGTTCGCCTCGGCGTGTTCGGCGACCCGGCGGTTCGTCCCCGGGATGCTGGCGGTCTTCTACGTCGGCATCTACGACCCCGAGACGGGCGACCAGCTCACGGACGAGGACCTCGACAGCGTCGTGGTCAACGTCGACGGCGGCGAGACGGTCGAACTCGCGTGGGCCGGCGACGACGAGGAGAACCCCGCCGACGAGTGGAGCGGCTCCTGGCAGCTCCCCGACGATATCTCGACGGGTACCTACACCTACACCGTCGAGGTCACCGACGGCGACGCGAACTTCCGGGCCGTGGGCATCCTCGAGGACGCCATCGAGGTCATCGAGTACTCCAACCCGACGAACTACGTCGTCACGACCGAGACGTTCTGGAACGGCGCGCCCGTCGAGGCCGCGAGCGGCTTCGTCGGCGGCTGCGTCCCCGAGCGGCAGTTCAGCCTGGAGATGGACGTGACCTTCTCGGTCGGCATCTACGACGGCTCTAGCGGGGATCTGGTCGGCGGCGACGCGCTCGACTCCGTGACGGTGGAATCGACCGACGGCGCCTTCGACCCCGTCGAGCTGTCCTGGCAGGAGGGCGGCGAGGAGTCGACCGCCCAGTGGACCGGCACGCTGGAGACCGAGACGCTCGACCCCGGCAGCTACGGCTACGAGGTGGTCGTCACCGACGGCGAGGCGAACTTCTACAACGTGGGGATCGCCTCGAACCAGTTCACGATCATCGAGGTGTAGCGACCCCTCTCCCCCCGCACATCAATGAGCCACCCAGACGACACGCGACCCGAGGAACCGACCGGCGACGACCCCGAGGAGTCCGCGGTCGACGACGGCGTCGAGCGCCTGGAGTTCGCCGACGCCGTCTACATCGACGCCGAGCCCGAGGCGCTGTGGGCGTGTCTGTCGGACCCGGAGACGCTCACGGAGTGCGTGCCCGGGGCCGACGCCATCGAGCGGCTCTCGGAGCGGCGCTACTCGGTGGAGATCACGCGGGGGGTGAGCCGCCTCACCGTCTCGCTGTCCGGCGAGGCCGAGTTCGTCGAGATGGACCCGCCGGACCACGTCGTCACGAGCGCGAGCGCCTTCGACTCGACGACCGGCAGCGAGTTCGACGTGCTCGCCGCCATGGAGATCCAGGACGGCGACCGCCACGCCTCGAAGCTGGCCTACAGGGCCGAGGTGACCTACAGCGGCGGCGCCGCCACGCTCAACCCGTCGGTGTTGCGCCCCATCGTCGAACGCGACATCGACACCTACTTCGCGAACCTCACGGCGGCCATAGAGAGCGACGACTGAGCGGGGGCGCCCGCCGTCGTCGCGGCCCGGGTCACCACAGTCCTCTGTGGCTCGTGAGCACGAACCCCGGCGGGTCCTCCGGGTCGCCGTCGCCGAACAGCTCCGCAAGGAACGACAGCGAGTAGGTGTGGCCGGCGATCTCGACCGGCCGCCGCTCGGGCGGCTCGTCGAAGCGCTCGGCGTACCGTTCGACCGTGTCGCGGTTGACCTGGAGGCCGTACCGGCGCCGCAGCAGCCGCTCGCAGGCGGTCGGCGACCGCTCGGCCGCGTGGAAGCGACACAGGTCGACGACGGGCTTGGCGTAGTCACAGTCCGGGTAGAACAGCCCCGAGAGGTCGCCCTGGTAGGAGCGCCCGCAGGCCGTACACTCGTACTGCTGGACGGCGACGCCCACGTCCTCGATCCCCTCGTCGGTGACCAGCCGCGCGACCGTCTTGGGCTCGCGCTGGGAGCCGTTCTTCCGGCGCTCGGTCGACCCGCAGCCGGGACACGGCCGCGGGTCGCCGGCCCGCTCGCCCGCGTAGCTCCGTAGCTCCTCGTGGATCGCGCTGACGAACAGCGGCGAGACGACCGGGTCCGGCGCCTTCTCCGTCGGGCCGCGCATGGGCAGTCGTTCGTCGTGCCCGCACAAGAATCTTCACGTCAACGTTCGACCGCCAATATCACGTTATCATTCTGATCTACCGACCCCGTATTTCACGTTAACGTTCGACCGATGTCTTCCCAGCAGATAGCAATCTGCGCTATCCGTTTATCCGTACGCGGGGTAGCAACGGGTGTATGACGGACCAGCGTTCAGCCGACGCCGAGCGGCCACACGAGGACCGACGGCGCCGGACCGGTTCGCCCTCGCGCCGGGCGTTTCTCGCGACGGGCGCGGCGGTCTCGGCGGCGTCGCTCGTGGGCTGTCTCGGGTCGGGTTCGACGGCGACCTCGACGCCCGACGCGGGCGGGGAGGCGACGAGCGGCGGGGGCGGATCGACGGCCGGCGCGAGCGCGACGGCGGCCGGCGAGCCCGAGCCGCCGTGGACGACGGATCAGCTCGCCGACTACGTCGACGACGGGGCGGAGGTCACCATCTACGCGGGGACGGGCGACTCCCAGCAGTGGTACGACCTCGTCGACGTGATCAACGACGAGTTCGGCACGAGCGTCGAGGCGACGGTGTTCGCCAGCGACGGCGCCGCGGTCTCCCAGCGGCTCCTCCAGGAGCGCCAGGCCGGCGAGGACAAGGCCGACGTGATCAGCGTCGCGTCGAACCTCCGGGACCGGATCAAACAGAAGGGCCGCGAGGAGGGGACCGCCTACGCGAAGGAGTGGTTCGAGTGGGGGATCGACGAGAACTTCTGGTTCACCGACGCCCTGCCCGACAAGCGGGTCCTCCCGTTCCTGGTGTCGGGGTTCAACGGCGGGGCCGGCGTCGTCCTCCCGGTGAGCACGGGGACCTTCGACGAGCGGGGGCTGGACTACCCCGAGACGTACAACGATCTGTTCGACGACCAGTACGAGGGGCTGGAGGTGGCCTTCTCCGGGTACGTCAGCTCCGGGATGATCGGCTGGATCACCCGCTACCACGCCGCGCAGACGGACATGGGCGAGATGGAGTGGATCCGGAGCCTGATGGACCGCTTCGAGGTGGTCGGGGTCGACTCCCACTCGGCCGGGATGCGCGAGGTCGGGAAGGGCAACGCCGCGATGATGCTGTACAACTGGCCGTGGGCCGCCGCCCCGTTCGTCAGGAACGAGGACCTGACGGTGGAGGGCATCTTCACCGACCCCGCCAAGCGCAACGCCACGGAGGGCGGCCTGAGCATCAACCGGAACGCGCCCCACCCGTGGGTCGCCCGCTACTTCGTCAGCGCGATGCTGGAGAAGCCGGTCCAGCGCCGCATCCTGACCGACGTGACCGACCAGGTGCCCGTCCGGACCGACCTGGATCTGTCCGGCATCGACGTCGACCCCTACACGGAGCGGCGGCTGAACGCGAACCTCTTCCCCATCGGATTCTGGGAGTCCGCCGAGTACTCCACGCTCGGCCAGAAGGTCGTCGACACCGGGATGTTCGAGCCGTAGCCGACGGTCGCGGCCGGCCGGGAGGCGCAGGCCGCCCCGGCGAACGAAGCGACCGACGGGACACCCCGACGGCGGTTTCCACTCACAGCATGGACAGCACTGACCCCACGAACGCGTGCGGAGGCGAACGATGAGCGTCCGCAACGAGGTGGTCGCCGCGTTCAGGGACGGCATCGGCGGGCTCGCGGACCGCCAGTTTTCGGCCAAACGGTTCGTCCTCGGGACGGTGGTCGTCGCCGTCGCCGTCCTGACGCTGGTGCCGCTGGGCTTCCTGCTGTGGACGAGCGTCTGGTCGGGCTACCCCGGCGAGCTCGGCGGCGCGTTCACGCTCGCCCACTTCGTCGAGGTGTACCGCGAGGGTTTCTTCGACGTGCCGACGCTGCTGGCCAACACCCTGATCGTCGCGGTGGGGATGACGGTCACCGGTATCGCGCTCGGGCTCACCCTGGCGTGGCTGTTCGTGCGGACGAACCTCCCGACGAAGGGCGGGCTGGAGCTGGTCCTGCTGTCCGGACAGGCGATCCCGGGGTACGTCTTCGGGATCATGTACGTCACCGCCTACGGGCCGCAGAACGGGCTCGTCTCGGTCGCCGTCGCCGACGCCGTCGGCGTGGAGTCGCTCTCGGTCGGCCTGTTCACCCCGTGGGGGGTCGCGTTCGTCGCCGGGGTCAACGTCGTCTCGACGGCGTACCTCCTGACGGTGCCCGCGCTGCAGGACATGGACGCGTCGTTCGAGGAGGTGAGCCGGATCCACGGGGCGAGCGTCGCCGAGACGCTCCGGTCGGTCACGCTCCCGCTGGTGAAGCCGGCCGTCCTCTCGGCGGTGATCACGGTCTTCCTCTACGGGATGGGCGAGTTCGCCATCGTCTCGGTGCTCGGCTCGCGCCACGGGTTCGACGTGTACTCGACCGTGATCGGGTCGGCGATCAACTCCCGGTTCCCGCCCGCCTACGGCGAGGCCGCGGCGCTCGCCTGTAGCCTGCTGCTCGTGACGGGCGTGCTCGTCTACTACTACCGGCGGGTGACCGCCCGGAAGCGCGACTTCATGACGCTGACCGGGCGGAGCGGGCGACGGCGGACCTGGGACCTGGGTCGGTGGCGGTGGCCGGTGGCCGCCGGGCTGTGGGTCGTCGTCGGCCTCGTGTGGCTCCTGCCGATCCTCGCGCTGGCGCTCACGTCGCTGCACTCGACGTGGACCGGACAGGTCCAGCCGGCCCAGCTATCGGTCGAACACTACGTCACGGCGGTCACGAGCCCGGCGCTGCGCGAGGTGTTCGCCAACAGCGTCGTCGTCGCGGTCGGCGCGGCGACGCTCGGGACGGTCCTCGTCGTCGGGGCGGCCTACTACACCGAGCGGACCGACGGGCGCTTCCGCGGCGCGGTGGACTTCCTGACGCTCACGCCGCTTGCGGTGCCGGGGATCATCACCGGCGCCGGTCTCATCTTCCTGAGCCTCTGGCTCGGCAAGCTCCCCGGCGTGACGCTGTACGGGACGCTCGCCATCATCGCCCTCGGCTCTGTGATCGTCTTCCTCCCCGTCTCCTCGCGGATCGCGGTCGGGAACGTCGTCCAGATCCACTCGGTGCTGGAGGAGGCCGCCCGGGTCGCCGGCGCCTCCTGGCTCCGGCAGCTGCACGAGGTCTTCCTGCCGCTGTTCCGCAACACGGCGGTCGTCCTCTGGTTCTTCCTGGCGGTCCACGTGTTCCAGCTGTTGTCGATCCCGTGGATGACCTACTCCTCGGATACGGTGGTGATCCCCGTCGAGCTGTTCCAGCTGTACATGTACGAGCCGGCGCTGTCGCTGGTCGCCGCCATCTCGACGGTGTTCATCGGCCTCACCGTCCTCGTGGTGCTCGCGATGCGTGTCTGCGGGATCACCTTCTACGAACTCGGACAGCACTAGGCGTCGGTCGCCCCGGCTCTCCGGTCGGTTCGCCCCCGAGTTCCCGCGCCCCGCGCTCCGGGACGTTCCCACCGCGTAGAAATCCGCGGTGGGGGTTAATGCGTGGGCGCGGTACCGACACGTGAGCGCGGCGGGCCGTCGCCGAACCGGGACGACCGGCTCGTCGGCCCGCCGGGAGACCACCACAGCTATGGACACGGACACGCGGCTGACGGTACGGGACCTGGAGAAGGGGTTCGGCGGCGAGTTCCGGCTCTCGGGCGTCGACGTGACGGTCCGACCCGACGAGATCGTGGCCCTGCTCGGCCCGAGCGGCTGCGGCAAGACGACGGTCCTCCGCTGTGTCGCCGGCGTCGAGACCCCCGACGGCGGCGAGATCGCCGTCGACGGCGAACCGGTCTTCGACGGGGACAGGTCGCTGCCGCCCGAGCGCCGGGACCTGGGGATGGTCTACCAGAACTACGCGATCTGGCCCCACAAGACCGTCTACGAGAACGTCGTCTTCCCGCTCGAACACGCGACGGACGTGCCGAGCGACGAGTACGATCGGCGGGTCGCGGAGGTGCTCGAACTGATGGAGATCGGCGACCTCGCCGAGTCGCCGGCGACCGACCTCAGCGGCGGCCAGCAACAGCGGACGGCGCTCGCCCGCGCCATCGTCCACGACCCCGGACTCCTGTTGCTGGACGAGCCGCTGAGCAACCTCGACAAGGAGCTGCGCGAGCAGATGCGCTACGAGCTCCAGCGGCTGCAACACGAACTCGGGCTCAGCGTGCTGTACGTGACCCACGACCAGCAGGAGGCCTTCTACCTGGCCGACCGGGTGCTCGTGATGAACGACGGCGAGGTCGTCGAGCGCGGCGACCCGGAGACGCTGTACCGGCGGCCCGAGTCGCCGTTCACCCGGCAGTTCGTCGGCGTCCGCAACCGGTTCACCGGGACGACCGAGCGCGACGGCGACGGCGAGCGGGTCGTCCGGACGGGGTTCGTCGACTTCCCGCTGGGCAACGTCGACTACGTGGGCAACGGCGGCGAGACCGACGAGGTGGCGTGTTTCCTCCGCCCCGACGACATCAACGTCGGCCAGTTCGCCGGCGAGACCGACGGGCGCATCGAGCTGTCGGGGACCGTCGTCGCCGAGGGGATCATCGGCGACCGCTACGAGCTGACGGTCCGGGTCGACGACACCGACGCGACGCTGGTCGTCCACACCGACAGCTACCGGCAGTTCGACCGCGGCGACGGGATCAACCTCCAGTTCCAGCCGAAGGTCCTGCAGGTCTACGAGGCCGAGGCCTGACCGGCGCCGGAACCGGACCGGCCCCGACGGCGGTCGCGGGCTGGCCTCCGGTCGCTCGTTTCAGGTGCGCGCGACCGAGCAGTCGACGAACAGCTCGTCGAGGTCGTACGGCTCGGGGATCAGCCCCTGGCGGTCGGCGTACTCCTGGAACTTCTCCAGTTCGGGGACGGTCCGGTCGGTCAGTCCGTACTCCCAGGCGTCCTCGCCGAGGACCCGGTCCTGTTCGACGAGGTGCAGGTGCGCCCAGGTGTTGGTCGTGTGAGTGCTGGGGCTGAGGTTGGCTTCGAGGGCGTCGTCGCGGGCCTCGCGGAACGCGTCGAACAGCGAGACGGCGAGCCACGGGTGGTCGTCGAGGAGTTCGTCGCGGACGGCGACGGTGTGCATGATCGGGTGGATCCCGGTGTCGCGGTAGTACTCGCGTTCGGTCTCGACCGGGTCGTCGAACATGAGCGCGGCCTCGTCGGACTCGACGACGCTGTGGAACATGGCGTTGGCCGGCTCCATGGCGGCGACCAGGTCGCTGTCGAAGAACATCGCCCGCAGGTCGTCGGGGTCGACCATCGCCTCGCCGCCCTGCTCGCCCGGCACCGTCCGGATGTCGAAGCGGTCGGGGATCGAGACCGGCACGTCGTCCTCCTTGCGCCGGTACCAGGTCACGTCCGACAGGTCGAGGCCGTACCGTTCCCGGGCGATGCCGCGCATCCACACGTCCCGGGTCGTCTGCCAGGACTGGACGCCCACCCGCTCGCCCGCCAGGTCCGACGGGTCCTCGATGCCGGCGTCGGTCCGCCGGTAGCAGAACGACTGGGGGAACTTCTTGCACGGGAAGACGGGGATCGCGGTGAAGGGGTACTCCCCGGGGCGCTCCCGCGAGGAGAGGTACGACGCCAGCGACACCTCGCACACGTCGAACTCGCCCCGCTCGAAGAAGCGACGGTGGCGCCGCGGCGGGTACTCGGCGATGACGGTCGGGTCGACGCCGTCGGGTTCGACCGCGCCCGTCAGCAGCGACCGCGTCAGGTCGCGCGTCCAGCAGGCGATCGAAAGATCCAGTGCCATACCTCGACTTCCCGCGTCGCGGCCGTAAGCCCGGTCGAAAAGCCCGCTCGACGGGAGGCGACGCAACGCTTAACCGGACGAATCCGGGACCGCGGTCACTCCGCTTCGCCCCGGCGCTCCGCGACCGCCTCGACGGCGTCGAGGATCTTCTCGTAGCCGGTACACCGACAGACGTTACCCGACAGGGCCGACCGGAGCGTCTCGCGGTCGGCGTCGGGATGGTCGTCGAGGGAGGCCAGCGCCGACAGCACGAACCCCGGCGTGCAGTAGCCACACTGCAGGGCGCTGTGGTCCTCGAAGGCGTCCTGCACCTCGCGGCCGAGGGTCCCGTCGGCGACGCCCTCGACGGTCGTGACCGAGCGGCCGTCGACCTTCGCGGCCATGACCAGACAGGCCTTCACCGCCTCGCCGTCGAGCAGGACGGTGCAGGCGCCGCAGCGGCCGCCGTCGCAGCCCGCCTTGACGCTCAGGGCGTCGCAGTCCTCCCGGAGCAGTTCGCGCAGCGAGCGGTCGGGGGCCGTTTCGACGGTCCGCTCCTCGCCGTCGAGGTCGAAGGAGACTCTCACGGCGATCCCCCCGCTCGGCGGACCGCGCTCAGCAGGCTCCGCTCGACGAGCGTCGCGGCGAGCCGGCGCTTGTAGGCGGCCGACCCCGCCTCGTCGTCGATCGGGTCGATGTCCTCGGGGGCGCGCTCGCTCGCGGTCGCGACGGCGGCGTCGGTCGCCGGGCCACCCACGAGGTCGTTCTCGACCGCGTGCGCGCGGACGGGCGTGTCCGCGACCGCCGAGCACGCGACGCGGACGCGTTCGACCGCGCCGTCGGCGAGGGTCACCACGGCGGCGGCGCCGGCGGTCGCCCGCCCCGACTCGACGGCGGCGTGGCGCTCGTAGGCCGTGCCCGCCCGCTCGGGGTCGAGCCGGTCGAAGGTCACGCCGGTCACGAGTTCGTTCTCGCGTCGGTCCGTGCGGAGGTGGCCGACCAGAAACTCCCCCAGCGGGACGCGCCGGCGGCCGTCCGGGTCGGCCAGTTCCACCGAGGCCGCCAGCGCGCACAGCGGCGCGAGCAGGTCGAACGTCGGGTCGCCGTGCGCGACGGCCCCGCCGACGGTCCCGAGAGCCCTGACCTGTCGGTCGGCGACCACCGAGCAGGCGTCGCCCAGCGCGGCGGCGCGGTCGCTCAGGTCGTGGCGGGCCAGCTCTGCGTAGGTCGTCGTCGCGCCGATACTCGTCCGGTCGTCGGCGACCGCGACGCCCGACAGTTCCGGAATCGCACTCACGTCGACGAACGCGTCGGCGTCGACCAGCCCCTGGCGGACTAGCGGCATCAGCGTCTGCCCGCCGGCGACCACGCGGGCGCGGCCGTCGGCCTCGTGCAGGCGCCGACACGCCGCCGCGACCGTCTCCGGCCGGTAGTAGTCGGCCTCCGTCCCGCCGGTCGCGTCCGCACGACCGTCAGTCACCGTCCGCACCCCCGTCACCGCCTGCATCCTCATCACCGTCCGCACCGCCGTCGAGCGCGAAGCACACGTCCTCGTCGCGGACGGGCGCCGCAGTGAACCGCTCGCCGACGGCGTCGCGGACCGCGTTGGTGACCGCGGGCGCGACGGGCGTGATCGACGGCGTGCCGACGCCCTTCGCGCCGTACGGGCCAGACGCCTCCTCGGACTCGACGATCTCGCAGGCCAGTCGGTCGGGCATCTCGGCGGGCGAACTCACCGGGTAGTCGGCGAGCGTCGCGTTGGTCGGGACACCGTTTTCGAGCCGCAGCTCCGAGGTGAGCGCGAACTCCACCCCGTGCTGGACGGCGCCCTCGATCTGCCCCTCGACGAGCGTCGGGTTGATCGCGTAGCCCACGTCCTGGGCGGCGACGTAGGCGGTCACGTCGACGGCCCCGGTCCCGGTGTCGACGGCGACCTCGGCGAAGTGGACGCCGTAGGCCAGCGGCGCCGTGTCGGTCTCCGCCCGGCCGGTGACCGCGAGGGGGGCGTCGACGAGCGCGCCGAGCGGAACGGCGCTCCCGTCGGGCGCTTCGACGCGTCCCTCCCGGACGGTGAGGTCCTCGGACGGCGCGCCGAGGCGGTCGGCCGCGCGGGAGCGCAGGCGCCCACCGAGCGTGTCGGCGCCGTCGCGGATCGCCGCGCCGACCAGGTACGTCGTCCGGTTGGCGACCGAGCCGTACTTGTCGTCGACGGCGTCGTCGGGGTCGTACCCCTGGACGGCCACCCGGTCGAGGGGCAGTCCGGTCGCCTCGGCGGCGATCTGGGCGAGGGCGGTCGCGGCGCCCTGGCCCACGTCGATGGCGCCCGTGCGGACGACCAGCGAGCCGTCGGGCGCCAGGGTCAGCCGCGCCTCGGCGTAGTCGTCGTTCTTCCCGGCCGCCGGGGTCGTGATCTGTCCGCCCGCGGCGACGCCCCGGCCGTAGACGGTATCCTCGTCCCGCTCGTCGCCGGATTCGACGTCCGTCCGCAACTCGGCGAACCGCTCGCGGCCGCGGTCGAGACACGCCCGGAGGCCGCAACTGCCGACCGGCGTGTCGGCGTGGGGTCGCTCGTCGCCCTCGGCGACCCAGTTGCGCCGGCGGAAGGCGACCGGGTCGAACCCGGCACGGCGGGCGAGTTCGTCGAGGTGCGACTCCAGCGCCCAGGTGACCTGCGTGACGCCGATGCCGCGGTACTCGCCGGCCGGCGGGTTGTTCGTGAACGCGGAGACCCCCTCGAAGCGGTAGTTGTCGACTCTGTAGGCGTCCAGCGGTCGGCCGCGACAGGCGCTCAGGACGACGTGGCCGACGCCGTTGGGGTACGGGCCGGTGTCGGCGACGGCGTCGACCGCGAGCGCGGTGAGCCGGCCGTCGTCGGTCGCCCCCGCCTTCAGGTCGAGGTGAGTCGCGTGGCGCGACTCGGCGGCCGAGAACTCCGTCTCGCGGTCGAATTCGAGGCGGACCGGCCGTCCGGCCTCCCGCGCGAGCGCGGCGGCGACCGGTTCGAGGGTGAGCTTCGCCAGCGAGCGGCCGCCGAAGCTCGACCCCGCGGTCGGGGGGCGCTC
Organism: Halosimplex halophilum; assembly: GCF_004698125.1. Lineage (NCBI taxonomy): Archaea > Methanobacteriati > Methanobacteriota > Halobacteria > Halobacteriales > Haloarculaceae > Halosimplex > Halosimplex halophilum. The sequence continues at coordinate 1,857,058 of NZ_ML214297.1, forward strand.
GATCGCGACCTCGCAGTCATCGAACAGCCGTTCGAGGGTCTCCTCGGCGTGGCCCCGATTACCCATCGTCGCGGTCACGCGGAGCCGGTCGCCGTCCCAGTCGGCGACCGCGCAGTGGCGGTCGAGGTTGCAGTGGGTGACCCGCGGCGTCCGGTAGCTCGCCTCGTGGACGTGGTCGGCGGCCGCGAACGCGGCGTCGGGGTCGCCCACTTCGAGCGCGTGATAGTCGTCGACGTTCCGGACGTACTCCGGGTTGTCGACGTCCAGGGGGTGGCGGTCGGGCTGGCCGAACGCGGGGTCGGACTGGACGACCGGGGCGTCGGCGCGGACGCTCTCGCGGGGGTCGTGGACCGACTCCAGCGGGTCGAGGTCGAACTCGACGGCGTCCAGCGCCGCCTCGACGGCTGCGGAGGTCTCGGCGGCGACGGCCGCGACGGCGTCCCCGTAGTGGCGGACGCGGTCGTCGAACCCCCCCGGGAGGTCCCACCGCGGGAGCACGGCGGCCACGTCGTCCATCGCGGCGGCCGCGTCGGTGTCCAGCCCCGCGACCTCGGCGTGGGGGACCGGCGACCGGACGACGCCCCCGACGAGTGCGTCGGGGTGCTCCATGTCGGTCGCGTAGCGGGCCCGGCCGCGGACCTTCGCCCGGGCGTCCTTGCGCGGGGACGACTTCCCGACGGCGGACTTCGGTCCGGGGCCGGACCGCTCGCGGCTCACGCCCGGGCCCCCACGCGGTCGACGAGGTTCTCGAAGTAGGTCTCGACGTTGGCGCGGACCTGCCGGCGGAGGACCCGCGACCCCATCGTCGCCAGTCGCCCGGTGAACGTCACGTCCACGTCGTAGGCCAGCTCCGTCGCCGCTCCCTCCCCGGTCAGCGTCACCGTCACGTCGGCGTCCATGCGGCTCCCGGTCCGCGAGTCCGTCCCGGTTCCGGTGAAGCGGAGCCACTCGGGTCGCTCGCGCTCCTCGATACGGACCTCGCCGTCCAGCGCCACGTCGATCCCCGTGATCCGCTGGCGGATCACCCCCTCGTAGCGGTCCTCGGAGGCCCGCGAGATCTCCTCGGCGCCCATGACGCAGGCGGTCAACACGGCCGGGTCGGTCACCAGGTCCCAGGCCGCCGACCGCTCGACCGGGACCGTCTCCGTTCCCTCGAACTCCATACGGGAGCGTCGGGACGACCGACATAAACACCCGACGGCGAATCCCGCCGAGTGGGAGCGCCAGCGGTCCCGTCCGGCGTCCCGGTTCCAGGCCCCGACCGCGTCGGGCGGTTCAGGCGTAGTAGTCGGTGTCGAGGTGGTCGGTCGCGAACAGTTCGCCCGCGTCGTAGCGCTCGGCGGCGACCCCCTGGTCGTGGGCGTACCCGGCGAGCGTCTCGACGGCGGCCACGTTGTCCTCGGTGAGCCCGTACTCCCACGGGTCGTCGCCCAGCACCGACCGCTGTTCGTCGGCGTACACGTCCGCCCACACGAGCGGGAGTTCGCGGGGCCGCTCCAGCGCGCCGAGCCCGATCTCCTTGGCGCGCTCGAAAGCGTCGTACAGCGGCTGGACGACCCACGGGTGCTCGTCGAGAATCTCGTCGCGGACGACGATGGCGTGCATGATCGGGAAGATCCCCGTCTCGCGGTAGTAGGTCTGTTCGACGGCCTTCGCGTCGTCGAACAGCCGGCGGGCGTTCGAGACGCCGGCGTCGACCGGGTGGAAGACGCCGTCGATCTCGCCCCGCTCGATCATGTCCTCCAGCAGGCCGATCGTCGACCCCTGGTGGCCGACGTACTCCAGGTCGATCCGGTCGGGCACGTCCACGTCGACGATCTCCGAGCCGCCGGCGACCCACTCGACGGCGCCCAGGTCGAGCCCGTGGCGGTCGGCGAGGGTGCCGCGCTGCCAGACCCCCGTCGTCGTCTGCCAGTTGACGATGCCGACGCGACGGCCCGCCAGATCCGCGACCGAATCGATCCCGGCGCCCTCCCGGACGTACATGTACGCGTGGCGGAACTTCCGGAAGGGGAAGGCCGGGATCGCCGTGAACGGGAAGCGGTCGGCGTCGCGGCGGGTGGCGAGGTAGGTCCCCATCGACAGCTCGCAGGCGTCGAACTCCAGGTCCCGGACCATCCGGGAGAACCGGACCGGGTTGGGGTAGTTCACCGCCGACAGGTCGATCCCCTCGGGTTCGACGCGGCCGTCGCGGAGCGGTTGCGTCCAGGCGTACGGGTGGACCGCGAGCGACAGGTCCAGCGCCATCACTCGGTGACCTCGAAGGCCATGTGCAGGGCGGGCAGCGGCCGGACGGGGTGGTTGTCGAGATACGAGAGGTGCGGCCGCACCTCGAAGACCGGCTTCTCCTCCTGCATGTCGAAGAGGCTGGGGTAGATATCGACGAAGTGCCAGCCGGGCTCGCCGGCCGCGCGGAGCCGCGCGTGGACGGTGCCCTCCTTGTCGTCGCCGGCGGTGCCGCAGACGTAGCCCAGCGGCGTGTTGTCGTAGACGAAGAAGGGCGCGTTCTCGTAGATGGTCCAGCCGATCCCCGACAGCTCGATGTCGATCTCCGTCCCGACGGGGCCGCGGACGGGCGCGAACGTCTCGATCGAGGGCTGCATCATAAAGCCCGTCACCGCCACCTCGCGGCCGTCGACGGCGGCGGTGATCGGCCGGGTCGACCCCTCGGCGCGGGGGATGGCGATCTCGGTCTGGAAGCTGCCCTCCGAGTCGGTCTCGACGGTCGGGAGCACGTCGGGCTTGGGCTCGGGCGTGATCGGGATGCCCTTGACGCGGTGGCCCTCGTGGCGGTACCAGATCAGGTCGACCTCGGTCTCGGCGGGGAAGTTCCGGCCGGTGAGCACGGCGGTCGTCCCGGCCTGGCCGGAGGGCGGGGAGATCTCCAGTTCGGCCTCGCTGTCGGCGTCGATCTCGGGGTAGTGGACGCTCATCGGCTGCTCGTCGAGCAGCGGGTCGACCCAGGCGGTCCGGGGGTCGTCGTCGGGTTCGGTCACCTCGACGGTCCAGACCGACTGGCGGCCGCCGGCGACCGGGCCGTAGGGCGACTGGGTGTTGTTCTGGAGGTAGGGCACGCCCTTGTAGTTGCGCCACACCTGGATGACGTGCTCGCCGGGCGGGCCGACCGCGCGGATCTCCGCGGTGGCGGTCCCGCGGTTCATCACGCCGGTCATAAAGCCGACGTTGCCGTTGTCCCAGGACACCTGATAGTTGTTCGTGACGACGTTCGGCCCGATCCCGTGGCCGGTGATCGTAAACGCCTCGCCCAGCGGCGCCGCGGTGCGGTCGATCTCGAAGTGGGGCGTGACCGAGAACTCGTCGCGGGCGACGACGTTGCCGTCGCCGTTCGTGACCTGGATCCGGTGGGCGCCGCCGTAGTCCTCGGGGATCGTCCACGTCTCGTCGAAGGCGCCGTCGGCGTCGGTCCGGACGGTCCCGATGCGGTCGGTCCGGGGCTGGTACTGCGGGCCGACGACCTCGTTGCCCTCCAGGACCCCCCACCGGCCCTCCGTCGAGTTCCACAGCAACTCGTACTTCTCGTCGGCCGGGAAGTTGCGCCCCTTCAGCGTGATCTCGTCGCCAACGTACCCCTCCTCGTCGCTCAGCACCAGCGTCCCGTCCGAGCCGCTGCCGCGGCGGTGGCGCTGGAGCGTCTCCTTCAGGTCGCTGGACACTCCGGATTCGTCGTCCATGTGTGTCCGTTCGCGGCTCCCTCGAATACGTCTGTGCCACCTTCCACGCTGGCGGTGGACACGGCAAGAGTTAAGGGGTGAGCGGCGGCCGCGGTCGCCGTTCGCGACCGCGGCGGAAACCGAGAAGGGGACTGCCGGAGCGGCCGACGGGACCGACTTACCCGAGGAACAGCCGGAGCTGTGGGTAGTCTTTGACGATGTCGAGTTCCTCGATGCGGGCGTCGAGGCCGAGGATCCGGCCGGCGCCGAACGCGCCGAGGCCGAACAGGAGGAACACGTACACCATGTGGTAGTCGATGAGCAGGGCGTTGTCGAAGGGGTAGGAGGCCAGCCAGTAGAACAGCATCATGGTGGCCCCCCAGAACGCGCTGAACCGGACGAGCACGCCGAGGATCAGCGCGAGTCCGACCAGCGTCAGGCCGAGCTGGTTCAGCGGCGTCAGCAGCCACGCCCACTCGTTGCCCATCGTCGTCCACAGGCCGGTCAGCGGGTTGCCGTCGGGGATCCCGTACAGCAGGAACCCGCGGACGCTCCACTCGGGGTTGACGACCTTCGTGATCCCGGCGTAGAAGAACGTCCAGCCCATGATGACCCGAAGCGCGAACAGCGCGTAGCCGATCCACGTCTCGGAGTAGGTGAACTGCACGTCCCAGCCGAACACCTTGGATTCGAGTTCTCGCGTCGCCATACGCCCACGTTCTCCCAGAACGCGGATAAGCCGTGTCGTGATTCCCAGCCGCTGGGACCCGGTCGAGCGGCGCCGGCGCCCCGAGACCCGGAAAACCGCCGGAACGCGCCCGAATCAGCGGCGTGTGCCGACCCGGCCGCGGACGGCCCCGTGCCCACCCGTTCCCGGGCGGTAAGAAGCCCGTCCCGGCTTGAAGGAGGCTGCCGTGGAAGCTTCTCACACGGCCGGGGACACCGGTCGCGGTCCGAGTGTCGTCGCCGCTCGCCGCGGATCCGACGGCCGGGACGGCGAACCGCTCCCCGACGGTGATCCACCATGTCGACCCACACCACGCTGACGGTCGCGACGCTCGTCGTGACGACGGTCGCCGTCGTCTTCGGCGTGCTCGTCGCCTCGCTCGCACACAGGGCGGCCAACCGAACGTCGTCGCGCTCGCTGTCGCTGCTCAGCTACGGCCTCGGCGCCGTCGCGCTCGGCCCGCTGGTCGGGGCGGTCGGCGCCGTCACGCTCGGCCTCGACGCCGAGTCGACCCTGCTCGTCCAGGGGCTGCTCGTCGCACCGGGGTTCGCGCTGCTCGTGCGGTCGCTGTATCCCGCCGGGCGACCCGTCCGGGCGTGAACCCCGACCGCGCCCGGAACCCGACCCGTCGTCGCCGGTCCAGCCCGGCGACCCCGGTGTCGCGCCCTCACCGGTTGCGGCTCACCGGGAACTTCACGCGGTCGGGATGTTCGTTGAACTCGGCCAGGATCCGCTCGTAGAGCTCGTTCTTCGTCCGCTGGCCGCGCCGCGGGTCGACGACGTACCGCAGCCGGAGCTTCACCCACGAGGCCTCCTGGGTGACGTTGACGGTCGGCTGGGACTGGACATCCAGTTCCACGGGTGTCTCGGCCAGCCGCTCGCGGTAGCGTTCGATGTCGCGTTCCATCTCCTCGCCGACGACCGCCTCGGCGACCGCGACCATCCGCTCGCGGGCGAACGCGAGGTCCGTCTCGTAGGCCACCTCGACGGCCACCTCGTTCCAGACGAACGGGAACGACTCCCCCGTGAAGTTCGTGACGTGCGAGGAGAGCACCACGGAGTTCGGGACGGTGATCGTCCGCCCCGACGGCTGGTTCGAGGCCACCAGCTCGCCGTCGACCTCCCACAGCGTCGTCACGAGGAAGTCCACCGCCACCACGTCGCCCTTCGACCCCTCGATGGCGACGCGGTCGCCGACCTGATACGGGCGGTTGACCATGATGTACACCCAGCCGATGAGCGAGAACAGCGGCTGCTGCAGCGCGAAGGTGACGGCGAAGCCGACGACGCCCAGCGAGAACAGGACGCCGACCCACTGCTCGGTGACGACGCCGGCGAGCCCGACGGTCCCGACGAGCCCGAACGCGAGTCGGAGGACGTTCCGCAGGTCGTGGCGGCGCCGCTTGCTGGGCGCGCGGTCGGCGAGCCAGCCGCCGACCAGCCGGTAGGCGCCGTAGGTCGCGAGGACGACCGCGACGGCCAGCAGCCCGGTGACCGCCAGCCGCTCCGCGAGGGCGCCCCGCGGCCCGTCGAACGCGACCGTCGCGGCCGCGACCCGGCTCGCGACCGCGGCGACCGCCGCCGCGACCACCGAGAGGTACCCGACCCGTCGCATCTGCCAGTCCGCTCGCGGCCGGCCCACTAAGTTCCCGGGGGTGCCCTCCCTGGCGGCTCCGACCGGGCCACAGCAGTCCGGAGCCGCCCGGGTGTCGCCCCGCCCGATCGGCGCTCGAAACCTGTTCGGTAGGTGTTTTATTCCGTCGGGGCCCTAACCGTCGGGTGATGGTTTCCACAGGCGACTCCGCACCCACGTTCACGGCGACGCTCGGCACGAGTGACCACGAGGACTTCGATCTGGCCGACCACCTCGGCGACGGCCCGGTCGTCCTCGCCTTCTTCCCCGGCGCGTTCACGCCGCCCTGCACCAACGAGATGGTCGCCTTCCAGGAGCGGCTCGACGAGTTCGAGGACGCCGGCGCGACCATCTTCGGCGTCAGCGCCGACTCGCCGTTCTCCCAGGGCGCGTTCCGCGAGGAGCACGGCATCGAGTTCGACCTCGTCAGCGACATGGACGGCGACACCATCGAGGCGTACGGCCTGACCATGGACATCCCCGATCTGGGCCTGTACGGCAACGCCAACCGCGCCGTCTTCGTCGTCGACGACGAGGGCACCGTCGTCTACGACTGGGTCGCCGACGACCCGACCAACGAACCCGACTACGACGCGGTACTCGACGCCGTCGAGTCGGCCTGACGCGGCGACACAACCCTTTTCAGGTCGCTTCGAGAAGGTCCCCGGGTGCCTACCCGATTCTCACGTCGATCGTTGCTCCGTAGCGGCGCGCTACTGACCGGCGCCGCCGTCGCCGGCTGCGCCAGCGCGCCGGGGACCGACCCGCTGTTCGCCGAGGGGTTCGAGGAGAGCGACGAGCGCTGGACCCGACACGGCCACATCGGTCCCGAGGAGTCCCAGGACGCCTTCGAGTGGGACATCTCGCTCAGCGAGGAACGGGCCGCGGCGGGCGAGTGGAGCCTCGCTGTGTTCACCGAGGGCGACCACGACGACGGGGTCGCCTGGGTGACGGCCGAGCTCCCGACCCCCGAGGACCCGTCGACGTTCTCGGTGTCGTTCCGGGCCTGGAGCGAGTCGGAGAGCTTCAACGTCCTCCGGAACGCCGTCGCCTACCTCGGGCCCGAGGAGCCGACCGAGGAGGGCGACTTCCCCGACCCGGGCGCCAACTCCTCGGCCGTCCCGGACGCCCCCTACGGCGGCCTGCGCGAACCGCTGCACCTCGCCGAGGGCTGGCGCGAGTACGCCTTCGACTGGGACCCCGACGAGGCGCCCGAGCGGCTGTTCCTCTCCGTCGGCGTCGCCGTCGTCTGGGAGGCCGACGCGACCCACTACGTCGACGACATCGAAGTGACCGCGGAGTAGGTCGGCGACTGTTCCGCTCCGTTCGGCGTCGAGACGAGCCGACCGTCAGAGGCGGTACTGTGCGACGAGCGGCGAAAAAACGGGTGTCGGCGTCCGGTCAGCCGAACAGGACGGACGCGGCGTCGAAGGCGCTCGGCGAGAGGAGGCCGAACGCGGGCAGCAGCGCGAAGGTGACGACGGCGGCGATGACGACGGCGGCGTACAGCGAACTCGGGTAGCCGCCCAGGTCGAAGTCGCCGTCGGGTTCCTCGAGCCACATCGCCCGGACGACCCGGCTGTAGTAGTACAGCGACAGCGCGCTGTTGACGATGAGCGAGATCGCCAGCAGCCAGGTGCCGGTCTGCGCGGTCGCGGCCAGCAGGTAGAGCTTCGAGATGAAGCCGCCGCCGACCGGCAGGCCCGCGAGGCTGAACAGGAAGACCGTCATCGCGGCGCAGGCCAGCGGCGCCTGCTTCGAGAGGCCGTTGAAGTCCTGGAAGGTGCGGCCGATGCCCCAGTACTCGGTCAGGGCGACGAACAGGAACGCGCCGGTGTTCATGAACCCGTAGACGAGCAGGTGCATCATGCTCGCGCCGAGGACGAACCCGTTGTCGACGCCCGGCGAGAGCGCGGCCAGCCCGATGAGGACGTAGCCGGCGTGGCCGACCGACGAGTAGGCGAGCATCCGCTTGACCTTCTCCTGGGTGGCGGCCGCGAAGTTCCCGACGGTCATCGTGACGACCGCGAGGACGGTGACGGCGGTGACCCAGTCGACCGTCGGTGCGGCGCCGGTCAGCCCGCCGACCTCGGGGAAGGCGGTGAGGAACACGCGGAAGGCGACGACGAACCCGGCGGCCTTCGAGGCCGAGGAGAGGAACGCCGAGACGGGCCCGGGCGCGCCCTCGTAGGCCTCGGGCGCCCAGAAGTGGAACGGGACGCTCGCGGTCTTGTAGGCGAACCCGAGCAGCATCATGACGATGCCGACGCCGAGGATCCCGACCGGGATCTCCGAGCCGCCGGCCAGCGCCTCCGCGACGGCCTCCAGCTGGAGACTGCCCGTCGCGGCGTAGACGAGGCTGATCCCGTAGGCGAGCACCGACGACGACAGCGCGCCGACGAGGAAGTACTTCAGGCCGCCCTCGACGCTGCCCTGGTTGTCCTTGAGGAACGCGACCAGCGCGAACGACGGGAGGCTCGCGAGTTCGAGGCTGACGAACACCGTCGCGAGGCTGTTGGCCGAGGCCATCAGCGACATGCCCGTCGCGGCCATGATGACCAGCCCGTAGTACTCGGCCTGGTACTCCTCGCCGGCGAGGTAGTCGTAGGACGCGAGCGTCACCAGCGCGGTCACGCTCGCGACGATGACCACGAAGAACAGGCTCATCCCGTCGACGACCAGCGCGTCGCCGAACAGGTCGACGGCGCCTGTCCCACGCGGTTGGCCGACGCCGAGCACGAGGAAGTACCCGGCGACGAGGAACGCCGCGAGCGCGCCGACCGTCGACACGCCCGCGAGGACCGCGTTGGAACTCGTCCCCGGCTGGGGCTCGATGCTGTCCACGATGAACAGCAGCATGGCGGTCACGCCGAAGAGGATCGCCGGCGTGAGCGCGACCCAGTCGGCGACCTGGAAGCCCGCGATGTCGACTACCACGGCGCGACACCTCCGTTGGCCAGCGCGGCGGCAGCGTCACCGACCGCCCCGGACGGGACGATGGCGGCCGAACCCGGCGGCAACAGCGGGTTGACCGCGTCCTGGATCATCTGGTACACCAGGCCCGGGTCGACGCCCAGGGCGATGACCAGCGCCAGGAGCACCACCAGCGGCGCCACGTCGTGGACCGGGGCCCGGGACACGTCGTAGTCGGTGGCCAGCGAGTACTCACCGAACAGCGTCCGCTGCATCGCCCACAGCAGGTAGCCGGCGACGATGACGATGCCGAACATCCCGGCGGCGGTCACCAGCGGCGCCGCGGGGATGTACGGCGAGGCGAACGCGCCCTGGAAGATGAGGTACTCGGCGGCGAACCCGGCCATCAGCGGCAGGCCCATGTAGCCGAACGCGGCCGCGACGAGGATGCCGACGGTCCAGGGCATCCGGTCGGCGATCCCGGAGATGTCGCCGACCATCCGGGTGTGGGTCTCGTTGTAGATGACGCCGACCGTCATGAACATCAGCCCCGAGATGAGGCCGTGGGCGACCATCTGGAAGGTCGCGCCGCCGAAGCCGAGCGGCGTGAACGCGACCAGTCCCAGGATGACGTAGCCCATCGACGAGATCGACGAGTAGGCGACGATGCGTTTGAGGTCCTGCTGTGCCAGCGCGAGCATCGCGCCGTAGATGATGCTGAGGACGCCGAACGCGACGATGATGCCGGCGTTGGCCCGCGCCACGTCCTGCAGCATCGTGAAGTTGAACCGCAGCAGGGCGTAGGTCCCCATCTTCAGGAGGACGCCCGCCAGCATCACGGAGACGGGCGTCGGCGCCTCGACGTGGGCGTCGGGCAGCCACGTGTGGACCGGGAAGACGGGCACCTTCACCGCGAACCCGGCGAACATCAGCGTGAACGCGACCACCCGGAGCGTCTCGGGCGCGATGCCCGCGACGCTCCCCAGGTTGCCGTCGGCGGCCAGCGCCTGCGCGATGGCGGGCAGGTCGAACGTCGATATCGAGTCGCCCAGGCCGAACACGAGGGCCATGAAGCCGACGAACATGACCAGCGTCGCCACGTTCGTGTAGACGAAGAACTTGATGGCGGCGTACTTCCGGCGCGGGCCCCCCCAGACGCCGATGAGGAAGTACATCGGGACGAGCACGGCCTCCCAGAAGACCAGCCACAGCAGGAAGTCCAGCGCGGTGAACACGCCGATGAGGCTGGCCTCCATCAGCAGCATCAGGCCGTAGAACTGCGACTGCCGTTCGTCGATGGGCGTCCACGAGCTGACCAGCGCCAGCGTCGTCAGCACGGTCGCCAGCACGAGCAGCGGCAGGCTGACGCCGTCGAGGCCGACGTGCCAGGCCAGGTCGTAGCGGCCGAGGCTGACCCAGCCGAGCGTCGACTCGAAGGCGATATCGCCGTCGGCCAGCAGCGCGTTGCCGACGCCGTCGAAGGCGGTGTACATCCACAGCGAGATGCCGACGGGGACGAGGCTCACCGCGGCGGCGAGCTTGCCCGCCCACTCGTCGGGCGCGAGGAAGACCAGCAGCGCGCCGACGAGCGTGACGCCCAGCAGGGCCTCGACCGGCCCGGCGATAGGCATCAGGCACCACCTCCCAGCACGACGAAGACGACCAGCAACAGCGCGAGCGACAGCGTCATCAGCGCCGCGTAGTTCGAGACGACGCCCGACTGGATGCGGCGGAACCGCGAGCCGGTGAACAGGCTCACGCTACTGACGCCGTTGACGACGCCGTCGACGACGCCCTGGTCGAACTTGTCCGCGGCCCGCGCGATCGGGACCGTCACGCCCTGTGCCAGCCACACCTGGTACTCGTCCTGGTAGTAGTTGTGCATGAGCAGCGTCTTCGCACCTCCCAGCTTGTCCGTGTGCTCGACCGGCTCGTCGACGCCGTAGAGGCTCCGCGCGACGAGGACGCCCGCGATCGCCAGCCCCAGCGACACCGCCGCCGAGGCCAGCAGCGTCGGCACCTCGCCGCCGAGCGGGTAGCTCGCGGTGACGTGAGCGGCGTCGTGCAGCAGCGTCTCGTAGGTGGCCAGGTCCGTCGACAGCGCCGCGGGCCAGCCGCCCTCGTCGGCGCCGTGGACCCACTTGTGCAGGAAGTCGATCTCCTGGCCGGTCAGGACCGCGACCGGCTTCATGTTGATGAGCCCGACCGTCGCGGCGCCGATACCGAGCACGGCCAGCGGCGCCTTCACGTTCCAGCGCACCGGTTCGGGGTCGCGAGCCGTGTCGGTGCGGGCGTCGCCGTGGAAGGTCAGGTAGACCATCCGGAACGTGTAGAAGCCCGTGAAGAACACGGCCAGCAGCCCCATCGCGTACGCGAGGAGATAGAGGACGCCGAGCGTGCTCGCCTCGCCGCCGAGCGTCCCGAACCCGTGGATGAGCGCCTCGTAGAGCACCTCGTCCTTCGACCAGAAGCCCGCGAACGGGACGATGCCCGCGAGCGCGAGCGAGCCCGAGAGGAACGTCCAGTAGGTGACGGGCATCTTGTCCTTCAGCCCGCCCATGTCCCACATGTTCTCGTTGTGGTGCATCGCGATGATGACCGACCCGGCGCCGAGGAACAGCAGCGCCTTGAACACGGCGTGGGTGGTCAGGTGGAAGACGGCGGCGACGTAGCCGCCCGACCCCAGCGCGAGCATCATGTAGCCGTACTGGCTGATGGTCGAGTAGGCGAGCACCTGCTTGAGCTCCTGCTTGACGACGCCCATCGTCGCCGCGAACAGCGCGGTGAAGCCGCCGACCAGCGCGATGACGCCCAGCGCCGTCGGCGAGAGCAGGTAGAAGCCGTACATCCGGGCGACGAGGTAGACGCCGGCCGCGACCATCGTCGCCGCGTGGATGAGCGCCGAGACCGGCGTCGGGCCCTCCATCGCGTCGGGCAGCCAGGTGTGCAGCGGGAACTGCGCGGACTTGCCGATGACGCCGCCGAGCACGAGCAGCCCGAGGACGGTGAACCACGTCTGGGCCCCGTAGCCGGCGGTGTAGATCCCCTCGGCGCCGTCGGTCAGCGCCTGTTCGGCGAGCCGGGGGAAGCTCTCGGCGGCCACCGAACCGCCCTCGGTGATCGGCGCGAACAGGCCCGTGCCGAACGTGGCGAAGATGCCGACCACGCCGATGAGGAAGAAGTAGTCACCGAAGCGGGTGACCAGGAACGCCTTCTTCGCGGCCGACGGCGGGCCGTCCTCGCGGAACCAGAAGCCGATCAGCAGGTACGAGCAGAGGCCGACCAGCTCGAAGAACATGAACGCCATCAGGATGTTGTTCGAGAAGACGAAGGCGAGCATGCTCGCCGTGAACAGGCCGAGTCCGGCGTAGTACCGCGGGAGACCGGTCTCGCCCTCGTCGTTCATGTAGCCCAGCGAGAAGACGTGGACGAGCAGGGCGATCAGCGAGACGATGACGAGCATCAGCGCCGTCAGCGGGTCGACCAGGATGCCGAACCGCAGCGTGAGCGCGCCGTCGCCCAGACCCGCAACCCACGTGTAGAGGTTCTCGTTGTAGTAGGTCGCCGTGCCGGTGATCCCGGCGACGGTCAGCGCGGTCCAGACCGACAGGGCCAGCGACCCGGCGGTCGCGATGATGCCGGCCTCGGCGCCGCGCTTCGGCATGTACTGCCCGGCGAACAGGGAGACGACGAACGCCAGGAACGGGAGCGCTGCGATCGCGGGAACGAAGTCGAATGCACCTGCCATCTTACCACCTCATCGTAGCCGCTTTCGTCACGTCCACGTCCTCGAAGTTGCGGTACAGTACGAGGATGATGCCGATGCCGACCGCCACCTCGGCGGCCGCCAGCGCCATCACGAACAGCGAGAACACCTGCCCCGTGAGGTTCCCGTGGTGAAACGAGAAGGCGACGAGGTTGATGTTCGCCGCGTTGAGCATCAGCTCGACGGACATCAGGAAGATCAGGGCGTTGCGCCGCGTCAGCACGCCGTAGACCCCGATGCAGAACACCGCCGCCGACAGCAGCAGGTAGTACTGGCTCGCGATGGCCATCAGTCCTCACCCCCCTCGGAGCCGCTCGCGCCGCCGGCATCGTGGTCGTCGGCCGTCCGGCCGGGGATCCGGCGTCCCCCGTCCGTGAGCGCGGTGACGACGCTCTCGTCGTCCTCGCGGCGGGCGAGCATCACGGCCCCGTCCAGCGCCGCGTCGAGGACCAGCGCGATGAGGATGAACGCGACCAGGAAGCTCTCCGCGGGGATCGCGGCCTGGTCGACCATGTTGAACATCGCGTAGCCGATGCTCGCGACGACGCTGCCGTCGGCGAAGCCGGTCGGGTTCGTGAGTTCGCTCGTCAGGAACACGTAGGCCATGACGGCGAACAGCGCCAGCGCGGCCAGGCCGTTGACGTAGTTCACGTCGGTCGCCAGCCGCGGCCGGGAGGTCATGTTGCCACCTCGTCGGGCTGGGTGTCTCTCTCGGTGAGCATGATGGCGAACGTGATGAGGATGAGCACCCCACCGACGTACACCAGTATCTGCATCGCGGCGATGAACTCGGCGCGGAGCATGACGTAGTACACTGCCACCGACAGCAGCGAGACGCCGAGCATCAGCGCCGAGTGCCAGACGTCGCGCACTAACACGACGCCCAGGCTGCTCCCCAGTGTGACTGTGGCGAACAGCGCAAACGCGATTGACTCGAGCAATGCCATCGTTGTCCCGAATCTCCTACCGCACGCCCTTTGAAGATTTCTGTATCGTCCCGCGCGTGGCCGCTCACGCGCCCGAAACCGTTACAGATTCGACGCGTGCCCGTCGACCACCCCGCGTCGACCCCCCGGTCGGCACCTGACGTGTTCGGCTCGCGGCGCTCTCGGGGTCACGCGGCCGCCCGATGCGCGTCTCGCGCACCGCGGTCGGACACCGCGCCGCTCGCGCGCGCCCGACGGCCGTCCGACGCGAGACCGTCCCGGCCGCCCCCGACCTGAGGTCGGCTCCCGGTCGGGGGCGGCGGACGGTCCGCGACCGCCGGGCGTCCGCCTACTCGACCCGGTCGTCGTCGTACCGGGAGACGTACCGGACCGCCAGCAGGAGCACGCCCAGGCCGACGCCGACGGTCACGACGCCGAACGTCGCCATCCCGAGCGGCGTCGCCGGGAGGTCGACGACGAAAAACAGGGTCGGATTCATGCCGTCGGGGTTGACGTACCCCAGCAGGGCACCCATCGTGCCCGCGACGCCCAGCACGGCCAGGTACACCGCGAGGACGACGCGCGAGCCCGCGACCCGCCCGCCGAGCGCCAGTCGGTCGGTGTTGGCTGTCACGGCCGACCGTTGGGACCGCGGGTGGTTAGCCTTTTCACATCGCGGCCGCAAGGTCGGGTATGAGCGACTTCGACGACGACTCCCGGTTCTCGGAGAAGGAACTCCTGCTGTTCGTCCTCACCGCCATCGCGGTGCTGATGGGCGTCTCCACGTTCGTCCTCGTCCTGAGCGGCTGAGCCGGCTCGCTCCGCTCCCGGCGTCACGGCCCCGCGTGACTCGCGCGACTGCGACACGGGCAGCGACCGCTCCCGGTCGGTCCCGCCGGTCCCGGCAGGCGACACGAAACATCGGCGAAAACGTTCGAGACCGCGGAAAACGGATCGGAGCCGCGAGCGTCAGTCGTCCGCGTCGGCAGCGGCGTCGTCGTCGACGACCTCGCCACCGTCGGTGACGGCCTCCTCCTCGCCGCCGTCGGCCAGCGCGGTCGTGATACGGCGCTCGTGCCACTGGAACTCGCGGCCGTGCTGGTCGGTCTCCTTGAGGTCCCACGGGTCGGGGTCCTCCAGCTGGGGGCCTTCCAGCCAGGACTGGACGAGGTTCCAGACGAAGATGATCTGGCCGAGCAGCAGGATGATGGCGCCGACGGAGGCGGCCTGATGGGCCAGCGTCACCATGTCCAGCGGGGCGATGGCGTTGTTGAAGTCGTAGGTCGCGTACCGCCGGGGCATGCCGAGGTAGCCGAGGAACAGCATCGCGAAGAACGTGATGTTGGTCCCGACCATCGACAGCCAGAAGTGGGCCTTGCCGAGGGTGCGCTGGTACATCCGGCCGGTGAAGATGGGGAACCAGTAGTAGATGCCCGCGAACCCGGCGAAGGCGATGGCGCCCATCACGATGTAGTGGAAGTGCCCGACGACGTAGTAGGTGTCGTGGAGGATCTGGTCGACGGGGACCGAGGCGAGGAAGACGCCGGTCACGCCGCCGATGATGAAGTTCGAGACGAAGCCGATGCAGAACAGCATCGGCGTCGTCAGCCGCAGGCGGCCGTTCCACATCGTCGTGATCCAGTTGAACGTCTTGACCGCGGAGGGTATCGCGATGGCGAGCGAGACGGCCATGAACGAGGCCCGCAGGCGCGGGTCGATACCCGTCGTGAACATGTGGTGGGCCCAGACGCCGAAGCTCAGGACGCCGATGGCCAGCGTGGAGTAGACGACGAACTTGAAGCCGAACAGCTTGCGGCCGGAGAACTTCGGCAGCACGTAGCTGACGATCCCCATCGGCGGGAGCACGAGGATGTACACCTCGGGGTGGCCGAAGAACCAGAACAGGTGCTGCCAGAGGATGGGGCCGCCGCCCTCGCCGACCGCGTAGAACGTCGTCGCGAGGTTGCGGTCGAGCAGCAGCATGACGATGGCCGACCCCAGCAGCGGGAACGCGAAGAGGATGAGCGCCGACTGGGTGAGGATGGTCCACGAGAAGATGTCGAGGTTCGCCCAGTTGACGTCGTCGTCGCGCTCGGTGAAGATGGTCGCGATGAAGTTGATCGCCCCCATCGTCGCCGAGACCCCCGTCAGGTGCAGCCCGAGCAGCATGAGGTCGACGCCGGGGTTGGCCTGTTCGACCGACAGCGGCGTATACATCGTCCAGGCCGTCTGGGCGCCGGTCATCCCGGGCAGGAAGAAGCCGCCCCAGACCAGCAGGGCGCCGGGCGGGAGCAGCCAGAAGGCGATGGCGTTGATCCGCGGGAACGCCATGTCGTCGGCGCCGATCAGGAGGGGCACGAAGTAGTTCGCGAACGCCGCGATGATGGGCGTCCCGAACAGGAACAGCATCGTGATCCCGTGACTCGTCAGGATGGCGTTGTAGAAGCCGTTCTCGAAGACGGCGCCCGTCGGCGCGATGAGCTGGACGCGGATGCCGAACGCCATCAGGCCGCCGACCGCGAACGCGATGACGGCGTAGGTGCCGTAGAGGATACCGATGTCCTTGTGGTCGACCGTGGTCAGCCAGCGGGTGATACCGGCCGGCTTCTCGCGGTGGACGGTGGCTCCGGCGTCGCCGTAGCCGCCGCCACCACCGCTCACCAGCGGGGTGTACGAGCGCCAGTCCTCGACCCGTGAGAGAAAGGCCGCGATGCCGACGAGGAAGACCCCCATCAGCACCGTCAGCACGAGCTGCCCTGATGCCATGCACGGAACTCGGGACTGGTGCCATATGAATGGTTAGGAAACCCTTCCGCCGAACTCGTTCGCGTGCGGCGGTCTCGCATGGAAAACCGTGACGTTCAGCTGGCGGCAGGACGCGGCGTTCACGACGTGAGCGCGCGGACTGGTCGCGGGTGGCCGCAGCGAGAACTGGAGGGTCGCGGGAGAGAGAGGACCGACGAGGTCCGCGGCGTGGACACGGGACCCGGGGGAGTCGCTACTCGCCGTCGGCTTCCATCTCGTTTTCGGCCTTCGAGACGGCCTTGCCGGCGTAGTAGGTCAGGATTACGAGCAGCAGCGCGGTCACGCCGACGATGGCGAACTGCAGCCCGGAGACGAGCGGGTCGACGCCCCACGGCGGGAACAGCGCGAACGCACCGATGAAGAAGACCAGGATGCCCAGCGGGATGAAGTTGACCGTCAGGTCCAGGAGCGTTTCGCGGTCGAAGACCTTCTCTGACATACCGCGGGCTTGGGTCAGGCGGCTAAATATAGTGTCGGTTCGCGCCGGGGAGCGACCGAGGCGACGGCGAATCCGTTCGGCCCGGTCGACGGCCGGACGGGATCACCGGGCGTTCCGATCAGATGCCCTGCCCGGTGCGCCCGACGGCCTGGCTGACGACGCCCGCGGCGACGAGCATGACCCCGGCGACGGCGACGGCGAGCCCGCGGCCGACGACGCCGTTGGGGTCGGCGACCGTCTCGAAGAGAGTCACCGACGACCCGGGCACCTGCGTCGCGACGAGGGCGCCGCCCAGCACGGCGAACCCGGCGCCCAGCAGCGCGAGCGTCCGCCAGGGGCGGCGAGCGTAGCCCGACTCGCCGAGGATGCCCGCGACGCTCCCCCCGAGCAGCAACACCCCGCCGACGGCGATCGGGAACAGGCCGAGGAAGACGCCGACCTCCGTCAGGGCGAAGCCGACCGCCACGAGGAGCGGCCACGGACTGGCCGTCCGATACTGGTCCGACAGTCCCGGTTGCTCTTCCATACCCCGCCGTTGGGACCGGTCCGTCATAGGTACACCGGACTCCCGCGCGCGACGACCCGAATATGGTCGGGCCGGTCCGAATATGGTCGGGTCCGGCCCGTTCGGGGTCGGTCCGACCCGATCCGTCGGCGTCCGATCCGGCCCGGTGCCGTCGCTTCGCGTCGGTCACCACCGGCCACGGGCGGCGGTCGCGCGTCGGACGTGGGCGCAAAGTATTTGGTCCGCATGGGGCTTGTCCAACACAATGACCACGCGCGCTGTGGAGCAGTTCGACGAGTGGGAGTCGTCGCCGTTCCGCGACGGCCATCGCGGCCTGCACGAGTTGGCCGACTCCGAGTTCTCCGGGGTCGTGGAGGCCGGCGGCGCCAGGCTCTGTATGCTCAACGGGACGGTCGTCGGCATCCTCGACGGTGACATCGACGACTTCGAGGGGGCGTCGGGGACCGCCTACGAGGCGCCCTCGCCCGCGCTTCCGTTGCTCGCGCTCATGCAGGAACGCAACGACGAGGTCCGCGCGAAGTACTACTCCGAGGACACGCCGCTCTCGGAGGTCGACGACACGCTCTCGGAGGGGGGGTTCACCGGGTTCATCGAGCTGTCGGAGAACGTCCTCAGCGGCGACTACTACGTCGTCTACCACCGCGGCCGCTCGATGGCCGTCGCCTGGGTGGGCAACAGCGGCCAGCTGCTCACCGACGACGAGGCCTTCGAACGGGCCGACGACGAGGTCGGCATCTTCCAGGTCCGCCCCGCCGAGATCGAGCCCGTCGAGATCCCCGAGGTCGACGACGGCAACGACGCCGCGGCCGGGGCCGACGACGGCGACGGGGGGACGGCCGCCTCGGGGGGCGCCGCTGCGGGGAGCGCCGCCGCGTCCGACGACACCGAGTCCGACCCGGCCGCCGGGAGCGAGGACGCGGTCGCCGAGGAGCCGGCGGCGGAGAGCGAGCCGGACGACGGGGGCGGGGCCGCGGAGCCCGACTCCACCGAGACCGACCCGGCCGACCCTGACCCGGCCGCCGACTCCGGCTCGACCGCGGAACCCGGGACGGCCGCGGACCCGGAACCGGACGAGGGGTCGGCCGTCCGGGACGAGACGACGGCGGAGGCCGGCGGGAGCGGCGGCGGAGCGGGGGGCGACACGCCGTCCGCCGGTTCGTCGGAGCCGGCCGACCAGTCGAGGGACCGGCGGGAGGCGACCGGCCGACGCGACCGCGGCGACGGTTCGGCGGCGGACCGGCGAGCGGAGTCGACCGGCACCGGCCGGACGGGGGGAGCCGACACGTCGACGGCAGACGCCGGCGGGGCCGACGCGTCGACCGACGACGACCGCGCGGGCGACTCCGGCGGGCGCGCGGCCGGTCGGGACGAGACCGGTGACGCGTCCGATCGTGACGCCGGCCGGCGGGACCGGACCGGTCGCTCCGGGGGTCGCGGCGACCGCGCCGACCGGAGCGGCGCGGCGGACGACCGGGCCCCGGAGCGCGACTCCGCCTCCCGGGACGCCGGCGCGCGGACGGACAGGGACCGCGATTCCGGGGGAACCGGAGGTCGCGATCCGGACTCGCCCGCCGACCGCGGGTCCCGCGCGAGTTCCGGCCGCGCGGGGTCGCCGGATCGTCGGCAGGGCGAGTCGACGGAGCCGCGGACGACGGACGCGCGGTCGAGCGATCCGGACCGCGACGCGGTCCGCGACCGGTCCGCCGGCGCGGCCGACTCGCCGGGGCGGACCGCCGACCGGGGCGCTCCGGCCGACGAGCCCCAGGGGGCCGGCCGGGCCACCGACGCCGGGAACGCGGCGGGCGCCGCCACCAGCCCGGACCAGCTGGAGACCCACTCGATCCCGTCGCTGGACCCCTCGCGGACGACCAGCCGGGAGTCCGACGACGGGGCCGCCGCGGCGGCGCCGACGCCCGACGACGCGGCCGCGACGGGCTCGCCGGAACCAGCCGCCACGTCGGCGGTCGAGGACCGCGCCGACGGGTCCGCCTCCCGGGCGGGCGAGGCGAGCGACCGGGGCGGCCGGACCGAGCCCCGCGACCAGGGGACCGCGAACGCGTCGGAGACGCGCCCCGAACCCCCGTCGAACGAGCCGCCGACCGGGAACGGCCCGCCGGCGGAGTCGCGGGCGAGCGAGCCCGAGCCCCGGAGTCAGGGGGCCGACGAGCGGGTCGCGGAGCTCGAAGACGAGCTGGCCGACCGCGAGCGCGAGATCGAACAGCTGGAGGCGGATCTCGCGGCCGCCGAGGACGAGCGCGACGACCTCCGGTCGCAGCTGGAGGACGTCCGCGCCGAGCGCGACGACCTGCAGTCACGCATCGAGCGCGTCGAGTCCGAGCGCGACGACCTGGAGCGCGAACGCGACGAACTGGAGTCGGAGGTCGCGGGTCTGGAGTCGGAGGTCGAGCGGCTGGAGGGCCAGCTCGCCGATATCGAGGAGGAGTTCGGCGCGGCGGTCGACGCCGAACAGCGGCTGAGCCCGGGCGAGGCGCTCGACCAGACGAACCTCTTCGTCCGCTACGAGTCGAAGGGCAAGCCGACGCTGGAGACGGCTCACGCCGGCGAGGCGGGCCGCCAGGAGGTCTCCGAGAACCTCGGGCTGGAGTACCACACCCAGTTCGACAGCGACTCGGTCTCCGTCGGCGGCCGCCCGTTCGACGAGTTCCTCCGCGACACGATGCAGTTCCGCTTCGTCACCTGGGTCATCAACGACCTGCTCTACGAGATCCGCGACACCGGCAAGGTGTCGGCGCTGCAGGACCTGTACGACGCGATCCCGAAGATCGACCGCGCCGAACTCAACGGCTCGGTCACCACCGAGTACACCGAGGACGGCCAGGAGCGCCGGAGCCAGGAGTCGTTCGACGTGGTCATGCGCGACCGGATGGGCAACGCCCTGCTGACCGCGAACATGAACGACTCCCGGCAGGCCGCCTCCGAGAGCATGATGTCCTCGCTGGTGACGGCCTCCTCGCACGTCGGCGAGTCCACCGAGTCGCTGGGCGCGTCGTTCCTCGTCACGTCGAGCTTCTTCGAGCCGGAGGCGCTGGAGACGGCCGCCGAGGCGACCAGCGGCGGGCTGCTCAGCCGCGACAAGCGCGAGAGCTTCGTGAAGCTGACCCGCAAACAGGGGTACCACCTCTGTCTCGTCGAGGCGCGAGAGGAGAAGTTCCACCTGGCGGTCCCGGAACTCTGAGACGGTCCCGAAAGCGCGGTGCTCGACTGCGGATCCGAAAACTCAGTTCTCGACTTCGGCCGCTTCCTCGATCTTCATGCCCTCGAGCTTCTCGATGATGTGGTCGATCTTGTCGTCCAGGTCCTCGACGAACTCCCCCGTCTGTTCGGTCGTGATGGCCCCCTGGCTCGACGGCTCGATGAGGTTCTCCTCCTCGAGGACGCGCAGCGAGTAGCGAACCTTGTGGTGGGGGTAGCCCGTCTCGTTGGACATCTTCACGATCCCGATCGGCTCGTTCTGGATCACCATCCGCAGAACCTGCAGATGACGCTCCAGCATATCTACTTCCTTCTCAAGCCTGTCTATCATGGCAATTGTTAACTTGTGTTTGAGGGTTTTAAAGGTTGCTGTCGCCCCGGGAATCGACGGAGGGCGAGCGGCCCCGACCGCCGCGTTCTTGCCGAGGGGGCCGCGCGGCCGGCTAACACTTTCGGACTTCCCCGTGGTACCAGTTAACGATTCCGGTCGGGCGGGCGGCCGGGCGGGAAGCGACTCGGCGGTTGACCGGGGCGGACCGCCGGGGGACGGCACGCGGTTCGTCGCCGGACAGCGGGCGAAGCGCCGCCCCGACCGGGCACCCGGCCGGGGCGCGCGCCGGACCGTAATCTGTTTACACCGGCCAGCGGAATCTCGGGTATATGACCGTCACCATCGTCGGTTCGCAGCTCGGCGACGAGGGGAAGGGTGGCATCGTCGACGTCTACGGCGAGGCGGCCGACGTCGTCGTTCGCTACCAGGGCGGCGACAACGCCGGCCACACCGTCGTCCACGAGGGCGAGGAGTACAAGCTCTCGCTCGTGCCGAGCGGCGCGATCCGCGGCAAGGTCAACGTGCTCGGCAACGGCTGCGTCGTCAACCCCCGCACGCTGTTCGACGAACTCGACGCCCTCCGCGAGCGCGGCCTCGACCCCGACGTGCGCGTCGCCCGCCGCGCCCACGTCATCCTCCCGTACCACCGCCTCCTCGACGGCATCGAGGAGGAAGTCAAGAGCGAGGACGACGACGAGATCGGCACCACCGGCCGCGGTATCGGCCCCACCTACGAGGACAAGGCCGGCCGCCGCGGCGTCCGCGTCGGCGACCTGCTCGACCCCGAGGTCCTCCGTGACCGCCTGGAGTACGCCGTCCCGCAGAAGCGGGCCCTCGTCGAGGACGTGTTCGGTCTCGACGTCGACGACCTGGACGACCCCGAGGCGCTGGATATCGAAGCCCTCTACGACGAGTTCGCCGGCTACGGCGAGCGGCTCGCAGAGGAGGACATGACCGTCAACGCCGGCGACTTCCTTGCCGACCGGCTGGCCGCCGGCGACAACGTGATGTTCGAGGGCGCGCAGGGCACGA
Source organism: Halosimplex halophilum (assembly GCF_004698125.1). NCBI lineage: Archaea > Methanobacteriati > Methanobacteriota > Halobacteria > Halobacteriales > Haloarculaceae > Halosimplex > Halosimplex halophilum. Next base: position 1,879,040 of record NZ_ML214297.1, read on the forward strand.
TCCTCGACATCGACCACGGCAACTACCCGTTCGTCACCTCCTCGACCCCGACGGCGGGCGGCGCCGCGGTCGGCTCCGGCGTCGCCCCGAGCGCCGTCGGCGGCGGCGAGGTCGTCGGCATCGTCAAGGCCTACCTCTCGCGGGTCGGCAGCGGCCCGATGCCGACGGAACTCGGCGGCGTCCCCGGCGACACCCCGGGCTACGACGGCGACCCCGAGAACCCCGAAACGGAACGCGAGGAACTCGCGACCTACATCCGCGAGGAGGGCGGCGAGTACGGCACCGTCACCGGCCGCCCGCGGCGGGTCGGCTGGCTCGACGTGCCGATGCTGCGCCACGCCGCCCGCGTCAACGGGTTCACCGGCCTGGCCGTCAACCACATCGACACCCTCGCCGGGCTCGACGAGGTGAAGGTCGGCCACGCCTACCGGCTCGACGGCGAGGAGCTGCACACCATGCCCGCCACGACCGAGCGGTGGGCCGACTGCGAGGCCGAGTTCCGCACGTTCGACGGCTGGGAGGACTGCGACTGGGCCGAGGTCGCCGAGGAAGGCTACGACGCGCTGCCCGGGAACGCGAAGACCTACCTCGCGTACCTCGAGGACGAACTCGACGCCGACGTGTACGCCGTCGGCGTCGGCCCCGGCCGCTCGGAGACCGTCGTCCGCGAGTACCCCTTCTGAATCGCCGCGATATCCCCTTCTGAATCGCCGCGATATCCCCTTCTGAATCGCCGCGATATCCCTTTCTGAACCGGGCTGTCCGGTCGTTTCCGCCGTCGGACACCGGCTCGTGCCCTCCAGCCGCGGCCGTGTCCGGTGCAATATTTTCCGCCGCGCGAAAGCTACTTGTCCCGGTGCCCGTGTATGAGTGTGTGTAGCAAACACACGCGAAGTCCGGTTGCGGTGGTGGGCGTCCGGCCAGTGGCGAACCACGGGGTCACACGAGGACACAGTGCCAGCACACGACTCACCGATACGGCGGAGCGTCGAGGTCGAGTACTGGGTGATAGACGAACGGGGGCGGCTGACGGAACCGGGGACGCTGGTCGACGCGTCGCCCGGCGCCGAGCGGGAGTTCGTCGAGCCGCTGCTGGAGGTCAAGACGACACCGTGCGAGACGACGGCGGCGCTACGCGGCGAACTCACCGAGCGCGTGGCGGCGGTCCTCGACCGCGCCGACGAGGTCGACAAGCGGCTCGTCCCGCTCGCGACGCCGGTCCACGCCGAGGAGGTCGCCGAACTCCCGTCGGCTCGCACGCGCGTCCAGAACGAGGTCGTCGGGTCGGACTTCGAGTACGTCCGCCACTGCGCGGGCACGCACGTCCACGTCGAGCAACAGCCCGGGGTCGCGGTCGACCAGCACAACGCCTTCGTCGCGCTCGACCCGGCGCTGGCGCTGGTCAACGCCTCGCCGTACTTCCGGGGCCAGCGCCTCGCCGCGGGCGCCCGCTCGAAGCTCTACCGCTGGATGGCCTACGACGACATCCCCCACCAGGGGCGGCTGTGGCCGTACGTCGACGACCGCGAGGAGTACACCCGGCGGCTGGAGCGGCGCTACGAGGACTTCGAGACGGCGGCCATGGACGCGGGCGTCGCCCGCCGGGCGGTCGCGAAACACTTCGACCCCGAGAGCGCCGTCTGGACGCCGGTCCAGTTCCGCGAGGCGTTCTCGACCGTCGAGTGGCGCTCGCCCGACGCCGCGCTCCCGAGCGACGCGGTCCGGCTCGCCGACCGCCTCGCCGCGCTGGTCGGCCGGCTGGACGAGGTCGAGGTCCGGATCGAGGGCGACCGCGGCCGGATCGGTCACGACGAGGTCGTCCTCCCGGAGTTCGACGCCGTCATCGGCTACGTCAACGACGCGATCCGGGACGGGCTGGCCTCCTCGTCGGTCCGGTCGTACCTCGACCGGATGGGCTTCGACGTGTCCGCCTACGACCCCGTGTCCCACGAGATCGACGGCCGGGCGACCGTCTCCCCCGCCGAGGCCCGCGACATCCGGCTGGAGCACGCCGACCGGCTCGCCGCCGACGTTCGCCGCGCCGGACCGCTCGTCGGCGACTGACCGCGCCGGGCCGCTCGGCGGGACTGACCGCGCCGCCGCCAGGGCCGCCTACGAGTGATGGTGGACCCAGTCGGCGAACTCGACGAACGACGAGGCGCCACAGCCGCCGCAGGCGTCCGGCGGTTCGAAGCTGTGGCTCCCGCCGGACTCGCGGATCGGGACCCCGGCGTGGACGACCAGACACCGCTCGCAGACGTACCGCTTGGGCTCTTCGGGCGTGTGCGCCATGGGGGCGCTACCGGCGCGTGCGCGGTAGCGCTGTTGCCGGCGCCTCCCGGGTGGTCAGTCGCCGGCGTCTCCGGGCGGCCGCCCGGCGGCGGGGCCGCGGGTCGCGCCCGAGGGACCGGCTCGCGTGCCGTTCCCGCCGTCGCGCGGTTCGACGGGGATCCGCACCCGTCCGGCACGCTTTTTTGCTCGCCGTCCGGAGACCCGGGCATGAAGGAGGACCTGCTGGACATCGTCTGCTGTCCGCTGGACAAACACGACCTCGAGCTCGACGCGACCGAGCGCGAGGACGGCGAGATCATCTCGGGGACGCTCACCTGCACCGACTGCGGCGAGGTCTACCCCATCGAGGACGGCATCCCGAACCTGCTGCCGCCGGACATGCGCGAGGAGGCGCCGGCCTGAGCGGCGGACGGCCCTGAACCTTTTTCTACCGGCCGCGCCGACTCGGAGACGTGCCAGGCGATACGCTGCCCGTCCACGTCAACCGGGACTCGCTCCACGCGCTGGAGGTGCCCGACGCCTTCGAGACGGACGGGTCGTTCGACATCGGCGTGGTCAACCACGGCGGGTCGGTCCACGTCCACCTCCACCTCGACGACGACCTCTCGGAGATCGCGACCGTCGAGGCCAGCAACCACTTCGTCGACGGGGAGAGTCAGCGGGCGGTCCACGTCAGCGTCGAGGGGGCCGGCGAGGCGACCGGGACGCTGAAGATCGCCTCCGCCTACGGCGCCGAGACCCGCTACGTCACCGTCCGGATCACCGAACCCGAGGAGGAGGAGTCCACCGTCGAGGTCGACGAGTCCCTCTCGGAACCCCAGCCCCGCGAGCCCGACGACGGCGGCGACGGCGGGTCCGCGACCGTCGCCGCCAGCCCGCAGCTGGTCGTCGTCGGCCTCGGCGTCGCCGCGCTGGCCGTCGCCGCGGCGCTGGTCGTGTTCGTCGACGACGTCGTCGTCCTCGCCGGCGCGGTCGTCGTGCTGGTCGGCGTCCTCGTCGCCGGCTACATCGCGCTGGCCGGCGAGTGACCCGGTGACCCGGGGCGCCCAGCCCAGGTCTACTCGCTCGCTTCCTCGTCTTCCTCCCGCTCGTCGGCCGACTCCGCCCCGTCACCGCTTTCGGCGTCGGCGTTCGCGTCTTCTGCCTCTTCCTCGTCAGGCCCGGTCGGGGTACCCGAGAGGTTGCCCTCGTCGTCGAAGCGCTTGGCGCGGAGGAATCGCGCGCGGTAGCGGTTGGCGTCGTCGCGCACGTCGGCCTCGCGGATCTCGTCGGCGCGGCCGTCCGCGACCGCGTCGATTATCGCCTCGACCTGCTCCTTCTCGCTGGGCGTGAGCTCGAACTCGTAGGTGCGGGACTGCTCGCCCTCCAGTTTCGTCCACCGCCGGGCGGCGGAGATGACGAGCGAGCAGGGCTCGCGGCAGGGGAACTCGCCGTCGCCGCCGTCCACGTCGAGGTCGGTCTCCTCGTCGTACTGCCACTCCCGGCGCTTGAGACACTGCGAGTCGACGCAGCAGGCCTCGGCGACCCACTCGACGTGCTCGTGGCCCTCCCCGCGGTCCCAGGTGCTGACGACGCCGTAGATGCCGGTCTGGCGGTCGACCGTCTCGCGCCAGTGGGACACGTCGAGGTCGCCCGCCCGTTCGCGGTGCCAGTTGGCGACCGTCGCGGGGTAGAAGTACTCGACGGCGGTGACCAGGTCGGCCGCGTCCAGGTCGGGAAAGTGCCAGCCCGTCCGCAGCGTGGGCGCGGTCTTGAGCGGTCGGTAGCGCTCGCGGTCGTCGTGTTTCGCCAGGTCGCGGGCGTCCAGCGGGTCGTCGTGGTCGTCGAGGTCGGCGGGGTCGGCGTCGGCGTCGTCGACGTGCCGGAGGTCGTAGCGGCGGGTGCCTGTCTCGTCGACGGCCGCGGTGATCCGCAGCTGGCCCCACTCGCGGGTGAGGCCCGCGTCGAGCGCGTCGTAGCGGTCGGGGACCCGCTCGTCGTCGGCGCGTTCGAGCCAGCGGAGGAAGGCCCACCGCTCGTCGGCCTGCGGGGCCTCGGCGTGCCAGAAGTACCAGTTGGTGACGTGGGCGGCGTAGTCGGCGGCGGCGTCGGCCAGGTCCTCGTCGTGGACGACCCGCTTCGACCCCTCGTCGGTGGCGAGGACGTACCCCTCGCCCTCCCGCTCGGCCGCGAACCCGTCGAACTCGATGCCGTCCGCGGCGGCCTCGGCGACCGCCGCCACCTGCGCCGGGTCCACCTGCGCGTTCATACCCGAGGCGAGGGACCGCGCCCGAATAAAGCCCTCCGTCTGCGCCGACTGGCCGGGGTCGCCCCCCTGGTCGGCTCCCGGTCGACACGCCGGCGCGGCGACCGCCCAGCGACCCCCCACCGGAAAACGTATGCCGACCTCGGTCCGATCGGTCGAGATATGCCACACCGCCCTCCCCGACGCGCCGGACGCGTCCCTCCACGCGCCGTTCGACGACGCCGGACGAGGTGATCCCCGTGGAGTGGGAACCCGACCGCGGACTCCGCGCCCGGATGGCCCTCGGGCTGGCCCTCGTGGCCGTCCTGCCCGTCGCCTTCGTCTACGCGTTCGTCTTCGCGGCCAACACCGTCGGCGTCGAACTGCTCGCCTGGGCGACCGACGACCCGTGGAACGGCCGCTTCTACGTGAACCCCGTCCTGGTCGTCGGGGCCGTCGCCGTCGGCTTCGCCGCGCAGTTCGCCTTCGGGGACTCGGTGGCGCTGCGCTCGGTCGACGCCCGCCGCGTCGACCGCGAGGACTACCCCGATCTAGTCGCCCGCGTCGACCGCCTCGCGCAGGTTGCCGGGGCGCCTGCGCCCGACGTGGCGGTGAGCCGCTCCGCCGTCCCCAACGCCTTCGCGATCGGCGCCCGCCCCTCGAAGGCGACAGTCGTCGTCACCGAGGGCCTGCTCGACGCGCTGGACGACGACGAACTGGACGCCGTGCTGGCCCACGAGATCGCCCACGTCCGCAACCGCGACGTGGCCGTGATGTCCCTCTCGTATTTCCTCCCGTCGCTGACCTACCTCGTCGCTATCGCCGCGTTCTACGTGCTCAAGGGCGTCTTCTACGTCGGCGGCGGCCTCGACGACGTGGACGGCGACGGCGCGAAGGGCGTGCTCGTCGTCGTCGTCGTGCTGGTCGTCAGCGCCCTGGTGACGCTGACCGTCTCGGCGCTGTTCTGGCTGGCGAGTTTCCTCCTGTTCCGCGTGCTCTCGCAGTACCGCGAGCACGCCGCCGACCGCGGCGCGGCGGCGATCACCGGCGACCCCGCGGCACTGGCCTCGGCGCTCCGTGTCGTCGACGACGAGATGAGCGACGCGCCGGACCGGGACCTCCGCGAGATCGACGGCGGGCTCGAAGCCCTCTACGTCGCCCCGGTCGACACCTACCAGTTCGGCGACGACCGGGAACTGCTCTCCAGCGACCTCTTCCCCGCCACGCATCCCGCCACCGAGGAGCGGATCGAGCGGCTGGGGGAGATGGTGGAGGAGCGAGCGTGACCTCGCGGCGACGCTTTCTCCGGGACGCCGGCGTGACGGCCGCGCTCGGCCTCGGTGGAGCCCTCGCGGGCTGTGGCTACCGACCGGGCGGCGGGGACATCCGGTGGCGTGAGGACTTCCGAACCGGGTTCTACGGGGACGACCCGGTCGGCGTCGCCGGCGGCGTCCTCTACGGGGTCACGCCGTCGTCCAGGACCTACGACTTCGAAGCGGAAGAGTGGGTGACCCGCAGCAGCGTCACCGGGTACGATACCGCCGACGGAAGCCGACGGTTGAACCGGGAGTTCGACCCCGACATCACGGCGTCCGCGCTCGGCGACGGGACGCTAGCGGTCGCGTTCGCCGACGGGAGCGTCGCGAGCCTCGCGGCGGAGGGGGTACAGTGGCGGGGTCCCGTCGACGGCCAGGTCCGCGCGGTGGCGGGCGCTCCGGGCCGGGTCTACGCGGTGACGGCCGACGGGCGCCTCGTCGCCACCGCCGGCGGGTCGCGCGAGTGGACGGTCGACCTTCCGGGCGCGGACGGCGAAACCGACAGCGACGGGGACCGTCGACCGGCCACCTTCGTCGCTGCCAGCGAGGACCACGTCCTCGCCGCGACCGGGAACGGGGCGGCGGGTTTCGCCCCCGACGGTCGCCGGCTGTGGCGACGACGGGACCTGGAACCGCCGGAGGGGGCGGCCTTCGTCGACGGGCGGGTACACGTCTGGTGGAGTCTGGATCTGGTCGCCCTCGATCCGTCGACGGGCGACCCCCGCTGGACGCTCCCGGGGCTGGTCGAGTCAGTGGCCATCGCGGGGAGCGGCGGGTATCGGGTCGGTCACGGCGAGCTCGTCGCGTTCGACGCCGACGGCGAGCGCCGCTGGACCCGCGACAGCGACACCCGGTACGAGGACCGCTACGGCGGCGGGGTCGCTGCCGACGCCGACGGCGTGTACGCGACGCGCGACGGCGACCTCGTCGCCCACGACCCCGCGGACGGGAGCGTCCGCTGGGTCGTCGAGGCGGAGGTCGAACACGGGCCCTACCTCGTCGACGGCGGCGTTCTCGTCGCCGTCGACGGGGAACTCGTCTGTCACCATCGGGCGTCGACCGCCTGAAGCGACTGCCCCGTCCGCCGTCACCGGCGGGGGGTCCACAGCCCGTAGAGGATACAGCAGAGGCCGACGATGGTCGCCAGGTCGGCCGCCAGCGCGAACGCGGTGCGGACCGTCGACCGCAGCCCGGGGGCGAACGTCGCGGCCGAATCGAGGACGGCGAACCCGCCGAACAGGACGCCGGGCGTCCAGAACGCGACGAGAAAGCCCGCGGCGACGAACAGCATCGGGAGGCTCTCGTTGCGGCGGTACCCGCGGTAGGCGACGTAGCCGACGGCGAATCCCAGGACGGCGATCAGGGCGGTCGTGATCCCCGGGATCAGACCGCTCGCCGTCGTCGCGAAGTGCAGCGGTGCGGTCATCCTATGTCCTCCACGAACTCGGTGAAGCGGTCGGCCATCCGTCCGGTGCGGCTGAGCCGTATCTCGAAGCCCTCGTCGGTGAGGTCGACGACGGCGCGGTCGAGCGTCGCGGTGTACACCTTGTAGTGGTGGCCGTCGTCGTCGACGCGGGTCCGTTCGGCGACCAGGTCCTGCTCGCGCAGCGTCTCCAGCCGGCGGTAGACGGTCGGCCCGGACACCGAGCAGCGCTCGGCGAGCTCCGCCGCCGAGAGCGGTTCGGCGGCCGTGGCCTCGAGGATCGTCCGCGCGCAGTCGTCGCCGAGCAGCGAAGCCACGGTGTCGATGTCGGTGTCCTCATCCACACGTGTCCACCGTCCTCCCGGAGTGTCAAGCCAGTGGCTCGACTTCATCCAGTGAAGCCGTGGCTACCACCTTAACTGGTTCGGCGCGGTAGGGCCGAGTGCAATGGTCGCAATCGACGAAACCACGCTCGGCCTCGCGTTCGCCGTCCTCGGCGTCGTGTTCTCGATCGCGTGGCTCGCGCTCGGGCTGTACGGTATCAACTCCCTCCGGGAGATCCGCGCGGCGCTCGCCGACGACGACGCCGAGGCCGACGGTTAGTAGCCGCCCCGGACGCATCGCCCTCCAGCCACCGCCCCGCCGGCGGTCACCCGCCGGGCAGTCCGACGGTCGGCGACATCAGTCGTCGGCAGGCTCGGCGCTGCCGGTCTCGGCCCGCACGCGCTCGACGGCGTCGGCCACGTCGGCGCCGGCGTCGGCGGCCCGTTCGAGCACCACGTCGGCCATCAGCGGCTCGGTCCCCACGGCCCCGGAGTACCAGATCCGGTGGCCGTCCACCTCGGCGGGGGTGTCCCAGCCCTCGCGGTAGTCGTCGGTCAGCCCCATGTCCTCGGGGATGTCCTCCTGAGTGTGGTAGCCGTCCGCGATGAACAGCGGGACGACCACGATGTCGTCGCTGTCGAAGAAGTCCGTCACGTCGTCGACCTCGGGGTCCTCGTCCATGAACAGCGCCTCCACCTCGTCGAAGCGGTCCATCTCCGCGATGCGGTCGGCGTGGTACTCGATGGCCTTCGCGGAGTTCTCGTTGCGCTCGGTGCCGTGGCCGACGACGGCGAGGCCGAAGCCCTCGCCCACGTCGGGGTCGCCGGTCACCGACTCCGCGCGGCGGACGATCACGTCGCTCATCGCCTCGTGGGTGCCGACCGGGCCGCAGTAGTGGACCGTCTTGTCCACGTCCGCCGCTTCGAGCGTCGCGTGCGTGGCGCTGGTGCCGTCCGAGTCCCAGGCCTCGGGGTCCCAGTCGTCGAGGCGCAGTTCGCGGGGGATGACCTCCTCGGTGAAGTAGCCCTCCGAGACGAACAGGGGGACGACGTACACCTCGTCGCTCTCGACGGTCCGCAGGACCTCGCGGAAGGACGGTTCCTCCTTCCAGAAGCCCTCCCGGACCTCGTCGAAGGCGGCGGTCGCGCGGATCGTGTCGGCGTGGTCGAACGTCGGGGTGCTCGAATCCGCGTTCAGGTGCGACCCGTGGGCGACGATGACGAGCGCTTCCATGCCCACCGGTACGGACGAATCCCCCAAAGGGGTGTCGTTGGCCGTCGCCGACGGCCCCGCCGGAGCGGCGGGTCTCGACCCCACCCAGGGATTTTTCGCGCCCGGCGTCCATCCGGCGGGTATGACACTCGCCGCGGACACCCGCGAGGCCGTCCGGCGCCACCCGTTCCTGTACGACGCGCTCCGGGCCGGCGTGGTCAACTACACCGCCGCCGCCCGCTTTCTGGATGTCGAGGGCGAGACCGACGCGGTGGTCGCCGCGCTCCGCCGGTTCGCCGACGACCTCCCCGACTACGGGCGTCCGGGGGACGCCCCGCCGGTGAGCATGGAGAGCGGCCTCGGCGAGGGCGACCCCGCCGACGCCGTCCTCGCGGTGGGCGACCTCGCTCTAGTCCCCGACGAAGGGCCGCTCACGGCGATCACCGCCGGCGGCGCGGCCGACGCCGAGGCGCTCCGGCAGGTGCTCGGTCGGCTGGCGACCGCCGGGGTGGCCGTGGAGGCGGCCGCCGTCGGCGGCGGGTCGCTGGTCGTGGTCGTCGGCCGCCGCGACGGCGCGGACGCGGTGCGGGCGGTCGAGGACGCGCTGGCGGCGTAGGACCGTGCCACCGTTCGACGCCCATCCGCCACCTTGAAACGCCGGGCCGCGTAGACTCGGGTAATGACGCTCCAGCTCTCGAACACGCTCACGGGCGAGCGGGAGGACTTCGAGCCGGTCGACGACGACGCGGTCACCCTCTATCTCTGCGGCCTGACGACCTCGGACCCGGCCCACGTCGGCCACGCCCGGACGTGGACCCACACCGACGTGGTCCACCGGTGGCTGGAGTACCTGGGCTACGACGTGCGCCACGTCGAGAACTTCACCGACGTCAACGAGAAGATCGTCGCCCGCGTCGGCGAAGTGGGGGAGGACGAAGCCGAGGTCGCCCGCCACTACACCGAGTCGTTCATCGAGGACATGCGGGCGCTCAACCTCAAGCGCGCCGACGTGTACCCCCGCGTCTCCGAGCACATCGACGAGATCGTCGCGATGGTCGAGACGCTGGTCGAGGAGGGATACGCCTACGAGTCCAACGGGTCGGTCTACTTCGACGTGACCGCCGACGACGACTACGGGAAGCTCTCGAACCAGGACCTCGACGAGTCCGAGGTCCAGGGCGACGAGGACGAACTCGCCGAGAAGCGCAACCCCGCCGACTTCGCGCTGTGGAAGGCCGGCGGCGTCGACCCCGCGGAGATAGCGGAGCACCAGCACGAGGGCGCGGCGCCCGCCGAGGAGGCCGCCCAGCAGGCACAGACGTGGGACTCGCCGTGGGGCGAGGGCCGGCCGGGCTGGCACATCGAGTGCTCGGCGATGTCGACGACCCACCTCGGCGAGACCTTCGACATCCACGTCGCGGGGTCGGATCTGGTCTTCCCGCACAACGAAAACGAGATCGCACAGAGCGAGTGCGCGACGGGCCAGGAGTTCTCGAAGTACTGGCTGCACACCGGGATGGTCCAGGTGGCCGACGAGAAGATGTCCTCGAGCCTGCAGAACTTCACGACCGCGCGGGCGGCCATCGAGGAGTTCGGCGTCGACGTACTCCGGACGTTCTTCGTCTCGACCGTCTATTCGGCGGACCCGACCTTCTCCGAGGAGACGCTGGCCGAGGCCGAGGAACGGTGGGAACGGCTCGAACGCGGCTACGAGCGGGCCGTCGAGGCGGCCGACAGCGTCGACGCCTACGCCAACGCCGCCGACCCGGCCCTGCGGGAGGCCGTCGAGTCGGCCCGCGCCGACTTCGAGTCGGCGATGAACGACGACCTCAACACCCGCGAGGCGATGGCCGCCCTGCTCGAGCTGGCCTCGGCGGTCAACGCCCACGTCGACGACCGCGACCGTTACGACTTCCCGGGCCTCAAGCGGGCCATCGACGCCTTCGAGGAGCTCGGCGGCGACGTGTTCGGCCTCTCGTTCGGCGGGTCCGACGGCGGCGAGGTGCGGGTCGCCGAGGACCTGGTCGAACTCGTGCTCGACCTGCGCGAGCGGGAACGCGAGGCGGGCAACTACGAGCGCGCCGACGAACTGCGCGACCGGCTCGACGACATCGGCGTCGCGGTCGAAGACGGCGACGACGGGCCGACCTACCGCTTCGAGTGACACGGGCGTCGGCCGCGGTCGGGCGCTGGCGCGGGCCGCGCCGGCGGGTTTATCCCTCGTCGCGATAACGTCGGTGACATGATACGGTCACGCGAGGCGGGTATCGGCGTCGCGCTCGTCGTCCTGCTGGCGACGGCCGGCTGCATCGGCTTTCTCACCGGGAGCGAACCGCTCGGGTTCGCCGCGAACGCGACGGAGGTCGACGACGCGACGCTGGAGGAGACGGGCTACCAGCTGGCGGCCAGCGGCTCGCCCAACAGCACGCACAACGTCTCGGCCGCGGGCCAGACCAGACAGGTGGTCGTCTCCAGCGAACTCCGGCGGTACAACCGCACCGTCGAGCTGGCCGAGGGCGTCGAGGGCGACTTCGCGCGGGTGACCGTCTTCACCTCGCCCGCCGCGTCGGTCGCGGGCACGTCGGTCAACCCCATCGGCTCGCTCTCGAACGAACGGCTCGTCCGCCGGTTCGTGGGCGCCTCGTCCGGACTGTCGGACGTGCAGTTCCAGTCCAACCGGTCGGTCGAGTTCCTCGGCGAGTCGCGGACGGTCTCCGAGTACACCGCCACCCAGCGGATGGGCGGCGTGGAGACGAACGCGACGATCCACCTCGCGACGGTCGAACACGACGGCGACTTCGTGACCGTCGTGGCCGTCCACCCGGAGGCGGTCGACGAGCGCTCGCGGGTCGACACGCTGCTGGCCGGACTCCGCCATCCGCCGGCCTGACCGCCGACCCGGCGGGCCGCTCGTCCGCGCGGGCCCGCCTATCCGCCGCCGCCGGCGACGCCGCTGCCGATCGCGGCGCCGCAGTCGGCGCAGCCGACCACGTAGAACCGCTTGGAGGAGCGGAATATCCCGGCCATCTTCGCGTCCATGTCGACGAACTCCACGTCCTCCTTGTCGGCGAGTTCCGTCTCGCATTCGGGGCAGTGGACCATGCGCACCCCGACTCCCGGTGCCGGTAAGTGTCTTGTCCCGCCGGAGAGGTCCCCCGCGGTCGCACCCGGCATCGCGGGCGACTGACGGCGAACGGGCGCCCGCGGTCGGCATACGCTTTTGTCGCTCGCGGCCATCGGAGAGGGACATGAGAGCGGCGCTCCCGATCGGACTCGCGCTCACCGCGGTCGGGACCGTCGGGTACGCGGTGGGGGTCGCCGCGCCCTACCCCGGGCGGTCGCTGTCGGTGACCGCCGTGATGGTGGGCGTCACGCTCGCGGCCATCGGCCGGTCGAAGCCGCCGGAGGGGGAGCCGTGACGGCCGCGCTCGTCTACCGCGCCGACGAGGTCACGGAGTACGACGACCTCGCCGCGGCCCGCGCCGCCGACGGGACGACCTGGGTCCACGCCGCGGGCGCCGACCGCGCCGAGATGGACCGGGTCGCCGAGGCCTTCGACATCCACCCGCTGTCCGTTGAGGACGTGTGCAAGGGCGTCCGGCCCAAGACCGAGGAGTACGACGACTACACGCTCGTCGTCGTCAAGCGCGCCACCCTCCGCGGCGGCGAGACCACCTTCGACGAGGAGATCCGGGACGTGCCCGTCGGCGTCTTCGTCGGCGACGACTGGCTGGTCACGCTCTCCCCCGGCCCGGTCGATCCGGTCGACAGGGTTCGGCAGGCCGTCCGCTCGGGCGACGAACGGCTCCTCCACCGGGGGGCCGACTTCACGGCCTACCGCGTCGTCGACGTGGTCGTCGACGAGTACTTCGAACTGCTCGACGAGATCGAGGACGACATCGAGGCCGTCGAGGAGGCCGTCACCACCTCGACCGACATCGAGACGCTCGAAGCCATCAACAGCGTCCGCCGGGAACTGCTCTCCTTTCGCAAGCTCGCCTGGCCCACCCGCGAGGCCGTCGGCGTCCTCGCCCGGGGCGACCCCGCCCAGGTCGACGAGGAGACGGAGAAGTACTTCCGGGACGTGTACGACCACCTCGTCCAGCTAGTCGACCTGACCGAGACCTACCGCGACCTGGCCTCCGGCGCGCGGGACATCTACCTCAACACCCTCTCCCAGTCCACCAACGAGGTGATGAAGGTGCTCACGGTCGTCGCGACCATCTTCATCCCGCTCACCTTCGTCGTCGGCGTCTACGGCATGAACTTCGCCGACAGCCCCTACAACATGCCCGAGCTCGCCTGGCCCTACGCCTACCCCGCCGTCATGGTCGGAATGCTGCTGGTCGCCCTCGTCATGCTCTCCTATTTCCGCGGCCAGGATTACATCTGAGCCTTTGCGACGGTCCGCCGTGGCGCGCGCTATCGCGCGCTCTCGTGCGCGCGACCGTAGCCGCGCGAGGTCTTCGTGAACTGTGTGAACGAAGGCTCGTCGGAGCGTGCTCCGACGGTGGATTCGCGACTCGCGTGTCGCGAATCGGCTGGGGAGGCTCGTGGCCGTCTGCGGTGCTGTGCGGGGCGGTCTGCGGTGCGGTCCTGGCGGACTGAAAGGGCGAGGCGCGCTCGCGCCGGGAGTCGGCTGAGCGACCCCTACCCGAAGCGGCCGCGAGGCCGCGAGGGTATGTCGCTCAGCGACCGCGAGCGGGCCGAGGGCTTTCACCGCTTGCTGTCGGCTCTGATAGCGATCACTGCTGGAGAGCGAACGGCGCGCTCACCCCCGTATGATCACGAATCACCCACTCAAACACCCAGAATCAACGGAACCAACAACACACCCATCAGCGAGGCTCGGCGAGCGCCGAACTTCACGGGGACCAGGCCGACGACCGTCGACGCCGCGAACACGCCGACGCCGAGCGGGCCGGTCAACACGGCGATCACGACCACGACGAGACACAGCACGCTCACAGAGAGCCGCGTGTAGTCGGCCTGACCCACGAGTCGCAGATACCCGTCACCCAGCGTCACCACGAGGACGAACCCGCAGGCCGCGGCAGCGAGGACGCTCCCGAGCAACAGCGGCAGGTCCAGCGGCACGCCGGCCTCGTCCATCGCGACCATGACGCCGGTCCGGGGCGTCCCGAGGGCGATCAGCGCCAGCAGTGCGAAAATAGTATTCGCGGTGTTCACGCCGCTGGTCGTGACGATAAACCCGCGCGCACCGTCGGGTTCGCGCTCCGCGCCGATCCCGCCACCGCCGGGAACGGCGAGCAACGCGACCGTCGCGGCGATGGCGCTGGACACGCCCGGGACGTACCCGACCACCGCGCCGGAGAGGGTCCCCGCGAGCGCGAACCCCGCGACAGTACGGGGAGCGGTCGTCACCGCGGGGTCGTCCTGCGGGGGGACGCCCTCGCCGGTCAGCGCGTCCAGCAGGACCGGCGCGCCGAACAGCCCGGTGAAGATGGGCGCGAGCATCCCGCCGGAGTCGACGAGCCCGCCCGGGGGCAGGTCCAGCGCGACCGCGCCGAGCCCGCCGCTGGCCGCGACCGACAGCGCCGCACCCACTCGCCCGAGGTTCGTCGACTCCGTGGCGACCAGCAGCACGACGACACCGGCCAGCAGGAGCGAGAGGTGCGCCCGCAGCGTCGGGTAGGCCGCGGTCATCGCCCGGGTCATCGGGATCGCGAGGGGGACCGCGAGCACGACCGCGCCGGCGCTCCCCAGCGCGGACAGCCGGAGCGCCTCGCGACCCCGGCCGGCCAGGACCAGTCGATGGCCGGGCAGCGCCGAGCTGGCCATCGCCGGGTCCGGCACGCCCAGCGCGAGCGCCGGCACCACGTCGAGGAACGTGTGGACGGTTCCGGCGGCCAGCATCGCCGCGCCGACGTACCGGACCGGCCCCGGAACCGCGGGCGCGACCCCGGCGAGCAGCAGCGCGAACGTGTTGGCGTGGATCCCCGGCGTCAGCCCGCTGACGGTCCCCAGGGCGACCCCGCCGGCCACGAACCCGCAGAACAGCAGCGTCGCCGACGGGTCGACGGCCAGCCCGGGGCCCAGTTGGTCCATCGCGCCGGAGTGGTCCCGGGATGGCAGATAAACTCTGGGTGGCCGGGTCGGTCGCCCCTCGTCTTCGCCGGTATCGAACCTCACCGACCGCCCCGGAACCGAACCCCACCGGCCGGTCCGGAGGTTTATGTCGGAGAGCGGGACCAGCGACTCGCGTGTCCAGAGTAGCCCGGCTCGCGGCGGTCTGTCTGCTGGTCGCGGGAGCGGTCGGTCCGGCGGTCGGTGCGGTCGCCGACCCCGGAACGCCGTCGAACGTGACGGACGCGACCCGGCCGACGGAGCCGCGGATCGCGGCGGTCTACCCGAACCCCGTCGCCGACGGCGACCGCGGCGAGTTCGTCGTGATCGACGCCCCAAACGGGACGGATATCGGCGATTACCGGCTCTCCGACGGCGACGGCGAACTCGTCCTCCCGAACCGGACAGTCGGCGGTCGCGTCGCCGTCACGACCGCCCCCCGGGCGGTCCGGAACCTCACCCGTCGCCCGGTCGTCGCGGCGAACGGGAGCGTCGCGCTGGCCAACGGCGGGGAGCGACTCCGGCTCCGGCGCGGCAACGCGACCGTCGCGCGTGCCCGATACCGCGAGGCGCCCGAGGGGAAGATCGCCCGGTTCGACGACCGCGGCGCGGTCGCGTGGCGACCGCTCGGACGGACGGACCGGTCGGTCGTCACCGCGACCGGAGGAACCGCGCGGGCGTTCACGCTCCCCGACGCGCCGGGCGTCCCGCTCGACGTGCTTCGCAGTGCCAACAGCCGGATCCTGCTGGCGGGCTACACGTTCACCTCCGGGCGCGTCGCGCGGGCGCTCGAACGGGCGGCCCGTCGCGGCGTCGACGTGCGCGTCCTCCTCGACGCCGAGCCGGTCGACGGGATCACCGGCCGACAGGCCCGGCTGCTCGACTCGCTCGCCGACGCCGGCGCCACCGTCGAACTCCTCGGCGGTCCCCACGGCCGCTACGCGTTCCACCACCCGAAGTACGCCGTCGCGGACGGCCGCGCGGTCGTGCTGACGGAGAATTGGAAACCAGCGGGGACCGGCGGCCACGCCAGCCGCGGCTGGGGCGCGGTCGTCTCACAGCCCCGGATCGTCGAGGGGCTCGCCGAGACCTTCCGCGCCGACGCCGACTGGCGGGGCGCCCGCCCGTGGTCGCAGGTCCGGCGCGGCCGCTCGTTCGACCGGGCGGGGGTCGCGAACGGTTCGTATCCCAGCCACCGCTCGCCCGAGACGGTGCCCGTGAATCGCACCCGGTTGTTCGTCGCCCCGGACAACGCGGGCCCGGCGGTCACCGCCGCGCTCGCCGGCGCCGACGGGTCCATCGACGTGATCCAGATGAGCGTCGACGGGCGAGACCAGCGCTTCCTCCGCGAGACGCTCCGGGCCGCCCGCCGCGGCGTCGACGTGCGAATCCTGCTGAGCGGCGCGTGGTACGTCGAGGAAGAGAACCGCCGGCTGGTCGAACACCTCCGCGGCGTGGCCGAGCGCGAGGGCCTGCCCCTCGCCGCGAAGCTCGCCGAACCCGGGGGCGACTTCGAGAAGATCCACGCGAAGGGGGTCGTGATCGACGGCGACCAGGTGCTCGTCGGCAGCCTCAACTGGAACGGCGAGTCGGTCCGGAGCAACCGGGAGGTCGTCCTCTCGCTCGAAGGCGAGGCGGTCGGCGAGTACTACCAGGCGGCCTTCGCCGCCGACTGGGACGGCGGAGGGAGCGGGCCGTCGCTCCCGGTCGGGATCGCCGCGGGCGTCGGCGGCTGCGCGCTGCTCGCGATACTGGTCGCCCGCCGGATCGACTTCGGGGAGAACGTGGGCGTCGGCGGCTGACGAAACGGGAACTCAGTCCTCGGCGAACGCGGCGGAACTGCCGAGTTCCTCGTCGATCTCGGCGTCGGCCATCTTCTCGACCAGCGCGTCGATGACGGTCTCGCGCATGCCGCGGACGAACTTGATCGAGCCGACGACGAGGTGGCCGCCGCCGCTGACGCCGCCGCCGTCGACCTCGGCTTTCAGCTCCTCGACCATCGTCGGGATGTCCAGCCGGACGCCGTCGGAACGGAGGACGGCGAAATCCGGACCGTAACCGATGGTGATGACGGGGTCGCCCGTCTCGGCGACCTTTGAGTCGTGGATCTTGCCGGTCGTCTTCCCGGGCGCGGGGTAGGTGAACCGGTGGGCGTGGTTCTCCACGTCGATGCGGTAGAGGTGGGCGTCGTTGTCGAGCCGCTCGTGTTCCACGTGGGGCATCGCGGCGTCGAGCTGGCGCTCCACGTCGCGCTCGGCCCGCGTCGCGAGGAACGAGACGAGCTCGCGGTGGCGCTCCTCGTCGTCGCAGTCGACGTTGAGCGCGTCGGTGACGAGCTGGCCGCCGTCGTCGTACTTGAGCCAGAAGGTGGCGTAGTCCAGCGCCTCGCCAACGTCGCGGAGCTCGACCTCGTCGTAGCCCTGCTCGCGGGCGAGTTCGAGGTAGTCGTCCATCGCCTCGGCCTCCGAACGGTCCGAGAGGCCGGCGACCGCGGGGACGTGTCGGAGGTCGTCCGTGATCGACGGGTCGATCATCCGCGCGAGTTCGACGCACATCATGCCCGTCGTGATCCGGTAGTCCTCGTCGTGGAGGTAGGGGTTGACGTGCTCGTCGAGCAGGTCGCCGACGGCGTCGGGGTCGGGGTGGTGGTGGTCGACGACGACGATGGGCACGTCGTAGTGGGCGAGGTTGCGGTAGGCCGGGGTGTCTTCCTCGGTCGACCCGTTGTCGAGCATCAGCAGGAGCGGGAGCCGCTGGCCGTGGCGTTCGCGGTCCTCCAGGGCGAAGTTCAGGTCGCGGGTCACGTCCTCCATCTCGTAGTAGGGCGCCTTGCTCGGCAGGCGCTTGAGGAGGTGCTGGGCGGCGTCGGGGTCCTCGTAGGTGTCCGCGATGAACCGCTCCAGGGCCACCTGCATCGGGACGCTCGCGCAGATGCCGTCGCCGTCGGCGTGGTGGCGCATCCGGATGGGACGGCCCTCCAGAATCTCCCGGCGGAGCCGCTCGGCGACCGCGCGCAGGTCGTCGCGCAGTTTCTCGAAGGCGTCCCACTCGACGAGCGGCTCGGGGTCGTGGGGTTCGGCGAGGTCGTCCAGTTCGGCGTCCTGTTCGGCGCGGACGCTCTCGGCGTCGTCGCCGTCGAGCACCTGCAGGTCGTCGATCTCGACCTGGACGGCACCCTCGCGGGTCTCGACGTAGCCGTCGACGCGGACCACGTCGTCCAGTCGCACGTCCTCGTAGGCGCGGACACCGGCCTCCTCGAAGGCCGTGCAGGGGGCGATGCCGGTCGCGTCGCGGACCTGGAAGACGGTCGGGCCGCCGGTCTGTTTGATCTGGACGACGACGCCCTCCAGCGTGACCGACTCGCCGACGACATCGCCGAGGTCGGCGACGGCGTGGCTGTCGCGGGTGATCTCTTCGACCTCGTAGTCGGGCAGGTCGACCTCGTCGAAGGCCAGGTCGCCGTTCTCCCGCACTTCTTCGAGTTCGACGACGAGTTCGTCGCCGACCTCGTACGTCCCGAGGAGGTTCGAGGCGTGGACCAGCCCGGACACGTCGTCCGAGAGGTCGACGAAGACGCCGTACTCGACGACGCCGTTGACTTCAGCGAGGTACAGCTCGCCCTCGGAGACGTACTCGAAGTCGCAGTTCGAATCGAGGTCGTAGACGGTCGTCCCACCGTCGGGGACGGCGACGCCGGAATCCCCGGCGTCAGGTACAGGAGTCATTTGTACTCGATACCGCTCCGCCCGCAGTTTAACCTTCGGAAACACATCGGCGCCCATCTTTCCCCTTGGGGGTACCTACAGGTGCGCTTCGCGCGTCGAGGACACTCCCGATCGAAAACAGAGGAAAAAGCGGGACGTGAATATAGACCGTCACGAAACAGGTCACGAAGCGGTTGATTTCAGGTTCACTGGGAACGAATCATCTGCTGAGTAGACGTGCGAAGTGACTACTCGATTTCCAGTTTGCCACTTCCGCTAGCCTCCCCATCGGCGTTCTCGTCCCATTCGAGTTCGAACTCGACACTTAATTCAGTCATATTGCCAGCCGGGCCTTCGCGTTCAGCTTTGACCTCGAAGGTTGGTCGGGCAGGGGGAGTCAGTGTGACAGACTCGGAGCCCGCTTTTAGGCTGATCGCGTTCCCGCTGTCGAGATTATCCGCAACTTTCCGAAGGTACGCTGCAATCTCTTCTCGACTCTGGTTGCCTTCCGATTTGAACAGGACTTCTTCAGGCATACTGTACGATACGCTACCTGCACCGATAAGTGAATCCCCATATTACTCGTTCAACCCCGGTGGAGTCAACGTCTAGACTGAACGACGTTCATTCACAATGTGATCAACGTAGGTGTCAACCACGTTCTGAATGATGGTTTCGCCGGCTTCAGCGGTTGCCTCAGCCGGATCGCCAAGCACACCGTTTCGGGTGATCGTTTTGAACCCCTCGCTCAGAAGGCGAGCGGTAGAAATCTCTCCTTCAGGGCCGGATTCGATGTTCTCCAGCCTGACGAGATTCTCATTCACCGCTAACACCACTGCCGTCTCGGCTGCGCCAGCGTGAATCACATCTTGATCGTAGTCGATTCCCGCCTCGCTGAGGCCATCATTCAGTAACTGCATATGCTCGTCGAGATCAGCGAGGGGAATCACGGTGGCATCGATTTCTCGGGCGACATCAGGTGCAACAGCCCTGATCGGGCCGAAATTCCCTCCGTGTGTCGGGACTAAGACGATATGTTCGAAGCCGTGTTCATCGAGCGAGCGACAGTATCCCCGAACTACATTCATCAGTGTTTCGGGCGGGACAGTAATCGTTCCCGGGAACTCCATATGATGCCCCGAGCAGCCGGGCCGGATCGTTGGCGCAGCAAGGGCATCCCCCAGATTCTCTGCGATTCGCCGCGAGAGCTCATCACCGTCGAGTGTGTCCATGTTCAACGGGAGATGTGGGCCATGCTGTTCGATCGAACCGACCGAGACGATCACCGTCCGTGTTCCGTTTTCGAGCGCCGATTCGACTTCTGGCCATACCATCTCCTCAAGGAGTATTGACCTGCGAGAAGGCATGCAGTTGGCGATGCTCCCGCATAGTTTAAAAATCCTGTCACACAAAAGATGGGGATGCGGACAGCTTCAGGCGTAGCCGTGACTACGTCACCTGTAGTTAGCATCCGGCGCCGCAGGCGCCGGTTCTTCCGCTGGAGCGGGGCGAAGCCCCGCGGAAGCGGCCTTCCTCGTGAGCGACGCGATCGAGGGCTCGTCAGAGCTTGCTCTGACGGTGTTTTCACCCATGTTTTTGGCGGAGGGGTGGGCGCGGTTTGCCCACCCCTCCGCGAAAAAGATGGTTTGGAAAGCCTTGTTACGCGGGCTACCCGAGACGTAGGCATGGGACTGTTCCGCTCGGGCGAGGTGGTCGGCATCGCCGAGGCGGCGCTGGAGTTCGCGCTGGAGGCCTCGGAGGACGCCCACCCCGACGAGTACATGGGGTTTCTGCGCGGCGAGGACGCCCGGAAGTTCGACCTCGACTACGAGGGCACCGTCCTGACGGACATCCTCGTCATCCCGGGGACCGAGTCGAACCCCGTCAGCGCCACCGTCGACTCCAGCATGATCCCCAACAGCTCCCGGGCGGCGGGGTCGATCCACTCCCACCCCAACGGCGTGCTCCGCCCGAGCGACGCCGACCTCCAGACGTTCGGCAAGGGGAAGGTCCACATCATCGTCGGCGCGCCCTACGGGCGGTCGGACTGGCAGGCGTTCGACCGCGAGGGCGAGCCCGTCGACCTGCCGGTACTCGATATCGAGATGCCCGAGGACGAGTTCTTCGACTTCTCCCAGGAGGACATCGACGCCGAGCTCATGGAGGAGCGCGACTACGGGGCCGAGGGGACGGACTTCCGCTCGGAGCCCGACGACGAGTGGGGCGAGCGATGACCGAGGGGCGAGCCGACGACGAACCGGACGACCGGCGACCGCCCGGTGACGACCGCCTCGTCGTCGCCCAGGGCACCTTCGACATCCTCCACCCCGGCCACCTCCACTACCTCCGGGACGCGAAGGCGATGGGCGACCGGCTGGTCGTCATCGTCGCCCGCTCGACGAACGTGACCCACAAGGAACCGCCGGTGGTCCCCGGCCCGCAACGCCGGGAGATGGTCGCCGGGCTGGCCCCGGTCGACGAGGCGCGGCTGGGCCACCCCGAGGACATCTTCGCGCCCATCGAGGAGCTCGACCCGGCCGTGATCGCCCTGGGCTACGACCAGCACCACGACGAAGAGGGGGTCCGCGCCGCGCTGGCCGAGCGCGGCATCGACTGCGAGGTCCGCCGCGCGAGCGCCTACGAACCCGACTACGAGGGGTTGCTCTCCTCCGGCCGGATCGTCGACCGCATCCTCGACGAACGCGGGTAGTCGCCGGTTTCGCACCGTCGAACGCACGCCCCGAGGTGTCGGCAGATTGTGTAATCAACGCAGGATTTAATCCACAGCGGCGCGCCTCGGGGGGTATGCAACGGGTCACGGTGGAGGACGTGCCGTCGCGGGCGTATCGGGGGTTGGAACTGTTCCTGCTGGGGCCGACGGTCCTCTCGGCGCTGTTCGGCATCGGGATCATCGTCGTAGGGGTGTTGAGCCTGGGGTCGAGTTCCGGCGGCGCCGCGGGAACGGGCGCGGCGGGAGCCGCGGGAACGGGTGCCTCGGCGGGTGCGACCGGCGCCGGCTTCACGGCGTTTCTGGGCGGGATGGCGATCGTCTGGCTGCTCGCCATCGTCTTGGGGCTGCTGTCGATCGTCGCCGTTCCGCTCTTCCTGTACCTCGACGCCTCGAAGGTCGCCGACCAGGACCTGGAGTGGGAGCCCAGCCCCGGCCTGTACGTCGTGCTCGGCTTCTTCGTCAGCGGGCTGGCCGTGTTGCACTACCTCTACAAGCGCCACGAGTACGTCGTCGACTGGGTCGGCTCGGAGACGTGGTGGTACGTCGCGATGGCCGGCGCCGCGCTCGGCGTCGTCGGCGTGGTCGGCGCCGCCCTCAACCCCATCATGCTCGGCGTCGCGATGCTGGGCCTCCCGCTGTTCGTCGTCGGCATCTACCGGGACGCCACGTTCGTCCGGCTCAACAGCGAGTGGCGGCCCAACCCGGTGAACCACTTCCTGATCGGACTGCTCTCGGCGGTCCTCGTCGTCCCCGGCGTGCTCTACTTCGGGTACTTCGCCTACAAGCGACACAGCCACGTCGGGCTGGTCTGAGCGGGAACACCCAGATTTGCGGCGACGGTATCGGCTTTAGCAGTCGTCTCCGAGCGCGAGACGAAGAACCGGGACGGGCGAGTGCCGCTACAGCAGGTCGTGCTCGGCGAGGCGTTCGACGCCCTCGCGGAGGCGGTCCTCGTCGTTGGCGTAGGCCAGGCGGACCCACCCCGGCGTCCCGAACGCGCTGCCCGGCACGGTCGCGACGTGGGCCGTCTCGATGGCCTCCTCGGCCCAGGCCACGTCCTGTGGCTGGTCGCCGTCGCCGTCGATCCGGCTGTCGGCGACGGGCAGCATCAGGTAGAACGCGCCGTCGGGGGTGGGAACGTCCTTGCCGTGTTCTTCGAACAGGTCGACGAGCATGTCCCGGCGGTCCTCGAACGCCGAGCGCATCTCCTCGACGGCCTCGTCGGTGTTCCGCAGGGCCTCGACGCCCGCGTGCTGGACGAAGTTGACCGCGCAGGTCACCGAGTGGCCGTGGATCTTGCCGGCCTGGTCGACGACCGACTCGGGCGCGGCGTAGTAGCCCAGCCGCCAGCCCGTCATCGCGTAGGCCTTCGAGAAGCCGTTGAGCGTGATCGTGCGCTCGGCCATGCCGTCGAGCGTGCCGATACTGGTGGCCTCGACGCCGTCATAGGTGATCTCCTTGTAGATCTCGTCGGAGATCACCGTCACGTCGTGCTCGACGGCGATGTCGCGGACGCCCTCCAGCGCCTCGTCGGAGTAGACGGCGCCGTGGGGGTTGCCCGGCGAGTTGACGACGAGGATCTCCGTGTCGTCGGAGACGGCCTCGGCCAGGTCGTCCAGCGCGGGTTCGAGCTGGAAGTCGTACTGTGCGGTGTCGACGCGGTTCAGCGAGCCGTCCGAGAGCTTCACCATCGCCTCGTAGGAGACCCACGCGGGGTCCACGAGGGCGACCTCGTCGCCGTCGTCGATCAGCGTCTGGAAGACCTCGAACAGGCCCTGCTTGCCGCCCGGCGTGACGACGATGTTCTCGGTCCCGTACTGGGAGAGGCCGTCGCCGTGGAGCTTGTCGACGATGGCCTCCCTGAGCTCGGGGATGCCGTTCGAGGGAGTGTAGCCGGTGTGGCCGGCGTCCATCGCCGCCTTGCCGGCTTCCTTGACGTTCTCGGGGGTGTCGAAGTCGACGATGTCGCCGACCGAGAGGTCGACGACGTCGACGCCTTCGGCCTCCAGTTCGGAGGCCTTGTTGCTGATCGCGACGGTCGCGCTCGGTTCGATCCGTTCGACGCGTGCTGCGAAGTCCATGGTTGTGTCTGTAGTTGTCCGCGGTGTGGTCACGGGAGCTGTTCGACGAGGTCGACGGCGCTGTCGACGACGGTCGCCCCGTAGTCGGTGCGGGCCTTCGCCTCGGCCGTGCTCATGCCGGGGCCGATGATCCCGAAGGTGACCGGGGTGTCCCGGTCGAGGCTCACGTCGGTCAGCCCCCGAGCGGCGGCGTCGGCGATGACCTCGTCGTGGTCGGTGTCGCCCTCGACGATGGCGCCGATGACGGCCACGGCGTCGATGTCGTCGCGGCGGGCCAGCCGGTCGGCGGCCAGCGGCGTGTCGTAGGAGCCGGGCACCTCGACGGTCGCGGCGACCTCGGCGTCGCGCTCGCTGGCGGCCTCGCGAGCCGCCGCCTCCATCCCGTCGATGACGGTCCCCTCCTTGTCGAACTGGGCGACCACCAGACCGAGCTGTACCATACGCGGGGCGAAGCGAGCGCGCATAAAAGAACTACCGAACCCGCCCCGACACGGGCGCCAGCGCGCCGCGCGACACTCCGGAATCTCTCGCCGTGCACCACGCGATCCCGCCGACAGCCCCGCGCCGGGCGTCTCGCGACCCGACCGCTTTCGGTGCCTCAAACGGTTGATTTTCCAACCGGTAGGGCTCTTGTCCGGGCGGGCGTGGACGACGGTGATGGCAGCCACAGGAGAGGGGGGGCAAGCGGGGGGCGTCGCGGAGCGACTGCGAAACCAGTACGGCGTCGACAGGGTCACACTCGCCGTCGTCGCGGTCGTCGCGGGGGCGTTCGCGGCGCGGTTCTACCGGCTGGGCGCCCGGACCGCCCACTTCGACGAGGGACGCGTCGCCTACTGGACGCTCGACTACGCCGCGAGCGGGAACTTCCGGTACCGGCCGATCGTCCACGGCCCGTTCCTTCAGCACGCCAACGAGGTCGTCTTCGGCGTCCTCGGGCCGACCGACTTCGCGATGCGGGCCGTCGTCGCCGCCGTCACCGCGCTGTTCCCGCTGTCGGCGCTGCTGCTGCGCGAGCGACTGCGCGGCGTCGAGGTCGTCGCGCTCGCGGGCTTCTGGGCGTTTACACCCGTCGTCCTCTACTACTCGCGGTTCATGCGCGGCGACCCGCTGGTCGCGGCGTTCACGGTCGCCGCCTTCGCCCTGTTCGTCCGGGCGGTCGACACCGGCCGCCGCCGGTACTTCTACGCCGGCGTCGGGTTCGTCGCGCTGGGATTCACCGTCAAGGAGAACGCCCTCCTGTACCTGCTGTGCTGGGCCGGCGGCGTCGCCCTCCTGCTCGACCACCGACTGTTCCGCGCGGCCGGCCGCGGCGAGGACTGGACGGCCGTCGTCCGGGCCCACGGTCGCCGCGCCCTCGGGGTCAGCCGGCGCCACGCCGACGCGGCCCTGTTCGGCGCCCTCGGCTTCCTGGCGGTCGTCGCCGTCTTCTACACGCCGCGGGGCGAGACGGCGGTCGGCCCGGGACTGGGCGCGGCACTGGCCGACCCGACGCTCCTGCCGGCGGTACTTCGCGAGGCGACCGTCGGCTCCGCCGAGGCGCTGTGGGGCACCTGGGTCGGAGGGACACACCAGCGCCACCCGTATCTCCCGTATCTCGGTCACTTCCTCGAGACGCTGCGGGCCGGCGCCGCCGCGGTCTGTCTCCTCGCGGTCGTCGGCTTCGTCGCCGACCGCTACCGGCCCGACGGCCCCTCGGACCTGGTCTCGATCGCGTTCTACTGGGGGGTGGCCTCGGTGCTGGGCTACCCGATCGCGACGGACATCAAGGCGCCCTGGGCGACGGTCCACGCGGTCGTCCCGCTGGCGATCCCCGCGGCGGTCGGGCTGGGACTGTTCGTCCGCTGGGGGCGGGAGGCGGTCGCCGACGGCGACCGCGTGAGCGCGGGACTGGCGGCGCTGGTCGTTCTGATCGTCGCCGCACAGGTCGCCCTCGCGGGCGCCGGGAGCGTCTACCTGACCGACCACGGCGAGGACAACGGGCTCGTCCAGTACGCCCAGCCGGCGCCGGGCGTCCAGCCGGTGATGCGCCAGCTGGGGACCGCCGTGCCCGCCCACGAAGGGACGGACGTGGTGCTGTACGGGGACCACTTCGTGGACGCGCCCGGCGCGACCGGGCCCCGTCGGCCGGCCTGCGCGGCGTGGCAACAGGTCCTCCCGCTGCCGTGGTACTTCGAGCGGGCGAACGCCACGGCGACCTGCGTCGACTCGACCCGGACCCTGAGCCGGACCGTCGAGCGGGAGCGCCCACTGATGGTCGTCGCGCGGGCCGGCGACCTGCCGAGCCCTCCGGCGGCGCTGTCGGGCTACGAGCGGCGAACCCACCTGTTGCGCGACCGGGACACGCGGACGCACTTCTTCGTCCGCGAGGACGTTGCGAACGCCACCGCCGGCGGCTGACCCGCCGCCACCGCTGGAGACCGACGCCCACCCGAGAGGGACACGCTTATTCCCGCCGGTGGGCAACCCCGGCGCAATGACACTCACCTCGCCCGGACCGACGCTCGGCGTCGTCGGCGGCGGCCAGCTCGGCCGGATGCTCGCCGAGGCCGCGGCGCCGCTCGGCGTCGAGGTCGTCGTCAGCGACCCGACCCCGGACGCCCCGGCCGCGCCCGTCGCCCGCGACCAGGTCGTCGGCGACTTCGACGACCCCGAGACCGTCCGCGAGCTCGCCGAGCGCGCCGACTTCCTCACCTTCGAGATCGAACTCGCCGACCCCGACCTGCTGGAGGAAGTCGCCGCGGAGACGGATACGCCGGTCCACCCCGACCCCGAGACCCTGCGGATCATCGAGGACAAGCTCGTCCAGAAGCGCCGGCTGGCCGAGGCGGGCGTCCCGGTCCCCGAGTTTCGCGAGGTGAACTCCGCCGAGGAGTTGCGCGACGCGCTCGACGAGCTGGGCTATCCCGCGATGCTCAAGGCCCGCAAGGGCGGCTACGACGGCCGCGGGAACGTCCCCGTCGAGTCGCCCGACGAGGTGGAGGCGGCCTTCGCGGAGATCGTCGACGCCGCCCAGGGCGGCAGTTCCGACGACCCGTCGGGCGTCGCGATGGTCGAGGAGATGGTCGACTTCGAGCGGGAACTCGCCGTGATGGGCTGTCTCGGCAGCGAGCGGTGGGGCGAGGACGGCGAGCCCGAGCGTGACACGTTCCCCGTCACCGAGACGGTCCACCGCGAGGAGATCCTGCGGGAGACCCGCTCGCCGCCGGAAGCCGACGGAGCCGTTCGCGAGCGCGCACGCGAGGTCGCCCTCGATGTCCTCGACGTGATGGAGGGGCGGGGCGTCTACGGTATCGAACTGTTCCAGGGACCGGACGACGGGATCCTCCTCAACGAGATCGCGCCGCGGCCGCACAACTCCGGCCACTGGACCATCGAGGGGTGTCACACCTCGCAGTTCGAACAGCACGTCCGCGCCGTGACCGGGCGGCCGCTGGGCGACACCGGCCGACGGGCGCCGACCGTCTCCGCCAACATCCTCGGCGACGTGGACGAACGACAGGCCGCGACGCTCTCCGGCGAGGACGCCGTCTTCGAGCGGCCGCGCGCCCACCTCCACTGGTACGGCAAGCGGGAGGTCTACCGGCTGCGGAAGATGGGCCACGTGACGCTCGTCGGCGAGGGCGACGGGCGGGCGGACCGGCTGCTGGCCGACGCGCGCGAGCTACGGGACGGGCTGACGTTCCGGGAGTGAAGTGGACCCGGCGGTTCGGGAGCGAGGCGGGACTGACGGTTCGAGAGCGAGGCGGGACTGACGGTTCGAGAGCGAGACGGGACTGACGGTTCGAGAGCGAGGCGACGGCGAGGCCGTTACGGGGTCGACGGTTCGGCTCCGCCGTCGTCGGTCTCCTGACCGGCCCGGGGGAGTGCAATCTCGATCGTCGTCCCGTCGGGGCCGCGCTCGACGATCTCGATCTCGCCCCGAGACCGCCTGACGATCCAGCGGACCAGCCACAACCCCATGCCGCTGGCGTGGAAGACCGGCGATATCTCGCGGTGTTCGGTGATGATGTTGGCCTCGTGGTCGGGTAGCCCCGGCCCGTCGTCACTCACCGTCACGGTCACCGCGTCGCCGCCCGCGTCGACCGCCACCCGGACCGTCGACGCGCCCGGATCCCGGTCGCCCCCGTGCTGGACTGCGTTCTCGACCAGCTCCTCGACGGCCTGCCCGACCGCGGGGATCGCTCTGGCGACCGCGTCGTCGTCGCCGTCGTACGAGACGGTCGCTCGGCCCGCGCGCGCCTCGAACTCCTCGACGACGCCCGCGACGATCGCGTTCACGTCGACCGCGCCGTGGTGGTGTTCCTGCAGCAGGACCTCCGTCGCGTCGTGGGCCTTCTCCGTGAGCTGCATCAGGTCGCGGGCGGCCGACCGGATGCGTTCCGCCGCGGCGTCGCCGCCCACGCCGGCGGGGTCGCGCCGCTCCAGGAACTCGGCGGTGCCGTCGACGACGGTCATCTTGTTGCGCATGTTGTGTCGCAGGACGCGGCCGAACACGCGGACCTGCTCCTCGCGCTCGCGGCGCTCGCTCACGTCCCGACCGATGCCGACGACCAGGTCCTCGCCGTCCGGGTCGTCGAACAGCGCGGCGACGAACTCGTAGGGGATCGGCCCGCCGTTCCTGGGCTGGACCTCCGTGACCCGGCGGGCCGACCCCTCCTCGAACACCTCGGCGACGAACGTCGCCAGGCGCTCGGTCGCGTCGCCCCCGAACAGCTCCGTGACGCCACAGCCCGCGAGTTCCTCGCTCCCGTACCCGGTGACCGCCTCGACGGTGCGGTTCCAGTCGACGAGCTCGCCGTCGCGGTCGAGCGCGTAGAACAGGTCGTCCAGCGAGTCCAGCATCGCGTGCATGTACCCCCGCTGGCGCGCGAGCTCCCGCTCCCGTCGCTTGCGGGCAGTGACGTCGCGCGCGACGTAGACGACGTGGTCGTACCCGTCGTCGGGCACCGGCGCGACCCGACCCTCGAACCACCGCTCGCCGTCGCCCACGTCGAGCGCGTACTCGAAGGTCCGGACCTCGCCCGCCTCCAGCGCCGCCTCGACGTTCGACACGATCCGTTCGGCCGTCCCGCCGTCGAACAGCTCGTCGACGCGGCTGCCCAGCAGCACCTCGGGGTCGTCGTAGAGCAGCTCCTCGGACTCCGGGCCCGACAGCACCTGCACGTACCGGCCGTCGGCGTCGAGGATGAACCCCACGTCCGGGAACGCCGTGACCAGCGCGTCGAGCTCGGCCTCCGGCGGGAGGTACCCGCCGCCCTCCAGTGGCGGCACCATTCCCCGTATATCGACCGCTCGGGCGGATGAAAGGCGTACCTGAACACTGTGGTAGTTCCCCGCCGGCTCGCGCCTGCGGGCTGTCGGCGATCGCAGCCGCGGTCCGGTCCGGATCGCACACGCTTACGGCCCCGCGCCGCGGACACTCGCTCATGACCGCCGACTCCGTCCAGTCGATAATCGACCAGCTGCACGAACAGGCCGGGATGGACCTGCCGGACGAGGCGACCCCCGACGTGGGCATCGTCATGGGGTCGGACTCGGACCTGCCGACGATGGCCGGCGGCAAGGGCAAGCGACCGGGCGCGACGGCCGCGCTGGCCGACGAACTCGGCTTCGCGGAGCAGACCGACTACGAGGACCCGCCCGAATCGCGGTTCACCTTCGAGACGTTCGTCGTCTCGGCCCACCGCACGCCCGACCTGATGTACGCCTACGCCGAGACGGCCGAGGAACGGGGGATCGACGTGATCATCGCCGGCGCGGGCGGCAAGTCCGCCGACCTGCCGAACATGACCGCCTCCATCGCCTACCCGCTTCCCGTGATCGGCGTCCCCGTCCAGGAGAAGTCCGTCGACTCGGTCATCGGGATGCCCCAGGGCGCCCCCATCACCGCCGTCGACGCCGGCAAGTCGTTCAACGCCGCGCTCACGGCCGCCCAGATCCTCTCGCGCCAGCACCCCGAGATCCGCGAGCGACTCGTCGAGTACCACGAGGGCCTGCAGGAGGGGGTCGGCGAGGCCTCCCGGGACCTCCACGAACTCGGCACGCCCGGATTCAAGGACGCGTACTGGGACGGGGAGTAGCGCCGCGTTCGGGGCCGGCCGCTGCGTGGCCGGTCAGTCGGCCGGCTTTCGTCCCGAGACGACGCGCACCTCGTCGGTCTGCTCGAACGGGCCGCCCAGGTCGTCGAGCCGCTCGCGCAGTTCGGACTCGAAGTCGCCCTTCTCGCCGCCGAAGGTCGCGGGCGAGCAGAACGACAGCGAGAAGACGTAGCCGACCACCTCGTCGGCGGTCCACTCGCGGGTCCGCTCGAAGGTCGCCGTCTCGACCGCCGCGAACCCGTGGTCGGCCAGCATCTCGTCGTACGGGTTCTCGTACGGTTCGGTGCGCGGGCCGGTGCGCTCGGGCAGGTCGTCGAGGTACTCGGCGGCGAGGTCGTAGACTTCGTCCTGCCACGCGCGCTCGCCGCTCGTGAGCCACTCGGTGTCGCCGAAGACGGCGACGCCGCCGCCCGGACGGGTCAGTTCGCGGATCCGGTCGAGGGTCGGGGCGCGGTCCATCCAGTGGAACGCGCGGCCCATCGTCGTCACGTCGAAGGGGCCCAGGTCGTCGCCCAGCGACCCGCGGAGGTCGGCGTCCGAACCCCGGATCCACTCGACGTTCTCGACGCCGGCTCGCCGGGCCTGTTCGCGCGCGCCGTCGAGCATCGCCTCGTTGGGATCTACTCCGACCACGCGGCCGACGCGGTCGGCGAGGGGGACGGCGATCTGGCCGGCGCCGCAGCCCAGATCCAGCGCGCGCGAGGACTCGTCGAGTGCGAAGCGGTCGACGAGGTGGTCGAGCGGGCGGTCGCCGTAGCGGGGGCGGTATTCGGCGTAGTACGACTCGGCGCTCCGGAAGGGGTCGTCGGAGGGCACGGTCGGGAGCGGGAGCACCGACCGAGGGGACAAGAAGCTGTCGGCGGGAGGGGTCGGTAGGTCGGGCGTACCGCCGGCCGAACGTGTTTCGGGGGAATCGCGGCTCGAAACCGCCCGAGGACAACAATCAACCCTTATATGGCACCACCCCAAACCGTCGAACGATAGAGAGTCATGAGTAACCCATGGATAGCCATCGGGGCGCTCGCCGTCGTGGCGCTCGCCATCCCCATCAGCATGATGGTGGTGTCGTCGCTGCTGCGGCCGAGCGTGCCGGAACAGGGGAAACGCGCCGTCTACGAGAGCGGCGAGGTCCCGACGGGCGACACGCGCATCAAGTTCAACATCCAGTACTACATGGTCGCGCTGTTGTTCGTCGTCTTCGACATCGAGACCGTCCTCATCTTCCCGTGGACGGTCATCTACCGCGACGCGGTCGCCAACGTCGGGCTCGCCGAGGCGCTGGTCCCGATGCTCGTCTTCGTCGGTATCCTCGTCATCGGGCTCGGCTGGGCGTGGCGCAACGGTGCGGTCAGATGGATCCGCAGCCCGCGCGCGCAAGCACAGCGGGTCGAACAGTAACTATGAGCAGCGACCACACACCAACGGCCGACGGCACAGACATCCAATCGACCCAGGAGGCCCGGCTGGGCGAGGGCGCGGACGACCGGTTCAACTCGACGCTCCGGGAGGCGTTCGGCTCCACGCCGTTCATCCTCACGAAGTTCGACAAGTTCATGAACTGGGTCCGGGGCTCGTCGATGTTCATGCTGCAGTTCGGGATCGCCTGCTGCAGCATCGAGATGATGCACACATACGCGGTCAAACACGACCTCGACCGCTTCGGCGCCGGCGTCCCCCGCGCCTCGCCGCGACAGGCCGACGTGATCATCGTCCCGGGGACCATCGTCTCGAAGTTCGCCCCGCGGATGAAGCGCGTCTACGACCAGATGCCCGAGCCCAAGTTCGTCGTCTCGATGGGCTCGTGTACCATCTCCGGCGGCCCGTTCCAGGAGGGCTACAACGTCATCAAGGGCGCCGAGGAGGTCATCCCGGTCGACATCCACGTCCCGGGCTGTCCCCCGCGTCCCGAGGCGCTCGTCTACGGCGTCGCCAAGCTTCAGGAGCGCATCGCCAACGGCGAGTCCGCCCCCGTGACGGTCAAGCCCTACGAGCTGGAGCAGTTCGGCGACCTCGAACAGGACGAGCTCGTCGACAAGCTCGCCGCCGAGATCGACGAGGAGGACCTCGTGATGCGGTACAACTGGAGTGACTCGCCATGAGCCTGGAAGAGCCCGAGAGCGACGTGCTCGCGACGGAGGAGCAGGTCGGCGTCTCCGAGGGCGAACTCGACTACGACGAGCTCGCCGCGCTGCTGGGCGACACCGTCGTCGACCGCGAACAGCACGTCAACGCCGAGGGGTTCGTCGTCCGGCCCGACGAGGTGCAGGACGCCCTCTTTACCCTGCGCGACGAGGCCGGCTTCGACCACTGTTCCTGCGTCACCGCACAGGAGTACGACGACCGCTACGAGTCGATCTACCACCTCAAGAAGTACGACGACCCCACCCAGGAGGTGTCGGTCGTCGTCCCGACGTCGAAGGACGAACCGGTCAGCCAGACCGCCGAGCCGGTCTACCGCACCGCCGACTGGCACGAGCGCGAGGCCTACGACCTCGTCGGCATCGAGTACGAGGACCACCCGGACCTGCGCCGGATCCTCCTGCCCGAGACCTGGCAGGGCCACCCGCTCTCCCAGGACTTCAGCGGCGAGGAACCGCAGATCGTCACGCTGCGGGAACACGCCAACCCGCTGCAGGAGGACCACCGCGGGGAGGACGACACGGACACGATGTTCGTCAACATCGGTCCCCACCACCCCGCGACCCACGGCGTGCTCCACATCGAGACGGTCCTCGACGGCGAGCAGATCGCCGACCTGGACCCGGACATCGGCTACCTCCACCGCTGCGAGGAGCAGATGTGCCAGCAGGGCACCTACCGCCACCAGATCATGCCCTACCCCGACCGCTGGGACTACATCTCGGCGGGCATCCTCAACGAGTGGGCCTACGCCCGCGCGGCCGAGGACCTTGCGGACATCGAGGTGCCCGAGTACGCGCAGGTCATCCGGACGATGTCCGCGGAGCTGTGCCGGATCGCCTCGCACATGCTCGCCCTCTCGACGTTCGCGCTGGACATCTACGGCGACTTCACGGCGCTGTTCATGTACGGCATCCGCGACCGCGAGACGGTCCAGAACATCCTGGAGGACCTGACCGGCCAGCGGCTGATGTTCAACTACCTGCGGCTGGGCGGCGTGGCGTGGGACCTGCCCGAGCCTCGCGAGGAGTTCTTCGAGAAGATCCGCGACTTCGTCGACGAGCTCCCCGAGCGGCTCACGGAGTACCACGACATGATGACCTCCAACGAGATCCTCCAGATGCGGACGGTCGACACGGGAGTCCTGCCGCCGGAGGAGGCCAAGTCCTACGGCGCCACGGGGCCGGTCGCCCGCGGGTCGGGCATCGACTACGACCTGCGCCGCGACGACCCCTACGGCTACTACGACCAGCTCGACTGGGACGTGGTCACCGAGGACGGCTGCGACAACTTCGCGCGCCTGCTCGTCCGGATGCGCGAGGTCGAGCAGTCCGCCCGCATCATCGAGCAGTGCGTCGACCTGCTGGAGGACTGGCCCGAAGACGAGCGGGAGATCCAGTCGAACGTCCCCCGCACCCTGCGGCCGGACCCCGACACGGAGATCTACCGGGCCGTCGAGGGCGCCAAGGGCGAACTCGGCATCTACATCCGCTCGGACGGCACGGACAAGCCGGCGCGGTTCAAGATCCGGAGCCCGTGTTTCTCGAACCTCCAGACCCTGCCGGTCATGTCCGAGGGCGAGTTCATCCCGGACATGATCGCCTCGCTCGGTAGCCTCGACATCGTCCTCGGGGAGGTGGATCGGTGATGGTCGCGCCGGCGCTCCAGTCGGGGACGCCGTTCCCCGAGATCATCGCCGACCTCCTCGGGCTCGACATCAGCGAGACGTGGGTCATCATCCTGACGAGCATCGTCGCCGGCGGCATCATCGCGACGGTGCTGCTGACGATGACGGCCGTGCTCGGCATCTGGGGCAAGCGGAAGATCACCGCCGCGTTCACCGACCGCATCGCGGTCAACCGCCACGGGCCCTACGGCCTGCTGATCATCCCGGCCGACGCAGTGCGGCTGCTCTCGAAGGAGCTCATCGTTCCGGAGGGCGTCGACCGCCCCGCCTGGGACCTGGCGCCGCTGGTCATCGCCAGCTCGGCGCTTTTGGGCTTCGCGGTCATCCCGTTCGGCAACAACCTGCAGCTGGCCGACCCCGAGACGGGGCTGGCCTACGTGTTCGCGGTCGCGTCGATCGCCTCGCTGGGCCTGCTGATGGCCGGCTACGCGTCGAACAACAAGTTCTCGTTCCTCGGCGGGCTGCGCGCGGTCGCGCAGAACCTCGCCTACGAGATCCCGCTGGTGCTGACCGGCGCCTCGGTCGTCATCTTCGCCGGGTCGCTGCAGATGTCGACCATCGTCGAGATGCAGCGCCAGACGCTGGTGAACCTCGGCGGGATCCCGATCCCCTCGTGGTACGCCTTCGTCAACCCGTTCGCCTTCGTCCTGTTCCTGGTCGCGAACCTGGCGGAGGTCGGGCGCAACCCGTTCGACATCCCGGAGGCGCCGACCGAGATCGTCGCCGGCTACCAGACGGAGTACTCCTCGGTGTACTTCGTGCTCATCTACCTCGGGGAGTTCATCCACATCTTCCTCGGCGGCGCGATCATCGCGACGATCTTCCTCGGCGGCGCCTCGGGGCCGGTGCTCCCGGGCGTCGTCTGGTTCTTCGCGAAGATGATCGCCGTCTACCTGTTCACGCAGTGGGCCCGGTCGGCGATCCCGCGGCTGCGCATCGACCAGCTCATCCAGATCGGCTGGAAGGGCATGCTCGTCCTTTCGTTCGCCAATCTGGTCCTGACGGCCGTCATCGTCGGGGTGGTCAACGCATGAGCGCGACCCCGAGCCCGACTCCGACATCCGCGACACGCGGAGGTGACTCCCAATGATAGGACTCCTCAAGTCGATGGCAACGACGATGAAACACGCGCTCGACGGCGAGACGTTCACCGTCGAGTACCCCGAGGACGCGCCGGAAGTGAGCCCGCGGTTCCGCGGCGTCCACAAGTTCAGCCAGGAGCGGTGTATCTGGTGTCGCCAGTGCGAGAACGTCTGCCCGAACGACACCATCCAGATCGTCACCGACGACCAGCGCAACGGCGAGCAGTACAACCTCCACATCGGCCAGTGCATCTACTGCCGGCTCTGCGAGGAGGTCTGCCCCGTCGACGCCATCCTGCTGACCCAGAACTTCGAGTGGACCGCCGACACCAAAGACGAGTTCGTCCTCGACAAGGAACAGCTCAAGAACGTCCCCTGGTACAAGGACATCGACCCGCTGGAGTCCCGCGAACCGGACCGCGGCGGCTGGATCGGCGAGGGCGAAGGCGAAGTCGACTACCAGTAACGCGCGCACAGTTTTCGGTTCTCCCGTCCGCGCGAACATAGCGAGCGCGGTTCACCGGACGCGAGCGAACGGAGTGAGCGGACGCTCCGCGCGGCGCAAATACGGGGCCGATCCCAATAGCGATAGGGCCTCGGACCGAAGGGGCGGTAGATGGGCGCGGATTCACTCGACCTCTACGAGACCCAGCGGCGGGCGCTGACGGTGCTGGTCAACGAGTACCAGCAGCGCGAATCCCCGGTGAGTTCGGGCGTCCTCGCCGAGCGGATGGACAGAACCCCGGGGACGATCAGAAACAAGATGCCACAGCTGGAGTCGCTCGGGCTGGTTGAGGGCGTCGCGGGGCCGACCGGCGGGTACGAACCGACCGAGAAGGCCTTCCGGGTGCTGGACCGGGACCCCGACGCCGAGCGCGAGTCGGTGACGGTCGCACACGGCTTCGAGCGCGTCGACGCCACCGTCGAGTCCGTCTCCTTCGCGAACGTGAACCACCCGTCGGACTGCCGCGCGTGGGTCGAGTTCCAGACCGCCATGCCGTCGCTTTCGGTCGGCGACCCCGTCGCCATCGGCCCGACGGCCCAGGGCGATCTCGTCGTGGCCGGCGAGGTCCACACGGTCAACGACACCGGCAACCGGATCTCGATCGCCGTCAGCGGGATGGAAGCCCCGGTCTCCGAGGAGTGACCACGCAGTCGGTTCCCAACTGCTGAACCCACGGGGGGTCCCCGATGGTTGAACCCACGTGCGGTTTCCGACGGTTGAGTCCACGTGCGGTTTCCGACGGCTGAATCCGCGGCCGAACGCCGGCGGAGAGACCCCGACGACCACTCCGGGCGACCTATCCCTCCGAATAGATCATTAACTTTTATTATCGATGGGTGCATCCGGAGAGGTATGTCACGGACGGCGCTCGCAGTAGCGGTACGCTGATTCTCTCCCCCGACGGCGTCGTCCAGTTCGCAGACCGCCTCCGACCCCAACCGCAGATGAGCACACACGCGACCACCGAGACCCGAGACGCACCGACAGCCGAGACCACGGCCGACGAGCCCGAGATCGAAGCCGACGCCGCCGATCCGGGCGACGACGGGCCGGCGCCGATGGACCCGTTCGACGCCCACGACGCGGCGGCGACGTTCGGCGCCTCGACGCGGCGACTCCCGAACACTGTCGACACGGAGAACAAGTATCTGGGCGGGTAACGACGCCCGTTCGCGCTGATCCGACCGGAAGTGACTGGTCGGTCCCCCTTGCGATTTGTTCACTCAACAGGACAAAACATATACCGGGCTGTTGAATCGCTCAAGATAATGCGTAGTACTTTCCCGATTGCACTCACTGTACTCCTATTCGTCGCTGGATGTAGCGCGCCAGCGACCCAGTCTACGCCGACGCTTGAGCCGACGAGATCAGGGACCGATACCCCAATCGAGCCGCGAACACCCGTACCGACCGAGCCGGAAACGTCTGCCACGACCGATAGGGGGCAGTCACCAGCACCATCCTCGGTAACGGCCACCGAGTCATCCTCGATACCTACCGTCTCGGCAACACCGGTTGCGTTCGAGTCGAACGGGACGAACTGTCCCGACAGCACTTGGATCGAGTTCTGGCGGGAGTACAGAGACGACGTGTGGACACAGGACAGCGTCCGTGTGAGTTTCACCATCCCTGCGAACACGACCCTCTTTTTGGTGGCGTACGTCGATGGGGAGGTCGCTGGCACGTCGTTCCACGCGGACACTGGCGATACAATCACTACCGCCGAGGGATTCAGAGTTAACCTACAGCGGTCGTATTCGGGCCTTCACGTTGTCCAGACGGTTGTCTACAGCGACCAGAACGAGAACGGTGAGTTCGATCGCGACATCGATGCCCCCTGTACGGTCAACGGGAGTGTAGTGCAGGCCGGGCCAGAGCGAATGAACTTCACTGCATACGGTGCGAGCGAATAGCCACCGCTGGCGTGACGAGGGTCTTCATCGCATTCTGTTCTCTGCGGGATCTCACATTCGATTTCATTTCAAAGACTACTGTATCCGAAGCCACTGCTCCGTGCACAGTCTGTACTGAGCATCCGGCGCCTTCGGCGCCGGTTCACCGGACGCGAGGGAGCGAAGCGACCGCTGCGTCCGGTTCTTTTTCCCCAAGTTTTTGCGGCGGAGGATTCCCGCAGCGCGCCTCCGGCGCGCGAGGAACTCTCCGCCGGAAAAAGTGGGATCTAGTCGTCGCCGTGGACCTGGTCGCGGATCTCCTCGGGGACGCTCGGGTCACGCAGCGTCGTGGTGTCGCCGAGCTCGTCGCCGTTGGAGATGTTCTCCAGCAGGCGGCGCATGATCTTGCCCGAGCGGGTCTTCGGCAGGTCGTCGACGAAGACCACGCGGGCCGGGCGGGCGAACTTGCCGATCTCGTCCTCGACCGCCTCGATGATGCGGTCGCGGACCTCCTCGTTGCTGGCGGAGACGCCCTCGCGGACGACGACGTACACGTCGGGCACCTCGCCCTTCTCGTCGTGGTCGCGTGCGGCGACGGCGGCCTCGGCCACGTCCTGGACTTCCGATACCGCGGATTCGAGCTCCATCGTCCCGAGGCGGTGGCCGGCGACGTTCATCACGTCGTCGAGGCGGCCGAGGACGCGGAAGTAGCCGTCGTCCTCGTGGACGGCGCCGTCGCCGGCCTTGTACACCCAGTCCTCGGGGTCCGAGCTGTCGGTGTCCGAGAAGTCCTGCCAGTACTCCTCGATGAACCGCTCGTCGTTGCCGTATACGGTCTGCAACATCCCGGGCCAGGGCTTCTCGATGACGAGGTTGCCCGCCTTGCCGCTCGCGGGCTCCATCGGCTCGCCGCTGTCGTCGTAGAGGGCGGGCTGGATGCCCGGACAGGGGAACCCGGCCGAGCCGGGTTTCATGTCCTTGAGCGCGGGGAGGTTCGTGATGAGGTGGCCGCCGGTCTCGGTCTGCCACCACGTGTCGACGATGACCGCGTCCTCGTCGCCGATGTGCTTGTAGTACCACAGCCACGCCTCCGGCTGGATCGGCTCGCCGACCGTGGTCATGTGGCGGAAGTCGAAGTCGTAGTCCTCGACGTACTCCGAGCCCCACTTCATGAACATCCGCACGGCCGTCGGCGAGGTGTGGAAGATGTCCACGTCGTAGCGCTCGGCGATCTCCCAGATGCGGCCCTTGTGGGGGTGGTCCGGCGTGTCCTCGTACATCACGCTGGTCGTCCCGAGCGAGAGCGGCCCGTAGACGATGTAGGAGTGGCCGGTGATCCACCCGATGTCGGCGGCGCACCAGTAGGTGTCCTCGGGTTCGATGTCCAGCACGTACTTGCTGGTGGCGGTGACGTAGGAGAGGTAGCCGCCGGTGCGGTGCTGGCAGCCCTTCGGCTGGCCCGTGGTCCCGGAGGTGTACATGAGGAAGAGGGGGTCCTCGGCGTCGCGGGAGACGGGGTCGACGCGGGCGCGCTCGTTGTCGGCGAGCAGGTCGTCGGCCAGTACGTACGGGTCGTCGCTGCCGATCTCCACGTCCTCGTGGAGTTCGTCGTGGCGGGTCCAGAGGACGACCGTGTCGACGTCGGAATCGGCCAGTTCCAGGGCCTCGTCGCACTTCTCCTTGTGGTTGAGGAACTCGCCGCGGCGGTAGTAGCCGTCGCAGGTGACGACCACGTCGGAGTCGGCGTCGTCGATGCGGTCGGCCAGCGCCTGCGCCGAGAAGCCGGCGAACACCTCCGAGTGGGGCGCGCCGATGCGGGCGCAGGCCAGCATCGTCACCGGCAGCGCCGGCAGCATCGGGAGGTGGCAGGTGACCACGTCGTCCTCCTCGACGCCCACGTCCTGCAGGGACGCGGCGGCGGCGTTGACGCGGTTGTACAGATCCTGATAGGTGATGATGTCCCGTTCGTCGCTGTCGGTGCCCTCCCAGATGAACGCGGCCTGGTTCTTGCGCTCGTCGAGGTGGCGGTCGATGCAGTTGTACGAGGCGTTGAGCTCGCCGCCGGTGAACCACTCGTAGAAGGGCGGGTTCGAGTCGTCGAGCACCTCGTCCCAGTGTTCGTCCCAGTCGAGCAGTTCCGCGTACTCCTCGAAGGCCTCGGGGTAGTTCTCGTCGAAGCGGTCGTAGATGTCGGGGTCGCTGACGTTGGCCTGGCCGACGAAGTCGGTCGGCGGCCGGAAGTACTCCTGTTCGGTCAGCCGCGATTCGAGCGGGGAGCCGTCCTCGGACATGGCTATCGACCCCTCCCTGTGACCCGTCGCGACCGGTGGCAGTCACTCCGTGACATGGTTCGTCGTGGATATCACCCAGGAGACTCTTAAGCGAACCGTCTAACTATCTATGTTGACGACTGTCACGGCCGGCGACGACCGCCCGAAGGGGCCGCGGTGTCGGCGGCCCGTACCGCGCGCCCGACCTGTCACTCGTCGTCGAAGAAGGCGGTGAGCAGTTTCTGCTGGGCCTTCCGGAGGTGGTTGTGCAGCGTCGGCGAGGAGACGCCGATGGAGTCGGCCAGTTCCTCGGCGGTCGACCCGCGGGGCCACTCGAAGTAGCCGGCGAGGTAGGCCGCCCGGAGGACCGACTGCTGTTTGTCGGTGAGGTCGTCCTCCAGCGAGCGGCGGAAGCCGTCGGTCGTCTGGACGGGCCGTTCGACCTCCTGTTTCGAGAGCAGCGCCGACGCCGAGAACGCCGACTGGAAGCCGTTGAAGACGGTCCGCACGTCGGTCTCGGTGGTGAACTCGGCGGTGACGCGCTGGGCGCCGTCCGCGACGGTGAACTCGGAGACGTGACCGCCCAGTTCCGTCAGCGTCGTGGCGGGCTCCTCGCCGGCGACGACGAACTCGACGAGGTAGCGCTCGCCGTAGTCGCGGATCAGCCGGGCGTTCTCGATGCCGGCGGCGTCGTCGGCGAACTCGACGACGTCCTCGGGGGAGGCGCCGCGCATCGTCACGAAGTACAGCAGGCTCCCGCCCTCGCCGGGGACCAGGCCCTGGAGCTCGAACGCCGCGCCGAGGTCCCGGCTGGCCGCGACGAAGAACGCGCGGTCGCTCTCGACGCGGAACTCCAGTTCCGTGACGCTGTCGGCCAGCAGCAGGTTCCGGCGCTTGATGTCGGTGATCGCCTGGCCGACCCCCCAGCCGAGGCTGGCCAGCAGGTCGCGCTCGGCGCTCCCGAAGGCCTCGCTCCCGGTCGCGCCCAGCGCGAGCAGGCCGTGGGTCGTGTCGCCGTAGGTGATCGGGACGACGGCGACCGCGTCGACGCCCGGTCCGTCGCCGTCCGTCTCGACCGCCCGGAGCGGCCCCTCCCGGTCGTCGGCGGCGAGTATCCGCACCTCGCCCGGCTGGTCGGCGGCGACGTCGGGGACGTCGACGTCGTCGGTAGCGACCTCGGCCAGCGCCTCCGCGGTCGCCTCGTCGACCCCGGTCCAGGCCGTCGAGACGACCCCCCGGTCGCCGGTCGCCGAGCCGACCCACGCGAACTCGTAGCTGTCGGCCGCGGCCAGCCGCTCGCAGACCCGCGAGGCGACCTCCGTCCGCTTCGACGCCGCCGCGAGCACCCCGGCGACCGCCCCGAGCGCGTCGATGGCGTCTGCCACGCGGGCGGGGACGGCCGACCCGGTCGACCCGTCGGAATCCGCCGCGGCCGGTCCCGACCCGTTTTCGCCCGGAGCGACCCCGTCTCCGCCCGGAGCCGCCCCGCGCCCGTACGCGTGCGCCCCGTCCGCGTCTGCACCGTTTCCGTTCACGAGCGCGCCGTCGCCGCTCACGGGTGCTCTCTCCCCGTTCGCGTTCGCCCCGACACCGCTCTCGACCGGCGCCCCCGCGCTCGCCGGTCCGTCGCCGTCCGTCTCGACGAACGCGGCGACGTACCGGCCCCGCCGCGCGGCGGTGTCGTGCAGGGGCGCGGCGACCTGCACGGCCGGGACGGGATCGCCGTCGGGCCGGGCGAGCCGGACGGGTTCCGCCCCGTTCGCCTCGCTCGGCGGGCGGGCGTCGCCGTGATACAGC
Source organism: Halosimplex halophilum (assembly GCF_004698125.1). NCBI lineage: Archaea > Methanobacteriati > Methanobacteriota > Halobacteria > Halobacteriales > Haloarculaceae > Halosimplex > Halosimplex halophilum. The sequence continues at coordinate 1,919,904 of NZ_ML214297.1, forward strand.
GCGCTCGCGGGTCCGCCGACCAGGTCCTCCCCGGGCGTGTCGGTCAGCGCGGCGGCGCCGTCGTTGGCGAACGCCACGGTCCCGTCGGCGTCGGTGACGACGACCGCGAGGTCCGCGCCCGCGAGCGCGCGCCCGAGGTCTCCCGGCGTCCACTCGGCGGTCGGACCGTCCAGCCCCGTCCGTTCGAGCGCGTCGAGGACGGTGTCGATCCCCACTGGGTCGAGGTGACGACACAGGGTGTCGATCCCGTCCCAGGGGCCGACCGCGAGGACGACCCGGGGGTCGAGTCCCGCCTCGTGGACGAGCCGGCGGGCGTAGTACCCCCGGAGGTCCGTCGAGGAGACGCTCAGCAGTCGGTCGTCGCCGCTCCGGTCGGCCGCGCGCTCGCCGACCTCCGCGACGACCATCTGGATCCGCCGCGGCGTCACGTCGACGACCAGTTCGTCCTCGCCGATCCCCCGCTCGTTGACGTACCGGTCGACGGCCGAGCGCACGTCCGCCGGAACGTAGGCGTCCCTGACGGTCTCGCCGGCGTCGTCGACCACCGTCAGGAGGTGGTGGGCCCCGGCGCGCGTCGAGGCGGTCCACAGGTGCCCCGGCCGGACCCGCGCCACCTCCGCCGGCCGGAGGCCGACCTCGCCGCAGAGACGCACGACCACGGCCTCCCGGTACGTGGCCGCCGCCCGCCGCAACCGCTCGTAGCCCGCGCTCGTCAGCGGTTCGGCGGCGTCGTCGGCGCCCCTGGTACGCTGTCCCATGACAGTCGTTTCGCGGAAACGTACCCTTGCGAAATAAAGCTTCGCCAGGTGTGGGTGTCTCGTCCGGGATCGAGAGGTTGTCGACGCCAGTTACCGGGTCGGTGCGTGCGTCGCGTTTCGGGATGGGGAAGAATACCGAAGGAGCGTCGCGGCCGTCACTCGCGGTCGAGCGCGGAGCGGATCTCGCCGACGATCTCGGGGTTGCGGAGCGCGCTGGTGTCGCCGAGCTCGTCGTCGTCGGCGATGTCCTTGAGCAGGCGCCGCATCAGCTTGCCCGAGCGGGTCTTCGGGAGCTCCGGCGTGAACACGAACGTCTCGGGGACGGCGAAAGCGCCGATCGAGCGCTCGACGCTGTCGGTGATGCGCTCGCGGAGGTCCCGCTCGGCCTCGTGGCGCTCGTCGGTGCTGACGAACGCGTAGACGGAGCCGTCGCTCCCGTCGCGCACGTCGACGACGGCCGCCTCGGCGACGCCGGGCACGTCCGCGATCGCCCGTTCGAGCTCGGTCGTGCCGAGGCGGTGGTTGCCGACGGTGACCGTGTCGTCGATCCGCCCGAGGACGGTGACGTAGCCGTCGTCGTCGATGCGGGCCACGTCCTCGGTGACGTAGCGCCACTCGTCGGCCCGCTCGTCGCTCTCTAGATTCAGCGGCATCCCCGGCCAGGGCCGGGTGACGGCGAGGCGCCCGCCCTCGGCGGCCGTCGTCTCCTCGCCGCCGGGGCCGACCACGGCCACGTCGATCCCCGGCAGCGGCGGCCCGGTCGAGCCGGGTTTCATCCGGTCGACGCCGGGCAGCGTCGACAGCAGGATGGCGCCCGTCTCGGTCTGCCACCAGGTGTCGACGACGGGGCAGTCCCCGCCGCCGACGTGCTCGTAGTACCACCACCAGGCGCTGGGGTTGAGCGGCTCGCCGACCGACCCGAGCAGTCGCAGGCTCGACAGGTCGTGGGACTGGGGATGCTCGGTCCCCCACTTCATGAACGCGCGGATGGCCGTCGGCGCCGTGTAGAACACGTCGACCGCGTTGCGCTCGATGAGTTCCCAGACGCGGTCCTTCTCCGGGTGGTCGGGCGTCCCCTCGTAGAGCATCGTGGTCGTCCCGAGCGAGAGGGGGCCGTACACGAGGTAGGTGTGGCCGGTGATCCACCCGATGTCGGCCGAACACCAGTAGGTGTCCTCGGGTTTCAGGTCGAGGACGGCGTGGCTCGTCCACGTCGCGTGGGCGAGGTAGCCGCCCGTGGTGTGGCGCACCTCGCTGGGTTCGCCGGTCGTCCCGGAGGTGTAGATGACGAACAGGGGGTCGTCGGCGGCCCGCGCGACGGGGTCGACCTCGGCGCCGCGGTGGTCGGCGACCAGGTCGTCGTAGGCGCGGTCCTCGTCGCCCAGCTGGACGCTCTCGTCGTCGAGTCGCTCGACGACCACCGTCTCGGTCACCTCCTGGGGGACCGACAGGCGGGCGTTGTCGGCCTTGTTCTTCTGGTGGATCGCCGACCCCCGGCGGTAGTAGCCGTCGCAGGTGACCAGGTACTCCGAGTCGGCCCGCTCCATGCGGTCGGCCAGCGCCTGCGCGGAGAACCCCGCGAACACGACGTTGTGCGGGGCGCCGATCCGCGCGCAGGCCAGCATCGCGATCGGCAACTCCGGGATCGCCGGCATGTAGAGGGTCACCACGTCGCCCTCGCCGATGCCCAGCGACCGGAGGCCGGCGGCGAACTCGTTGACCTCGTGGTACAGGTCGAGGTAGGTGTAGGTGCGCCGCTCGCCGCGCTTGCCGATCCACTTGATCGCGGCCTGGGTCTTGCGGTCGTCGAGGTGGCGGTCGACGCAGTTGACGGCGGCGTTCAGCTCCCCGTCCGGGAACCACCGCCGGCGCTCGCCGGTCGCCTCGTAGGTCGTCGCCGGCGGCTCCAGCCAGTCGAGCATCCGGCCGGCCCGCCCCCAGCAGTCGGGCCACTCGCCCTCGAACGCCGCCGCGTCCCCCGGGGAGACGTTGGCCTGCTCGGCGAACGCGGCCGGCGGGTCGACCCCGCCCCGGTCGCGCGGGTTGGTCTCGACGACCGAGTCGTCGTCCATCCCGTGGGACTGGCGCGGGCAGCGACATAAATGATCCGCGCGAAACGACCGGTCGACCCGGCGCCGGGTCCGCGCGGTCGCCCGAACCCGCCCGCGACCGGCCCGAGACGGCCGAGATCCGTTATCTCCAGCGATAATTTGTCCCGTGAGCTTTTGTACCGGTTCGTTGTTGGGTCCGGCACGATGACACGGCGCACACCGGAGTCGATACTCCGCCGGGTTCGCAAGCGGGTCGGCGGCAGCAGCGACGGGGCACGGACCGACGCGGACGGCGAACCGGACGGGGCCTCGGGCGTCGGCCCAGGTGGCGACTCGGGCCTCACCCGGGACGGCGACGCGGGCGTCGAACCGGACGGCGGGTCGGTGGTCGAGGCGCGCGGCGGGCGGCCGTTCGAGGGTCGATACGACCCGGACCTCGACGCGCTCGGCGACGTGTACGGCGACGCGGACCTGGCGGCCGTGGGCGACCGACACGTCCGCGACCCCTTCGGTTTCGACACCGACGAGGTCGGCGCGCTCGTCGACGAGTACCGCGCCGCCGGCATCGGTGCGGGTCCGTTCGCCGCCTCCCAGCGCGTCGTGACCGGCGCCGTCGTCGACGCCGTCTTCGACCGGCTCCGCGAGGACCTCGACGAGTCGGACCACGGGACCCTCGCCGAAGCCCGCTCGGACCTGCGGGACGGGCTCGCCCGAACGACGGACGTGTTCGCGGCCGGCGCCGCGGCCTACGAGGAGCGGGCGGCGGGCGACTCCGGCGGCGCGGACGGGGCCGACGCCGCGGCCGAGACCGGCGACGCGGACGCGGGACCCGCCGGTGAGGAGTCGGGTCCCGGCGCGCTGGACTACCACGACGTGCTCCACCACATCGGGACACCGCTGTTCGTCCTCGACGCGGAAGGGGAGATCCTGACGTGGAACGCCCAGCTCGAACAGCTGACCGGCGTCTCCGAGGCCGAGGCCCAGGCCATGGAGATGGCGAGCATGGCGTTCTACCCGGACGGCCGCCGCGGCAAGACCTTGGCCGACAAGGTGCTCGACGCCCCCGAGCGGACCCACGAGGTCTACGACGTGCCGAAGGTCGACGACGCCTCGTTCACCCTCTACCGCGACACGAGCGTCATGCAGGACCAGCACGGCGAGGAGGCCCACATCTCCTTCTCGGCGGCGCCCATCTACGGCGACGACGGGGACGTTATCGCCGTCGTCGAGATGGTCCAGGACCGCACCGCGGACGTGCTCCGCCACGAGCGGACCTCCGACCTGGTGACCGAGCTGGAGGAGACGATGCAGGCCATCCAGGCGGGGGACCTGGACGCCCGCGCCGCCTTCGACAACGAGGCTGGCCACGTCGACGCGTCGCTGCTGCAGGTCGTCGACGAGCTCAACGAGATGGCGAGCACGCTCGCGGACCTCATCGAGCGGGTCGACGACAACGCCGAGGACCTCGCCGCGGCGACCGACGAGTCGGCCGACGCCGCCGACGAGATCGAGTCGGCGGTCACCGAGCAAAACAGGATCCTCGCCGATGCCGCCGAGGACATCCAGGACGTGAGCGCGACGATGGAGGAGATCGCGGCCACCTCGAACCAGGTGTCGGCCGCCGCCGACCGCGCCAGAGAGGCCGTCGAGGACGGCGAGCGCGCCGGCGAGCGCGCCCAGGCCGTCACGGACGAGCTCACCGACACCAGCGACGAACTGGTCGACGACGTGACCGAGCTGGAGGAGCGAATGGACGAGGTCAGCGAGATCATCGAGATCATCGCGGACGTGGCCGAGCAGACGAACATGCTCGCGCTGAACGCCAACATCGAGGCGGCCCGCGCCGGCGAGTCCGGCGAGGGGTTCGCCGTCGTCGCCGACGAGGTGAAGACGCTCGCCTCCGAGACGAGCGAACACGCCGACGAGATCGCACGCACCGTCACGGAGATCCAGTCACAGGCGACCGAGACCGTCGACAGCGTCCGGGCGTCCAGCGCCCAGATCCAGCAGGCCGAACAGGGGATCGGCGAGGCGCTCGACGCGCTCGACGAGATCGCCGAGGCCGTCGACGAGACCGCCGACGGCATCGAGGAGGTCGCCGACGCCAACGACAGCCAGGCCGACGCCATCGAGGGCGTCACGACCACCATCGAGGACGCCCGCGACCACGCCGAAGCCGCCGAGACGGCCGCCCGCCGCATCGTCGAGACGACCGACCAGCAGACCGAGTCGGTCCGGGATCTGGTCGACAGCGTCGACCAGCTCCACGGCGCCGACCGCCGCTGAAGGGACCGGCCGACCGCACTTTCCCGCCGAAAAGAAGTCCGCTCAGTCCGTTCCGTACAGCTCCGCGGCGCGCTCGCCGAGCGGGCCCGGACTCCGGCGGCCGGTCACGGCCTCCAGCAGGTCGCCGTCGGCGAAGAAGGCGACCGCGGGCGCCGCGTTGACCGCGTTCTCGCGGCAGAAGTCGGGACAGCTCTCGCCGTCCAGCCCGGCGACTGCGACGCCGTCGGGCAGCGCCGCCAGCAGTTCGTCGACCTCCTCCTTCATGGCCTCGCAGGGCTCGCAGCGGCGCTTCCAGACGGTCACGATCGCGCGGTCGTGGTCGGCGACGAACGCCCCCCAGGAGCCGTCGTCGAGTTCGTCGAGCGCGTCCGGTACCGGCGACTGCGGGCCGACCTCGGCGACGATGGCGGCCATCTGGGTCAGCTCGCCGACGCCGTAGCCGTCGAGGTGGGCCGACAGCGCGAGGTAGGTCGCGAACTCCTCGCGGCTGACCCCCAGTTCGTCGACGCGCTCGGCGGCCGCCTCGGCCGAGGGCAGATCGAACGCGTCGGCGACCGACTCGTGGAACGCCGCGTCGTCCAGGTCGAGGTAGGTGTCGAGGTAGACGTGGCGCCGGTGCTCGAAGCCGTCGGTCGTCGCCACCGCGTCGGTCGACTCGTCGTGGTCGAGGACGCCCTCCGCGACCAGCGTGTCGACGTGGGCGTCGACCGTCGACTCGTCCATCGTCGGTTGCTCGGCCGTCGATCCCTCCGCCGTCGGTTCGTCGGTCTGTCCTGGCATGTTAGACCCCCAGGTACCGCTCGCGCGTCTCGTCGTCCTCGCGCAGTTCCGCCGCCGTGCCCTCGAAGACGACCCCGCCCTGGTCGACGATGTAACACCGGTCGGCGATCTTCATCGCCGCGACGGCGTTCTGCTCGACCAGCAGGACGGTCGTCCCCTCCTCGCGGATCCGCTCGATGGCGCCCTCGACGGTCTCGATGATCTGGGGGGCCAGCCCCTCGTAGGGCTCGTCGAGCATCAGCAGGTCGGTGCTCTGCTTCAGGGCCCGCGCGATGGCGAGCATCTGCTGTTCGCCGCCCGAGAGGGTCCCAGCCAGCTGGTTCTGCCGCTCGGCCAGCCGCGGGAAGTCCTCCAGGATCTGCTCGATCGAGAGCCCCTCGTGTTCGAACTGCAGGTCCCGCCCGATCGTGTTCGAGCGGTTCTGGACCACGTCCGCGAGGTGGAGGTTCTCCTCGACGGTGAGGTTGCCGAACACCCGCCGTTCCTCGGGGACGTGCGAGATGCCAAGCACCGAGATGTCTTCCGTCTCCATGTCGGTGATGTCCCGACCCTTGTACGTGATCGTCCCCTCCCGCACCTCCGGGGGACGCGCGCCGGCGATGCTGCGCAGCGTCGTCGTCTTGCCGGCGCCGTTGCGGCCGAGCAGGGCGCATATCTCGCCCTCCTCGACGTGCATGGACACGTCCCGCAGGATGTGGCTCTGGCCGTAGTAGCTGTCGACGCCGTCGAGTTCGAGCAGGCTCACAGCTCGACACCTCCCAGGTACGCCTCCTGGACGCTGGGGTCGCCCTGCACCTCGTCGGGCGGCCCCTCCGCGATGATCGACCCGCGATTGAGGACGGCGATGCGGTCGGAGATGCTGAAGACGATCTCCATGTCGTGTTCGACCAGCAGGATCGTCAGGTCCAGCTGCTCCTGGAGGTCCTTGATGAGCTCGACGGTGGCCTGGGTCTCCTCGGGGGACATCCCCGCCGTGGGTTCGTCCATCAGCAACAGCGAGGGCTCGCTCGCCAGGGCGATCCCGATCTCCAGGCGGCGCTTGTCGCCGTAGGGCAGGTCGGCGGCGCGGGTGTCCCGCTGGTCGCGCAGGCCGACCGCCTCCAGCATGCTCAGGGTCCGCTCCTCGACCTCGGGGTAGCTGTTGCGGTGGGTGAGGAAGTTGAAGCGGAACGAGCCGTGTTCGGCGCCGAGCGAGGCGATGTTGGCGTTCTCCTCGACGGTGAGCTCGGGGAAGATCGACGCGGTCTGGAAGGACTTGCCGATCCCCCGCTGGACGACCTCGTGGGGTTCGAGGTCGACGATGGACTCGCCCTCGAAGCGGATGTCGCCCTCGGTCTCCTCTAACATCCGGGTGATGAGGTTGATCAGCGTCGACTTGCCGGCGCCGTTGGGGCCGATGAGCGACAGCAGCTCGCCGCGCTCGATGGAGAGGTTCACGTCGTCGGTGGCGGTGAGGCCGCCGAACTCCTTGACCAGCCCGTCGGTCTCGAGGATGGCGCTCATCGCTCGTCACCCCCCAGCGCGTCGCCGACGCGCTCGCGGAGCCAGTCGACCCCGCCCCAGATGCCGTTGGGCAGGAGCACGACGACGAAGACGAACACGAGCCCGAGGATCATGTGCCAGAAGTGGCCGATCGCCGGCATCCCGCTGACGATGTTGGCGACGTACATGTACAGCCCCGCGCCGAGTATCGGGCCGAACAGCGAGCCGACGCCGCCCAGCACGGTCATGATGACGATCTCGCCGCTGACCGTCCAGTTCAGGGTGTTCTCGATCGGGACGAACGACCGCTGGATGACGTAGAGGCTCCCGGCGACGCCGGCGAACGCGCCCGAGATGATGAAGGCCATCAGCTTGTAGCGCCAGACGTTGAGGCCGACGAACTCGGCGCGCTGTTCGTTCTCGCGGATCGCCCGCAGGACGATCCCGTAGGGGGAGTTGAGGACCCGGTTGGCGACGACGACCGCGAGGACCGCCGCGATCCCGACGAAGACGTACATCCACGTCTGGACGAGGATATCGGGGACGACGGCGACCTCAGCGCCCAGGGGCAGGAAGCCCAGCAGGGGGTCGACGGCGACCTCGTTGAACCCGTTCTCCCCGCCGGTCAGCCACCCGAGCGGCGACAGGAAGATGTAGTAGATCATCTGCCCGAACGCCAGCGTGAGGATGGCGAAGTAGATGCCGCCCCGGCGCAGGGAGATCCAGCCGATGACCCACGCGAGCAGGACCGCCGTGGTCGTGCCGACGAGGATCATCGCGATGGGGCTGCCGGTGACGTTGGCGCTGAAGATGCCCGCCGCGTAGGCGGCGACGCCCCAGAACATCGCGTGGCCGAAGGACAGCAGACCCGTAAAGCCCAGCAGGAGGTCGTAGCCGATGGCGAAGATCCCCCAGATGAGCGCCAGGACGACCAGGCTCCGGTACCAGACGTACTGGGTCGGGATCCCGAGCATCTCCGGGAGGGCGACCAGCGCGAACGGCGCGAGGAAGACCCCCAGGAAGGTGAGGACGGCGACGGTCACCTCCCGCTCGCGGACGGCGAGCCAGCGGTCGTACAGCGACGGCGACTCGACCTCGGCGGGCTCGCCCGTCTCGGCGGACTTGACCTCGTCGCTCATGCGCTCACCTCCTCGGAGCCGAGCAGGCCCTGGGGCCGCGTCAGCAGGACGATGACCGCGAGCACGTAGATGCCGACCTGCGACCAGGGGCTGAAGTTGACGGTGAACCCGCCGACCCCGACGCTCCCGAGCGAGATGAGCGTCACCTGGACCATCCCGATGAGCGTCCCCCCCAGGACGGCGCCCTTGATGGAGCCGACGCCGCCGATGACGACGGTGAGGAAGGCGGGGACGAGGATCGTCATCCCGATCTCGGGGTTGATGTTCTGCAGCGGGCCGCCGACGACGCCGGCGATCCCCGCCAGCGCCGCGCCGATCCCGAACATCACGAGGTACGGCCGCGTGATCTTGATGCCGAGCAGGCGGACCATCTCGGGGTCGCGCGTCCCGGCCTTGACGACCAGCCCGAAGTCGGTGTACTCGACGATGGCGTAGACGGCGATCACCAGCGCCGCGGTGATCGCGATGACCCAGAGCCGCCAGACGTTGATCGTCACGTCCGAGAGCGGAACGGGGATCGGGCCCGTCATCGGCAGGAGCCCGAACGCCGAGGTGGGGACCTCGTAGCCGTAGGTCCGGGGGCCGATCAGCGCGTGGATGACCTCCTGGACGACGATGGCCAGCCCGAAGGTGACCAGTATCTGGTCGGTGTCGGGACGGTCGTAGAACGGGCGCGCGACGAACCGCTCCATCGCGAGCCCGACGACGAACACGAACAGGGGGACGATGACGAGTGCGGCGAAGAAGCCCCACTCCAGGCCGATCGTGGGGTAGCCCCACTCGGCGAGCCGCCCGTTCGAGATCGATATCTCCTGTGTGATGAGCAGGCCGGCGTAGGCGCCGATCACGAACAGCGCCCCGTGGGCGAAGTTGACGAACTTGAGCGTCCCGAGGATGATCGACAGCCCGATCGCCAGCAGGACGTAGATCGCGCCCGTCTGGAGGCCGTTGACCAGCAGGACGATGAGTTCGCCGACGATGTTCACTCGGCGGTCACCTCGGTTGGTACGCGCCGGCCGGGGCGCCCGTCGCGGTCGCCCGGCGCCCGGCGGCGGTGCGGGTCGTCGTTTTGGGTGTGATTGTCACTCATTCTGTGTAGCGGATCCGGGAATCACGTACATAACTGTAGGGCCTAGTCGCGCGGGGGCTCACTCGTCGCCGTAGTCGCCGAGTTCGCACTCCGCGGCGGGGCCCTCGTCGCACCCGTAGCCCACGTCCTCGCGCGCGGTGATGTCGACGATCTCGAAGAACTGCCCGTCGCCCTGTTCGGACTCGGGGAGGCCGCGGACGACCGGGATGGCCCGCTGGGCCTGGTGGTCGCAGGCGCGCATCGTCTCCTCGCCCATGCCGATGTTGTCGTACTCGTAGCCCTCCAGCTCGCGGATGACCTCCGGCGGGTAGAACGTGCCGGCGCGCTCGACCGCGGCGGCGTACTGGAGCGTCCCGGAGTAGGCCAGCTGGGCCGGTCCCGAGGGGACCCGGCCGTCGTACTCCTCGCCGAAAAACTCCGTGAAGGAGTTCGACGGCTCGTTGTCGATCTGGGAGTCCCAGGCGACGGTGCCGAAGATCCCGTCGATAGCCCCGCTGGCGGCCTCGGCCATCGGGCGGTTGTACAGCGGCATCACGATCTCCATGTCCTCGTCGATCCCGGCGTCGATGGCGTCGGTCAGCGAGTTCGCGCCGTCCAGCCCGTAGTGGTCGAGGAACAGTACGTCGGCCTCGGAGCTCTGGGCCTCCGAGAGGTACGACGAGAAGTCGCTGGTGTCCAGCGGCGTCGCGACGCTGTCGACCTCGTTCCAGCCGGCTTCGGTCATGAACTGCCGCATCGACTCCTGGACGGTCTGGCCCCACGAGTAGTCGGCGTACAGCTGGTAGAAGTCCAGGTCCTCCCCGTACTCGTCGACGAGGACGGGCTTGAGCGCCTGCCCGGTCATGTACGCGTTGAACATCTCCCGGAAGCTGTAGCGGACGCAGTCGCCGCCGGTCGTGTCGTTCGAGTGGGTCAGACAGCAGGTGAACATCACCTTCTCGCGCTGGGCGAGCCCCTGCTGGGCGATCGCCACCGCCGAGGAGGAGCCGCCCGCGAACATGATGACGCCGTCGCGGTCGATCATCCGCGAGGCCGACTGCTCGGCGGTCGATGCGTCCGTCGCCGTGTCGCCCTCGACGTAGTCGATCTCGTAGCCGAGGACGCCGTCGCCCGAGAGGTCCTCCCACTCGTCGACCCAGCCGCCGCCGTTGTTGAGGTGGTCGACGGCGAGTTCGTACGCGCGCAACTCGTCTTCACCCTCGGAGGAGTACGGCCCCGACTGGGGGACGTTGAACCCGAACGTCGCCGTGTCGCCGTCGATCGGGTAGTTCCCCAGCGAGGGGTAGTCGGTCCCGTCACCGCCCCCACCGCCACCGCCGCCGCCACCGCCCTCCGTACAGCCCGCCAGCCCGGCCAGACCGACCGCACCCGCTGCACCCGCTCGTTTCATCAGTCCACGCCGCGACACTCCACTGTCACTGTGTGACATGCTCTATCAGGGGACGACCTCCCTCATAATAGTTGTGCATAATTATAAAAAGTGCCAGTCGAACGCCGTTCGGATCGCCCGCGGGGAGCGGGGTGGTGCCTTCGTGAGAAATTGCGATTCCGACGCGGCTCGCGCTCCACACAGCCGGTTTCGTCTCCGGTCCGACGACCGTCGAGAAGCGGCGGCCGCCGGTCCGACGCGGCCGGGGACAGGGCAGACGGACGATACGTTTATCCGTCGGCCGCCGGAGCGTCCGGTCGGACGCGGTTCCCGCTACACACCTCCACCCATGTCCGCCATCGAGACAGCGAACCTGACCAAGCGGTTCGGCGACGTGACCGCCCTCGACGACCTGTCCTTTTCGGTCCCCGAGGGCGAGATATTCGGCTTCCTCGGCCCCAACGGCGCGGGGAAGTCGACGACGATCAACATCCTGCTGGGGTTCACCCACCCCTCCGCCGGGTCGGCCCGCGTGTTCGGCCACGACGCCGGCGCCGAGAGCAAGCGGATCCGCCAGCGAACCGGCGCCCTGCTGGAGGGCTACGGCGTCTACGAGCGGATCACCGCCCGCGAGCACGTCGAGCGCGCCATCCGGGCGAAAGACGCCGACGACGACCCCATGGCGATCCTCGAACGCGTCGGCATCCCCGAGGCCGCCGACCGGACGGCCGGCGGCTTCTCCAAGGGGATGCGCCAGCGGATGGCCATCGGCATGGCGCTGGTCGGCGACCCGGATCTGCTCGTGCTCGACGAGCCCTCGACGGGGCTGGACCCCAACGGCACCCGCGAGCTGCGCGACGTGATCCGCGAGGAGAACAGGCGGGGCGCGACCGTCTTCTTCTCCAGCCACCTCATCGACCAGGTCGAGGCCGTCTGCGACCGCGTCGGCATCCTCAAGGACGGCCGGATGGTCACCGAGGGCAGCGTCTCGGACCTCCGGGCGCAGCTCGACGCCGCGACGGTCACCGTCACCGTCGAGCAGCGCGCCCCCGAATCCCTCCTCGACGACCTGCGCGGCATCTCCGGCGTCGAGACCGCGGAGGCGACCGACAACCAGGTCATCGTCTCGGCGCGGGGCGGCGACGCGAAGCTGCGGGCCCTGAACCGCGTCGAGCGGGCCGGCGTCGGCTTCGCCGACTTCACGACCGACGACCCCTCGCTTGAGGAGATCTTCGAGGTGGCGACGCTCGGTCCCCGCGGGGACCGCGGCGGCCGTGACGCCGCCGCGGCGTCGGCGGAGGGCGAGCCATGAGCTGGCGGACGGTCATGCGCGACGACCTGCTGGGGGTGCGACGGTCGCGGCTGGGCCAGGGCGTCGCCGCGACGATGTTCGTGTTCACCGCCGGCATCGCCGTCCTCGTCGCGCTCGCGCACTTCTCCTCGCCGGGCGGGGACCCGCCGCCGTTCGACACGATCATGTTGCTCGTCGGGAGCCTCCTCTCGGTGATCCTCCCGTTCATCGCGATGCTCGGCAGCTACGGCGCGATCATCCAGGAGCGCGAGAGCGGCTCGGTCCGCTTTCTCCTCGGGCTCCCGAACTCCCGGTTCGACGCCTACGCGGGGAAGTACCTCAGCCGCTCCGCCCTGCTGGTCGCGGCGACCGCGGTCGGCCTGCTGGTCGTCGCCGCCGTCGGCTTCGGGGTCCTCCGCGAGCCCGACGCCGCCGCCTTCCTCCTCTTCGCCGTCGCCACCGTCGCGTTCGGCCTGCTGTTCGTCGGCTTCGGCCTCGCGCTCTCGGCGACGCTGGACTCCGAGACGCAGGTCACGACCGGCATCATCAGCACCTACGTCCTCTTTCGCGGGCTGTGGCCCGTCCTCCAGTGGGGCGGCCTCTACGTCACCCGTCCCGACGGCGAGCTGGGCGTCCGACCGTACCCCGAGTGGTACTTCTACCTCGGCCGGCTCGACCCGCTGAACGCCTACGTGAAGGTCGTGAACGTGCTGTTCAACGACGACCGGTTCCACCCGCTGATCACCAACCCGCAGGCCGCCGAGGTCGACTACCTCGCGGTCTCGACGCCCTACGCCGTCGCCGCGCTGGCCGTCTGGCTGGTCGTCGTCCCCGTCGTCGGCTACCTCCTGTTCGTCGACAAGGACGTGCTGTAGGACCCGCTCGCCGCGCTCCCCCCGCCCGGCCGCTACCCCGAACCCCGCTCAGGCGACGCTGGCCGACTCCTGGTAGCTCCCGTGGTGGGCCTCGAACAGCGACATGATCTCGCCCATCGTCGCGTAGGCCTTCACGGCGTCGACGACGTACGGCATGACGTTCTCGTCGGCCTCGATCGCGTCGTCGAGCGCGGCCAGCGCGTCCTCGACGGCTTCGTCGTCGCGCTCGGCCTTCACGTCTGCCAGCCGATCGCGCTGTTTCGCCTGGACCTCCTCGTCGACCGTCAGGATCTCGGGCTCCGTGTCCTCCTCGACGGTGTAGGCGTTGACGCCGACGACGACCTCCTCGCCGTCCTCGACGCGCTCCTGGTACTCGTAGGCCGCGTCCTGGATCTCCCGGTGGAAGTAGCCCTCGTCGATGCCCCGCAGGACGCCCTCCCGCATCGACCCGTCGCCCATCTCCCTGATCTCCTCGATGTACGCCATCGCCTCCTCCTCGACCTCGTCGGTCAGGGCCTCGACGGCGAAACTCCCGCCGAGCGGGTCGACGATGTCGGCGGCGCCGGACTCCTCGGCGATGATCTGCTGGGTGCGCAGAGCGACCCGGACCGCGTCCTCGCTGGGTAGCGCCAGCGCCTCGTCGAAGCTGTTGGTGTGGAGGCTCTGGGTGCCGCCCAGCACCCCGGCGAGCGCCTGGATGGTCACCCGGACGACGTTGTTCAGCGGCTGCTGAGCGGTCAGCGACTGGCCGGCCGTCTGGGTGTGGAACTTCATCGCCTTGCTGGCGTCGTCCTCGGCGCCGTACCACTCGTCCATCAGTCGCGCCCAGATCCGCCGGCCCGCGCGGAACTTCGCGACCTCCTCGAAGATAGCGTTGTGCGAGTTGAAGAAGAAGGATAGCTGCGGCGCGAACTCGTCGACCGCCAGCCCGCGGTCGCGGCAGGCCTCGACGTAGGCCAGCCCGTCGGCGAGCGTGAACGCGAGTTCCTGGATCGCCGTCGAGCCGGCCTCGCGGATGTGATAGCCGGAGATGGAGATCGGTTTGAACTTCGGCGTCTCGGAGACGGCGAACTCGACGGTGTCGACGACGATGTCCAGAGAGGGCCGGGGCGGGACGACCCACTCCTTCTGGGCGATGAACTCCTTGAGCATGTCGTTCTGGAGGGTGCCCCGGATCTCCTCGCGGGGCACCCCCTGCTGGTCGGCGATGGCGACGTACATCGCGTAGATCACCGGCGCGCTCGGGTTGATCGTGAACGAGGTGGAGACCTCGCCCACGTCGATGCCGTCGAAGATGATCTCCATGTCCCGCAGGGTGTCGACGGCGACCCCCTCCCGGCCGACCTCGCCGTCGCTCATCGGGTCGTCCGAGTCGAGGCCCATCAGCGACGGCATGTCGAAGGCCGTCGAGAGGCCGGTCTGTCCCTCCTCGATGAGGTAGTGGAACCGCTCGTTGGTCTCGCTCGGCGTCCCGAAGCCGGCGAACTGCCGCATCGTCCACGTCCGCCCGCGGTACATCGTCGGGTACACTCCCCGGGTGTAGGGTGGCTCTCCGGGGAAGCCCAGGTCCTCCTCGTAGTCCAGATCGGCCACGTCCTCGGGGGTGTAGAGGCGGTCGACCTCGTGGTTCGACACCGTCGCGAACCGCCCGGAGCGCTCGCCGTAGCCGTCGAGGACGGGGTCGAGCGTCTCGGCCTCCCACTCCTCGCGGGCCGCCCGGATCGCGGCGAGGTCCTCGTCGTCGAACATGCTCGCAAATATTGCCGGAGCGCGCATAAGGGTTCGGGCGCGAGTCGCGCCCGTTCCCGACGCCCACCTTTTTCAGCGCGGGGATCGTGTCCTCGCGCATGGGACTCGTTACGGGACTGATCACGTTCGTCGTCGGCGTACTGGTCGGCGGGTTCGGCATCTACGTGGGCGCCGAGCTGGTCGGCGGCGGGAGTAGCTACGAGAAGGCGGTCACGACGGCCATCGTCGGCGCGCTCGTCTGGGCGCTCGTGGGGACCTTCTTCGGCTGGATCCCGCTTCTGGGCCCGGCGCTAACGTTCGTCGCCTACCTCGCCGTCCTGAACCTGATGTACGACGGCGGCTGGGTCGAGGCCGCGGCCATCGCGGTGGTCGCCTGGCTGACGCTCGTCGTCGTGTTCACCGTCCTCGGGCCGCTCGGCCTCGGGGTCTTCTCCGGGGTCGGCGTCCCCGGGGTGTAGGACCGGCGCCGAATCCGGGGTTTCGGTCGGTCGTCACGACCGGGCGCGGACGGGAACGCTCTTTGGCGCCGAGGCGAATCCCCGACCGTGTTCGGGCTCGAACCGGGACTGGGCTACGCGGTCGCGGCGTCGCTGATCCTCGGCGTCTACCTGTTCTGTATCAAGCGCTACTTCGGCGACTACCCCTCGACGGTGTACGTCACGGTCACGTTCGCCACGTCGCTGCTGTGGTACCTGCCGATCGCCGCGGTCGCGAACGACGGGCGCCTCCTCCCGGCCGGCTTCGGCGCGCCGGGCGTCGGGATGCTCGCGCTCACCGTCGGCGGGTCGATACTGGCCTTCCTCGCCTCCTTCCGGGCGATCGCCGTCGGCGACGTGTCCTACGTCGCGCCGATCAGCAAGATCGTCGCCGTGTTCGTCCTCCCCATCGAACTCGTCTTCCTGGACGAGCACCTGTCTGCGGTCCAGGTCGCGGGCGTGCTCGTCGCGACGGCGGCGGTGTACGTCGCCAACTACGAGCCGGGGAAGCTACTGGCCCCGTTCGCCCGCGCGGTCCACTCCCGGCCCGCCCAGCTGGCGCTGGCCAGCGCCGCGATATTCGGCGTCGTCGACGTGGGCAAGCGCGTGCTGACCCAGGAGCTGCGGGTGCCCCCGGAGACGTTCAACCTCGTCATGTTCGCGGCGGTGCCGCTGGCGCTCGCGCCGCTGGCGGCCCGGCGCTGGCCCGACCGGGGCGAGGGCGGCGTCCGCGCGGACCTCCACCTGTTCGCCGGCGTCGGACTGCTGCTGGCGGTCGCCGAGCACTTCGTGATGCTCGCGTTCTCGACGCTGTCGGCGAGCCTCGCGTCGCCGGTGGTCAACACCCAGGCCGTCGTCGCGGTGCTGCTCGGCGGGGTCGTCCTCGGCGAGGAGAACGTGCGCGTCCGGCTGGCCGCGGCGGCGTTCGCCGTCGCCGGCGTGACGATGATAACGGTCGGCTGAGAAGGGCAGGCGGGGCTATTCGGCCGGTCCCGACGCGCGTACGTCCTCGAAGTCGATGGCGTAGCTCGTCTGGATCCAGGCGTTGGCGTTCTCCCGGTCGTAGAGCACCAGGTCGCCGTCGATGGTCTCGAAGCTCCCGCACTGTTCCGCCGCGCGCTCTGGTGGCCGCTGCGTCTCGGACATCGCTCGCTTCGATACCAGTCGTTGAGGGAGTTAAACCTTGCCGTGGGTGTGGTACACATCCTCAATATAGTATAAGGGGGCTTAGTCACGGGCGAACGTCGGGTCGCCGCCGGTCGGTGTCCGCTCGATTACCCCTCGCCCTCGGACTGGTAGGGTTCGCCGACGGCCTCGCGCGGGAGGTCGTTCTGGACCGCGGTGTAGGCGTCGTCGGCGGACTCGAAGCGGTCCGCGCTCGCGTGGGCCAGCAGCCCTCCCAGGTCGCGCTCGCCCTCGGCGAGTTCGATCGTGACGCCCTCGCAGGCTGTGGCGAGTTCGTCGCTGGCGACGGGGTAGTCGAACTGTTCGAGGTACTCCTGTAGTTCGGCCAGTTCCATGTCCCGACCTTCGGGCGGCGGCCGTTAGTGCGTAGTTGCCAGGCGCCTGCGGGGAGGATGTGCCGTGTCTCGCCGGTCCGCGGTCCGCCGGGCGGCGCCTCTCGTCAGCCATTTGGTGTCGGCGGGGCAACACCCGGACATGACACGACGGGAAGCGCCGGTCTCGCCGCCGGTCGTCCTCGCGATCGCGGGCAGCGACTCGGGCGGCGGCGCCGGCATCCAGGCCGACCTGAAGACGATCGAGGCCGGCGGCGCCTTCGGGACGACGGCGGTCACGAGCGTCACCGCCCAGAACACGACCGGCGTCGAGAGCACGCACGTCCTCCCGACCGCGGAGATCGACGCCCAGTGCGACGCCGTCGTCTCGGACTTCGACGTGGCCGCGGTCAAGACGGGGATGCTCGCCACCGCCGACGTGGTCGAACTCGTCACCGACCGCGTCGCCGAGACCGCGGCGCCGGCGGTCGTCGACCCGGTGATGGTCGCCGCCTCGGGCGACCGCCTGCTCGCCAGCGCGGCGGAGTCGGCCTACGAGGACCTGGTCGCCGAGGCGACGCTGGTCACGCCCAACGCCGACGAGGCGGCCGTCCTGACCGGAGTCGACCCCGACGACGAGGCCGAGGCCCGCGAGGCGGGCGAACGGCTGGTCGAGACGGGCGCCGACGCCGCGCTCGTGAAGGGCGGACACATCGACGGCGGCGAGTCCGACGACGTGGTCGACGTGCTCGTCACCGGCGACGGCGTCGAGACGTTCCGGCACCCGCGGGTCGACACCGACGCCACCCACGGCTCGGGCTGCACGCTCTCCTCGGCCGTCGCCACCCGGCTGGCCCACGGCGGCGACATCGAGGCGGCGGTCGCGTCTGGTATCGACCTCCTCGCGCGGGCGGTCCGCTACAACCTCGACGTGGGCGAGGGGCCGGGCGCGGTCCACCACGCGGTCGAACTGCGCGACCGGGCGGCCCGCGACGACACCGCCGAGGCCGTCGAGGGGATCGTCCGCGCGTTCGTCGACGGGAACGTCGGCCCGCTGGTCCCCGAGGTCGGGACGAACGTCGCCGGGGCGACCCCCTACGCGGAGCGGCCGGACGAGACCGCCGCCGTCGAGGGCCGCATCACCCGGACGCGGTCGGGCGCCGAGCCCAACCGCGGGGTGCGCTTCGGCGCGTCGACCAACGTCGCTCGCCTCCTGCTCGCCGCTCGCGAGCACGACCCCGACCTGCGGTTCGCGGCGAACCTCCGCTACGGCGACGCGGTCGCCGCGGCGCTGGCCGACCTCGACGGCCCGGTCGCGGAGTTCGACCCGGCCGACGACCGCGCCGACTCGGTCGAGTGGGGGGTCGAGACGGCCTTCGACGCGGTCGAGAGCACGCCCGCCGCCGTCGTCGACCGCGGCAGTTACGGGTCGGAACCGATCGCCTTCGTCCTCGCGCGGGCGCCCGACGCGCTCGTCGACCGGACGCTGGCGGTCCTCGACGCCGTCGAGGGCGGAGACTGACGGCACCGCTCGGTCCCCGACCGTCCCGTCACTCCCGCCGCCGGGCGAGCAGCGCGAGCGCGCCCGCGAGTCCCGCCAGCGCGGCGAGCGGGCCGAACCCGGGGCCGAACCCGGAACTCCCGCCCTCGCCGGACTCGCCGTCGCCGCCGTCGCCGCTCTCCCCGCCCACGTCGCCGACGGTCACGACCAGCGAGTCGGCCTCCCCGAGGGTGAACTCGTACTCGCCGCGGTCGAGGCGCGCGACGCCGGTCACGGTCCGGTTCTCCCCGGGTCCGAGCGCGAGCTGTCGGTCGATGATCGGGCCGTCGGGCCCCCGGAGCGTGACGTTCCCGCGGGTCGGCACGCCGTGGGTGTTCGAGAGGGTCGCGGTGAACGCGACGGCGCCCGGGCCGGACAGGGCCGTCCGGTTGGCCGAGAGGGCGGTCACGGTCGCCCGCGGCGGGTCGTACACCTCGACGGTCACGCTGTCGCCGCCGACGGCGACGGTGTACTCGCCCGGCTCGTCGAAGGCCCGCTCGAACCGGTGGGTCACCCGCTCGCCGGGGGCGACGGTGCCGCTCTCGGTCGCGGCGACCGACCCGTCGACGACGAACCGCGCCTCGTACTCGCCGGCGGCGCCGCCCGCGTTCGTGACTCCCCCGGTCATCGTCAGCGTCTCGCCGGTGTAGAGCGTCAGGTCCGGCCCCGAGAGGGTGGCGTTGCGGTAGGGACCGCTCACGGCCAGCGCGTCCGGGTCGGCGGCGAGGCCGACCTCGACGAGCGCGGGCGTCGGCGCGAACGCCTCGGCGTGCACCTCGGCCGACCAGAGGTCCGGCGTTCGCTCGGTGCTCGCGTAGGTGACCGCCGCCCGCCGGACCTCGGGGCCGGCGACCGTCCCGACCGACCCGAAGACGACCCGCGCGTCGACCGGGCCCGAGTGGGCGTTCATCGCGGAGAAGACCGACTGGAGCGACCGGGTCCCGTCGGTCGCCAGCCGGATCCGGCGGTCGGTGTCCCCGGCGACGAGCGCGCCCTTCAGGTAGTTGGCGGCGTTGACCCACGACCCTGGTTCGGTCAGGATCGCGTCGGACTGCGGGCGGGCCGTCCCGCGCCGCAGCGTCTCGCGGAACGCCGCGTAGTCGACGTGGCCCTGCTCCAGCGCCAGCAGGGCGGCGTAGTAGGTGGCGAACGCCTCGTCGGTCCACCGCGCCGAGGGCGCCGCCTCGTAGCCCTGGCGGGTGTGGACGTACTCGTGGAGCCAGGTGTTCTCGGCGGTCGCCAGCGGCTCGGCGTCGCGCACCCACATGTCGCTGTCGCCGTACTGCAGCCCGCGCACGCCCCAGCCGACGCTCGTCGTCGGCGCGGCGAAGGCGGTCACGACCGGGTCGCGGTCGCCGACCCGCATCCGGTCGCCGGCCGCCGCCAGCGAGTCGAAGACCGCATCGGGCGACTCGGTGAGCGTCGCCCGCTCGGGGACGACCAGCTCGAACCGCTGGCCGTGGGCCCGCCGCTCGCGCGTCTCGACGGCGCCGAGGTAGGCCAGCCACTCGCCGACGTAGCCCTCGCCCGCGACCCGCGGCTCGCGCGTGATCCCGACCGGCGCCGCGCCGCTCCACGACCAGCTCGTCGGCACCGCCGGCCGGCGGAACAGTGCCCACTCGCCGGCGTCGACGAAGAGGTATCGGCCCCGCGCGCCCTCCGGTCCCGCGAGGTCGACCGTCTCGTTGACCGCCATCGCGAACGTGACCGACGGCGCCGACGTGTTACCGTCCCACTCGTAGACGGTCCCGTCCCCCCGCGAGAACCCGGTCGTCCCCGTGACGGTCACGTCCTCGGGGAGCCGGGGCTTCAGCGACGCAACCCGGTCGGGCACCCGGTAGCGCTGAACGACGGTGATCTGGCCGCGCTCACCCGGCGTCAGCCGGAGTTCCTGGACCGCCGTGATGTTCGCCGCCGCGTCGGCGAACACCGCGTCGGTCCCCGCGGCCGACGCGCGCCCGCCCGACGCCGTGACCGACTTCGAGACCCGCTCGGGGGGCTCGCTGAGTTCGGCGGCCGCGGCGGTGTCGGCCGCGAACGCTCCTGGTTCGGACGCGGAGGCGTTCCCGGTCGAGCGGGTGTCACCGCTCCCGGCCGACGAGGGGGCCGCGACGCCGCCCCCGGTGACAGCGCTCGTGAGAAGCAACACCGCGACCGCCGCGGCGACGACTCGACGCCCGCCAGCCCGTGCCATACACGGGCTTTGGAAACGCCCGACTTAATGGTTCCCGCCGCGGGCGGGTGCCAACCGGGCACCCCGGGCGGACGCCGACCGGCCGCCGCTCCCGGCGGGTGTCGGCAGTCGCCGGCCCGCCGCCCTACAGCCCGGCGAGGAACTCGGCGCCGGTGTCGATGGACGCGGCCGGGTCCTCGGGGTCGTCGTGTTCGTAGACGAGCCACTCGGCGTCGGCCTCGCGGGCGGCGTCGGCGCAGGCCTGCATGTCGACGTCCCCGTCGCCGATCTCGCAGAACTCGCCGTCGTCCATGTCCTTCATGTGGACGATCTCGACCCGGTCGCCGTAGCGTTCGATGTACTCGACGGGGTCGTGGCCCGCCGTCTCGATCCAGCCCACGTCGGGCTCCAGCAGGAGGCTGCAGGCCTCGGCGAAGGCGTCGTAGCCGTTGGTGTCGTCGAACTCGGCGAACTCGTGGTCGTGGTTGTGGTAGTGCAGCGAGAAGTCGTGGTCGGCGAGGTTCGCGGCGACGTTCTCCAGCCGCGTCGCGGTCTCCGCGACCGCTTCGCGGGACTGGAAGTGCTCGGCGTCGAGCCACGGGACGACCGCGCCGTCGGCCCCGATGGTCTCGTGGGCCTCGACGACGCTCGCGGCGTCGGCCTCCATGTCGTCGAGGTCGACGTGCGAGGCGGTCACGCCGAGGTCGTTGTCGTCGAGTTCGTCGCGCAGTTCCGCCGGCGAGAGCCCGCCGAAGTCGCCGGAGAACTGCACGCCGTCGTAGCCGGCCGCCGCGCAGCGGTCGAGGATCTCCGCCATCGGCAGGTCCAGGTCGCGAACCGAGTAGAGGTTGATCGCGGTGCGTACCATGGCGGCCCGTCGGCCCCGCGGGCTTTCAGTCCACGGGTCGGGGCGCGACTCTCCGGATGGAGAGGCGACGACCGCCGGGTCCGCACCGCTCCTGCGCGGACCGGGGCCACCATGTCGGGCCGGACCGCCGGTGAGTCCGGGGTCCTCAGCGGCCGGTCGCGTCGGCGAGCGCGTCGCGGGAGGCCCGGCGGACCGCGTCCGGGTCGAGGTCCGTCTCGACCCAGGCGGGGAGGCGGTCGGCGGCCGCGGGCGCGCGGACCGACTCGGCGTAGGCGTCGACCTGCCGGCGCTCGTCGGCGGGGTCGTAGTCGAGCCCGTTGAACGCGGCGTCGGCGGCGTACTGGTCGACCAGACGGCGGGCGGTCGCCCGGTAGCGCTCGCGGAGGTCGTCGTAGTCGACGGCGACCCCGCCGTCGTCGAGCGCGGCGAAGAGGGCGGCGGCGACCTCGTCGGCCATGTCAGAGAGGCCGCCGCGGCCGCTGACGGCGCGGTGGTCGTGCTCGTGGATGCCCAGGTCGACCTGCGCGGTGCCCTCGAAGCCGGCCGTCCGGAAGGCGTCGCCGAGCGTGGCGACCTCCAGCCCCCACCCGCGGGGCGGGCGGAGCTGCCGGACGAGGTCGCTCGTGGCGGCGAACTCGCCGGCCAGCGCGTAGCGGAACGCGCCCAGGTACTCGACCAGTGGGTCGTCGGTCGTCTCGGCGAGCGCGGCGACGACGGGTTCGTAGAACAGCCGACAGAGCCGGCCGTAGAGGCGGTCGTTCTCGACGCGGGCGTAGTAGCCCTTGACGAACTCGTAGTCGCGGGCGAGCGGGAAGAGCAGTCGGGGGACGTGCTCGGGGCCGTAGGTGGTCGCGTCGGCGTCGTGGACCGCCACGAGGTCGCTGCGGGCGGCGGCGACGCCGAGCGCGAGCCACACGTCCCGGCCCTTGCCCGCCTCGCCGTTGAGGCCGTGGTCGCCGAGGAGTTCGCGGACGGCGGGGGCGTTGCACCACAGAATGTCGGCGTCGACGCCGAGGGAGTCGACCCACTCGCGGACCGCCTCGACTTTCCCCTCGTCGGCGCGCAGCGCGACGACGACGGACTCGGGACCGACCTCGCCGAGCGTCGAGAGCACGCGCTCGGCGGCGAGGCTGGCGTGGTCGCGGTCGGTCAGCGGCACGACGACCGTCGCGCGGTCGACCGGCGCCTCGGGGGCCGCGCCGCCGAAGTCGTGCAGCGTCGCCACCCGCTCCTGGACGTACTCCATCGACGCCGGCTAGCGACTCGACGCCCATATAGCCCGCTATTCCGGCGAGTACGGACCGGCCTCCGGGCGGTCGCGGCCCCTCGCGGTCGCGGTCGGTCACGATCGCGCGCCGTGGGGGAGCCGTCCCATCGCGTGGGCGACGAGGAGCGCGGCGAGGACGACGACGAGGCCGCCGGCGAACGACCGGAAGATGAGGTCGAACGCCACCTGCGCGTCCCGGAGGAACCCGACGGCGTAGGAGCCGCCGGCCTGGACGAACATCATCGTCCCCGAGTAGGCGGCGTAGGCGCTCGCGCGGTGCCGATCCGGCAGCGACCCCAGCAGGTAGGTGTCCATCGCCGGGAACAGGCTGTGGGTGACGTACCCGAGGACGAGGCTGACCGCGACCACGGCGACGAGCCCGGAGACGGTCGTCAGCGCGAGGACGGTGACGACGAAGCCGCCGAGGAGCGCGAGGATGTACCGGACGATGTCGAGGCGGTCGGCCAGCCGGCCCGACAGCGCCATCGCCGGGACGCCGGCGCCGAAGACCACCGAGAGGACCGTCCGCGCGGTCGACTCCGTGAGCGATTTCGTCTCGGCGAGGTAGGTGGGGTAGAAGTTGAACACGCCCTGCCAGACGAAGCCGGTGGCGCCGAGCATGACGACGCCGGCGAGGACCAGCCGCCACTGCTCGCGGACAGCGACGAGGAGGTGTCGGTCCTCGGTGCCGGCGGCCGGCAGGTCCGTCCGCCAGGCCGCGACGGTGAACAGGACGGTCGCGACGGCGGTGACCGCGGCCATGATCCGGAAGGTCAGCGGCCACTCCCCGCGCGCGAGGACGGCGGTGACGAACAGCGGCGCGCCGACCGCGGCCAGTTGCGCCGCCGTCCCGTGGACCCCCAGCGCCGAGCCGACGCGCGAGGGGAACAGCTCGCTGACCAGCGGGTTCGCGGCGATGAAGTAGGCGCCGCCGGCCGCCCCCATCAGCAGGGCGGCGGCCTGGAGCGCGCGGATGCCCGGCGCGACCGACGCCAGCGCGGTCGCGGCGGTGAGCGTCGCGCCCGTCGCGAAGACGACGTAGTGGCGCGGGACCCGCGTGAGCAGGTAGCCCGTCGGGATCCGCGGGACGGCGCTGCCGACCCAGACGAGCGACGCGAGCAGGCCGACGGCCGCGGCGTCAACGGTCAGCGCCGCTCGCAGCGGGTCCAGCAGCGGCGCGAAGACGACCCGCCCGAGGTTGACGACGAACACCATCGCACAGAGCGACCCGAACAGCTGGCGGCGCGTCACACCACGGGGTTCGTCCGCTGCCCTTCAAGGGTTGCGAACTCGGCGGCACCGTCCGCGACACGGGCTGTCGTCCGACCGCACTCGGACGGTCGGCGACCGCGTCCGACCGTGGTGTGTCGGATCTATGCATGGGGTTTTTCAGAGTCGGTGTCGTACCCCCGCGCATGAAATCGGTCCGGAAGGGGCTGCGTTCGGGCGAGATCGAGAAAGACGTCTACGAACGCCTGGCCTGCAGCGAGTGCGGGGAGGAGCTCGCGACCGAGAACGACCCCGACGAGGTCGGCACCGTCCGGGTCTGTCCGGAGTGCGACAGCAAGTGGAAGCAGGTGGGGTGACCGCTCGCCGGGTGACGCCGGGGGGACGCCTTCGCGCTACTTACTCGAAGACGGCGTCGAACGAATCCGCGCCGAGCGGCGGGTGGGTCCCCGCCGCGACGTTCTCCGCGACGTGGTCGGGCGAGCCCATCCCGACCAGCGAGCACGTCACCCCCGGCGCGCTCCGGGCGAAGTTGATCGCCTTCTGGGCGCTCGTCTCGCCCTCGACCCGCTCGGCCACCTCCTCGGGCAGCCCCGCGCGGGCGAGCTTCCCCTGGGCCAGCGACGCGCTCGTGAACACGTTCAGCCCCGCGTCGTGGGCGAACCACAGCGTCGACTGGGCGCCCTCGGACCCCTCCTGGGCCTCGACGGTGAACGCGTCGGCCATCACGACGTTGAACGGGAGCTGGACCGCCCGGAAGTGCGTCGCCGCGTTGTTCGCCCGCTTGGCCGCCTCGCGGGCCCGCGAAACTATCTCCGCCAGCGACAGGTGGCTGTCGTCCTCTGCGGGGACGCGTAGCGCCTCCCACGTCGCCACGCCGTACTGGCGGATGTCCCCCTCGGCGGCCCGCTCCTCCAGCCGCGTGAACGTGTCCTCCAGCCGGTCGTAGACCGCCTCGGCCGAGCGGTCGGCCAGCTGCGTCTCGGGGTTGTGGACGTAGTACAGGTCGATCGTGTCAAGATCGAGGTTGTCCAGCGAGCGGTCGAGCTGGTCGTCGATGTACCCGGGTGCGATGCAGTGTTGCCCGGCGACCAGGTCGTCGGCGTCGACGATCCCCGTGTCGACGTACTCCTCGCGGATCCACCGGCCGGGGTTCTCCGGACGCTCGCCGTCGAAGGGGACGAACCCGCCCTTCGTGGCGACGAGGACGGCCTCCCGGTCGACCTCGGCCGCGTCGATGGCCTCGCCGACGACCCGCTCGCTGCGCTGGTTCCGGTAGTTGATCGCCGTGTCGACGACGTTGATCCCCGACTGGAGCGCCTCGACGATCGCCTCGCGGTAGGCGTCGTCGGCCTCGTCGGTCGGGTCCCCGAGGTAGGTGCCGACGCCGACGCTGGAGACGACCCCCTCGCCGAACCGCCGGAAGTACGTGCGGGCGAACTCGTCGCCGAACTCGTCGCGGTACGCCCACGTGGCGTCCCTGGTGACCATACCGGAACTGGGGTCGCCGCGGGTAAAAGCGTGCCATCTCGGAGAGGCTGTGCGCCAGCGGGCGATTTATGCCGAGTTCCCGCGACGGTCGGCCTATGACCGACCGCGTCAGGCCGAACCCCGAGAACCCGTGGTACTGGTCGGACGGCGACGGACCGACGCTGCTCCTCGGCGGGACGGACAGGGACAACCTCTTCCAGTGGACCGGCGAGCGACTGGAGGCCCACCTCGACGACCTCGTCGACGCCGGCGGGAACTTCGTCCGCAACACCATGTCGGACCGCAAGGACGGGGACGTGTCGCCGTTCGCACGGCACGACGACGGCACGTACGACCTCGAACGGTGGAACGACGAGTACTGGGACCGGCTCGATGCGTTCCTCGCCGCGACCGCCGAGCGCGACATCGTCGTCGAACTGACGCTCTGGGACCAGCACGACCTCGTCGGGGACAGGTGGGAGTCCCACGCCTGGAACCCGGTCAACAACGACACGCTCCCCGAGGGTTCGCTCCCCGAGACGGGCGGCGACCACTGGCGGGACCGGATCGCCTTCTTCCGCACGGTCGAGGAGGGCAACGACCCCGTGCTCGCCCACCAGGAGCGGTTCGTCGACCGCGTCCTCGACCACACGTTCGACCACGGGCACGTCCTCTACAACGTCACCAACGAGGGATGGGCGGGGATCGAGTGGGAACTGCACTGGGCCGAGCACGTGCTGGACCGGGCCGACGAGCGCGGCGTCGGCGTCGAGGTCGCCAACATGAACATGACGCCGGAGGACTCGGTCGAAAAGGTCGTCGAGCACCCTGACGCGTTCTCGTACGTCGAGGTGTCCCAGCACAACCAGCTCTCTGCGGGAGCGACCGGGCAGGACCACTGGGATAACCTCCAGGCGTGGCGCGGGGAGGTCGAAGACGCCGTCGGGCCGCGGCCGTTCAACAACGTGAAGATCTACGGGGGGTTCGACGGCGGGAAGGAGGCCGCCGGGACCGCCGACCAGGCGGTGCGGTGGTTCTGGCGGAACGTCCTCGGCGGGTGCGCCGCCTGCCGGTTCCACCGGCGGGTCGCCGAGGGCGACGAGGGCTGGGGGATCGGCGGGAGCGAGCGGGCGCTGACCCAGATCCGGTCGGTCCGGGCGATCGAGGAAGTCGTCGACCTCACCGCCCTGCCGCCGCGGGGGGACCTTCTGGGAGACGCCGCTCCCGACGAAGCCTACTGCGCGGCCGACCCGGGCGAGGCCTACGTGGTCTACGTCCCCGACGGGGGGAACGCGACACTCGACCTCGACGCGGGGTCGTATCGACGCCGGACCCTCGACGCCGAGTCGGCCGCGTGGACGGACGACGAGACGGTCGAGGGCGACACGGACCTTCCGCTGGACCCCCCGGAGCGGCCCAATCAGGTCGTCGTCCTGACCGCCGAGACGTGACCGTCGAGTCGTGACCCGCGACGGGGTGGCGCGTGCCGAGAGCCGACCTACTCCCCGTCGAGGTGGTCGGCCATCCACGCGAACTGCTCGTCGACCATCCGGCGGCCGGCGTCGGTCAGCGCGTACTCGTCGTGGATGCCCGACTCCCGGAGTTCGAGGTGGCCGTTGTCGACGAGCGTGTCCAGCGCGCCGTAGAACGACTTCGGGTCGATCCGCTCGTCGTAGTGGGATTCGAGCCGCGACTTGAGCGCCTGGCCGTTGAGCGGTCCCTCCCCGGCGAGGATGACGCACAGATCCCGACGGCGCCCGCTCTGGAGCCACTTGGTCATGGGTCGAGTGTCGCACCGGGGCCGTTCGACTCTTGCGATTCGAGGCCGTACGAGGTGGACCGGAGAACGCGGGTGTTGCGACCGGGGATCGAAGGCTACGACTATCACCGGTCCACAGATCCGCCAATGACCGACGCGACCGCGACGAACGAGGGGATCACGGCCCGCTACGAGGAGACCGAGACCGAGCGCCTGCTGACCTTCGAGCGCGACGGGGCGACCGCCGCCGTCGCCCAGAACACCGAGGGGTACGCCATGCTGAAGGTCCGGCCGACCGCCGACGGCGACGAACTGGAGCGGTACTACGGGTTCGACATGGCGCTGGACCACGCCGCCGAACTGCTCGGCGTCGCCCCGCACGACCTGCCGGTCCCCGAGGCCGCCGAGGACATGGGGATGTAGGGCGGCGACACGGGGTGTAGGTCGGTCGGGCGGCGACGCTCACAGGAAAGCGTTGCCCCGCCGGCGGAACTCGCGGCGTTCGGCGGGCGTCGGGAGGGTGTGGTAGTCCTCGGGGCCGGTGGGGTTCGGGCGCGTCTCGAACGCGGGGTAGCGGTCGAGGAGGGAGACCGCCAGCGGCCCGCCGGTCTCCGCGATCTTCAGCGACAGGTCGTGCATCGAGTCGCCGTCGGCGATCGGGAACGAGCGCTGTTCGATTATGGGGCCGGCGTCGAACTCGTCGGTCATCAGGTGGGCGGTGACGCCGGACTCGTCGTCGCCGTAGTACAGCGGCCAGAACGCCGTCGCGCGTCCGCGGTAGTTCGGGAGCAGCGACCCGTGGACGTTGACGGCGTAGTCGGGCACGTCGAGGACCGCCCGGGGCAACCGCTGTCCGCAGATAATCGAGAGCGCCACGTCCGGGTCGACCCCGCGATACCAGTCGAGAAACTCCCCGTCGGCGGTGTCGGGGACGCGCCGGACCGGGACGCCGTGGTCGCGGGCGAGCGAGGCGACGCCGTGGTAGCGGCCGGTCGCGGCCCGCTGGAGCCCCGGCGGGAGCGCGTCGAAGACCGCCCCGCGGGCGAAGCGCAGGCCCATCCGCGGGAAGGCGCCCGGGCCGAGGGCTCGCATGTAGTCCCGCACCTGCTCGTGTCGCGGCTTCCGGGGCGGGGCGACGACGATCGCGGCGATCGAGTCGGCGTGGGAGCGGACCACCGGCCGGAGGTACCGCGGGAGGTACAGCGGCTCCGCCGAGGTGAACAGGACGACGCGCACGGCGGTACGAGGGCGGCCGCCGACATAGCTGTCACGCCACAAGACATATGCCGGACTGTCGAGCGATAGCAGGTATGACACGTTCGACCGTCCGCGCCCTCCTGCTGACGGCGGTCGGGCTGCTGGCGGTCCCGGTCGTCGCCGCCTGGAACCGGGTCGTCACCGCCCGCGAGCCGGTTCCCCCCGCCGGGTCGTCCCCGACCGCGAGCGGACCGGCGACCGACACCTCGGCGGCCGACCACTCGACCGACGCCCCGGCGGTGACCGAACACGAGCGGTCCTGGCCCGACTACCTCCGCGGGTTCGACGCCCACCACAGCCCCGAAGGGTCGGCCGACGCCGGTCCCGACGAGGGGTCGCTGTTCCGCGGCGTCCGGCTGTGGGTCGAGTCGGACTTCCTGCGGGGGTACACCCTCGGCGACGACGTGTACGTCGTCCCGCGGGCCCCGACCGTCGTCCGGGTCCACCAGGCGGGCCACACTCCCGAGTTCGGCGCCGCCTTCGACCCGCTGGCGGCCGACTATCGCGGCGACGGCGGGCTCCCCGACGAACCGCTACACACCGCCGACGTGATGCTCCCCGGAAAGTTCCCCCACACGTTCCTCCGCCTGCGCGACCCGCGGGGACTCCGGGGGGCGTACCGGGCCTGGCTCCACGACGGACACCTCGAACGGGTCGCCGACTGACGGGCGAGCGGAACCGCCAGCCGCGGACGCGTCGTCACACGGCCGCACGGACCGCCGGAGTACGACATGATCGTGCGTCCGGTTTACACGTGAACGCGCGTCTTTTACCGCCTGGAGTCCCTACGGGTAGTCGATGAGCCACCCACGCGTCACCGGCGTCGGGTTGACCGACTTCGGGGAGCACTCCGAGCGGACGGGCCGGGACCTGTTCGCGGAGGCCGGCCTGGCGGCGCTCGACGACTCGGGGGTCGACCCCGGCGACGTCGAGGCGCTATTTTATGGTAACTTCATGGGCGAACTCGCCGAACACCAGGGCCACCAGGCCCCGCTGATGGCCGAGGCCGTCGGCCTCGACGTGCCGGCGACACGCTACGAGGCCGCCTGCGCCTCCAGCGGCGCGGCGGTCCGCGAGGCGGTCAGACACCTCCGCAGCGGCGAGGCGGACGTGATCCTCGTCGGGGGGAGCGAGCGCATGACGAACATCGGCACCGCCGGCGCGACGGACGCCCTCTCGATCGCCGCCGACGACCTCTACGAGATCCGCGCCGGGATGACCTTCCCCGGCGCCTACGCGCTGATGGCCCGG